>CAJMOS010000185.1 GCA_905215015.1 uncultured bacterium | reverse complement strand
TCAGATCAAGGACAAACGCTATGCCGACAAGTTCCGCCTGGAGAAGGGAAAGACGGTCCATCTGCTTGGCATCGCCTTCTCCTCTACCGGACACACCGTGCAGGAGTGGAAGGAAGAGTTGCTGGCCTGAAGGGAACCGAGGCAAGCCTTCCCATTTGTCTGGCTGCCAATAAAGATTGGTTCAAATCAGCATTCTGCGGGCTACTGCCATCTTTGGCTTCATCCCGCGACCATCAAAAAGAAAAGACGGCATCGCGAAGGCATTTGCCCGGTATGGATTCCTTGGGCGGACGGGACAAGAATGCCGCCTGTCCGGTTTGGGCAGGCGGCTAGATGTCACATGCGGATTTCCCGTCTGAGGAAGAGCCGGTAACCGATGATGAACCAGACGATGGCGCTTGCCACGAAGGCGGCCATGTGCGGCAGCACCAGCAGGAAGCTCTGCCAGAAGGGAAGGGGGCTTCCTCCAAGAGCACCGTCCATCTGGTAGAACAGGACGACGCCGAGCGAGCGTGTCGTCGGGTTCAGGATGGCGATGGAGGCCTGGCTGTAGAGCACGAAGGGGGAGATGCGCGCGAGGTTGACCTGCATGGTCGCCCCCAGATAGGCGTCATCTCCGCCGATGGCGCTTGCGAGCACCTGGGCGATGATCGGCCAGAAGATCATGGTGAAAAGCCAGATGGCGATGGAGATCAGGGCTGACGCGGCGGCGTTGTTCGTGATGATCGAGCAGACCATCGCGATGGTGAACCACAGCGCTCCATACAGCAGGGTGATCAGATAGAAGACGAACGCCCTTCCGATCTGCTCGCCTGTCGGGGCTACGCCGAGGAACCACATGCCACAACCCAGCACCAAAAGCCAGAGCACCAGCAGGATCAGCGCCATGGCGGCCAGAGCACCCAACGCCTTGCCGAAGAGCAGTACATCCCGGTAGATCGGCTGGGAGAGGATCCTTCCCATCGTCCGGTTCTGGAACTCGCTGTTGACGGCGTCAAAGCCGAGGGCTATGGCGGTCAGCGGCACGAGGAACGACATGAAGCTCAGGAACGAGGGAACCGAGCTGCCTGACAGCGTGAAAAGCGAGAGGAGCAGGAACTGGTCCTCCTCCACATAGTTTTTCAGCGTCACGGCTGCGGTACTCACGCTTGCCGCGGCGGTCAGGAGAATCAATACCGCCAGCACCATCAGCTTGATGGTGCCGGTGAAATCCTCAAGTTCCTTGCGGAATACCACCCAGAGCCCGGTCAAGGCCGAGCCCTCACGCTGTTGTTTCTGCATGCTGGACCTC
>CAJMOS010000184.1 GCA_905215015.1 uncultured bacterium | reverse complement strand
CAGGCCCGCGTCCGCCTGGATTTGCTCCAACGCCACAGGATGCCGGAACCCATGTTGTAGACCAGCTGGCTGATGGTTCCGAGGAAGAAGATGTGCAGGTAGGTGACCGAGAGGTCCATGATTTCCTTCGGAGTGCCGATGGCCTGCATGGCCCAGCGGCTCACCATCAGTCCGAGAACCATGACGATGACGCCACTGAGGATCGCCATGCTCATGGCGGTCTCGATGGCCCGGTGGATGATTTCCTTTTTCTTGGCGCCGAATTGCTGGCTGATGACGACGCTTGCCCCGTTGGACATGCCCACGAAGAATCCGACGAGCAGGTTGACGAAGGTGCTGGTCCCCCCTCCCACCGAGGCGAGCGCCTGGGTTCCGACGAACTTGCCGACGATGATGGCGTCGGTGGCGTTGTACAACTGCTGGAAGAAGGACCCGAACAGGATGGGAAAATAGAAATACAGGATCGCGCGCGGTATCGAGCCTTCGGTGATCGATACCGGGGCGTAGATCTTGTGCGGGCGTCTATGCAGGGACAGGCTGGTCATGTTCAGTCGACTCTGTTGGAAAGTGTCCCGATGTTCTCGATGGTGATGGCCACTTCGTCCCCATGGTCCAGCTTGCTGATGCCGCTCGGGGTGCCGGTGGAGATGATGTCGCCCGGCAGCAGCGTCATGACATGGCTGATATAGCTGACGAGGTAGGGTACGTCGAAGATCAGGTTCTTCGTGTTGGAGTGCTGTTTCACCTCCCCGTTGACCCTTGTGCAGAGGTCAAGGTTCGCGGGATCCAGATCGGTCTCGATGACCGGGCCGAGCGGACAGAAGGTGTCGAAGCCTTTGGCTACCGTCCATTGTCCGGTCTTCGGTTGCAGATCCCGGGCCGTCACATCGTTGGCGATGGTATAGCCCAGCACATACTCCTTCCAGTCCTTGGCGTCGACATCCTTTGCCTTCCTTCCGATGACGACGGCAAGCTCGCCTTCGTAGTCCAGATGGCTGGTCATGCCTGTCGGGTAGTGGATGTCGGCATATGGATCGAGAAGCGAGGTCGACGGCTTCATGAACAACATGGGCTTCTCGGGAATCGGGAGCTTGAACTCCACGGCGTGGTCGCGGTAGTTCAGGCCGACGCAGACCGCTTTGGTGAAGCGGCAGGGGGCCAGCAGAGACACCTTGGAAAGGTCGATCATTTCACCCGTCTGGTGATGGGTGCCGAAATAGGAGCCGTCCAGGACATGGATCGTCTCTCCATCGAGAACGCCGTAGCCCTCCCAGGCTCTGTCCCTGCGAAGAAAATGTACGTACTTCATACCCCACGTTATACAGGAAGAACCAAAAGGAATCCATTAGGGAAGGTGCCGAGAACTGACAGAGTGCGCCAAAAGGGAGAGTCTTGT
>CAJMOS010000183.1 GCA_905215015.1 uncultured bacterium | reverse complement strand
CACGCCTTTTCTTTTGTCCAAACCAGAAGTTTGCGGGATAGCCAGGTTGGAGAGGAATGCCAGTACCATCCTATCCGGTTATATGGGCTGCTCCTCTTCATGTTTCTTTACTTGCGCGCGGTGCATTTCATCAGTATCATTGGCTTGGAACAGGTAGTTGGACAATCAGCCGCGTGAAGTGGTATGCAGGCAGTGTCCCTCTTTTCCCGATCATCTGGCTGATGGTTGAGGGTATCCGGCATGCTGGTTCCATTACCGTTTCCAAGATGTTGTACATGCCATAGTGGAGTAGAAAGTTGTCCGCCGAAGAATTACAGGAAAACGCCATCGCGATTCTCGAGAATCTCGAGGACTTCCAGCATCTGATGATGTGCTACAACGCAGCGATGCTGACGGTGAAAACCAAGCTGGATATCCTCAATATCGAACTTACCCAGGAAGAGCGTAGGCTCAACCCGATCGAAGCGATCCACTGCCGGTTGAAGGAACCCTTGTCCATCATCAAGAAGCTTGAGCGCAGGCATCTCCCCCTGACCATCCAGAGCATCGGGGAACTGACCGATGTCGCAGGCCTGCGGGTGGTCTGTTCCTTCCTTGACGACCTGTATCTGCTCAGGGACTATCTGCTCAAGCAGGATGACGTCATCCTGGTGGCCGAGAAAGACTACATCAAGCAGCCCAAGGCCAGCGGATACCGTTCCCTGCACCTGATCATCCAGGTGCCTGTCTACCTGTCCACCAAGCGCTACGAGTTGCCGGTCGAGGTGCAGTTCCGGACGCTTGCCATGGACCTCTGGGCGAGCAACGAGCACAAGCTCTGCTACAAGCAGGATTTCGAGGATCCAGAGGTGGCTGAGGCGTTGAAGAACTGCGCCGACGCCATCGCCAAGGTGGATCTGGCGATGCAGAAGATCAAGGACGAGTTGACGGTCCTAGCGTTGTGACCGAGAGGATCTTCCCCTGCCTGGTTTGTAAACATGCTGCATCCTTTTTGCATATTTCGTCTGTTTATTGAATAAACTTGGTCCCATCGCTATACTTCGATGCAACATCTAGATTGAGGAAGTGTAGTATGGAAAAAAAGCAACTTGATTGGGCGAACCTGAAATTCGTCTATCAACCCACGGACTATCGTTTTGTCACCAACTGGAAAAATGGCAAGTGGGATGATGGCACCCTGACCAGAGATCCGAATGTCGTCCTCAACGAGTGTGCTGACGTCCTTCAGTACTCTCAGTCCGGCTTCGAGGGCATGAAAGCCTATACCACCGAGGACGGAAGGACTGTCACGTTCCGTCCCGACTTGAATGCCGAGCGCTTCGAGAATACCTGCAAGCAGCTGATGATGCCGCTCTATCCGAAGGAGAAGTTCATCAAGGCAATCGAGGATACCATCAGGGCAAACTGGGCCTGGGTCCCCCCGTATGGCAGCGGCGCCTCCTTGTATGTCCGTCCGGTCATGTTCGGCAGCGGCGAGATGATCGGCGTCGCCCCCGCCCCGGAGTACCAGTTCCGCGTATTCACCACTCCGGTGGGGCCGTATTTCAAGAACGGGATCAAGCCGATCCGCCTGATGGTCAGCG
>CAJMOS010000182.1 GCA_905215015.1 uncultured bacterium | reverse complement strand
CATCGAAGGCCTGGTCAGCAGGGGGGACGGCCGCTATGCGGATGTCATCGAGGGCGCCTACCGCAAGGGGTGCCGTCTGGACGCCTGGGACGAGTATCTGAACAAGGATGGCTGGAGGGAAGCGATTGCCGAAGCGGGTTTCCCGGTTGACGAGAAAATCTGCGGGGGCTTCGACGTGGATGAGCCGCTTCCCTGGGACAGCGTCTCGCTCAGGGTTGGGAAGCCTTACCTGAAAAACGAGTACCTGAAGGCGAAAGAACGGCTCATGACGGTCCGTTGCGATCTGGACTGCCAGCACCAATGCGGTGCCTGCAGCAAGCGCTTCCCTGTCCAGGACGAGAAGAGCCAGGACATCAGGCTCCTGCCGAAGCGCGCGCTTCCCGCGCTTCCTGTCAGGCAGGTGGTCTTCACCTACCGGAGGGACGGCAGGGCCTTGTACATCAGCCACATCAACGCCATGCGGAACTGGGAGATGGCGTTCCAGCGCAGCGGCTTGGCCATCCAGTTCACCCAAGGCTTCAATCCGAAGCCGCGCATGGAGTTCGTCAACCCGCTTTCCCTTGGCTTCAGGGGCGAGGAAGAGGTGATGATGGCGGAAATCGGCGTGGCCGACGGGCAGGGCGCCGAGGAGATGAGAGAGAGGCTGCAACGTGTCCTGAACGAGGGGTATGCGTTGCTTGACGCCTTCATCATTCCGCCCGACACCAAGACGGGGAGAAAGGAATCGCTAGCCCCGTACATGACCGGCTCGCTCTATCAGGTGGATACCTTCGGGAAGGAGCCCTATGAGGGCGCGCTTGCCAAAAGCGGATTCGCGGCCAAAGCGGGCGAAGGGCTGTGGATGGTGAGGACGCCGGGAGAGACCAACCTGGTCAAAAGCGTCTTCGGCAAGGATGTGGACAAGTTCAAGGTCGCAAGCGACATCTCCATCACCCGCATCAAGATTTTTGCCGGCGGCTGGGACGAGGACTATCTTTCCTTCTTCCGCAAGAAGTACCCCGACGCCTAAGCAGGCGAAGGCATGTGGCGTGCAAGGACCGCTCCGGTTGGGGCGGTCCTTCCTGTCAGTAGGTGGACGGCTCCTTGTGGCCGGGTCGTTTCGGCTCCTGCGCCTTGACCTCGTCCCACAGGTCGTTCATCTCCTCCACGTGCTCCTTGTCCAGAGGAATCTTCCGCTCCTGACTGAGCTTGTCGACCTTGTTGAACCGCTCCTCGAACTTGCGGTTGGCACGGTGCAATGCTGTGGAAGGGTTGACCCCCAGGTGCCTGGCATAGTTGATGACGGCAAAGAGCAGGTCGCCGACTTCCAGCTCGACCTCGTCGGGGACGCGGTCCAAGGCGGTGTCGGCCTCGATCACCTCGTCCAGCTCCTCGCAGACCTTGTCGATCACTCCCTGCTTGTCGGGCCAGTCGAAGCCCACCTTGGCGGCTTTTCTGGAGATTTCCTTGGCGCGCTCAAGCGGGGGGAGGGAATCGGGCACCTTGCTGAAGAAGTTGTCGGAGGCGGGCTTGCGTCCTTCGACGTTCTCCTTGATCTTGTTCCACTGGTCGAGCACCTCCTCCGGCGTGGTGGCGTGGGAGGTGTTCGAGAAGACGTGGGGATGGCGGCGGACCAG
>CAJMOS010000181.1 GCA_905215015.1 uncultured bacterium | reverse complement strand
GTTGCTTGCTTCCTTTTTTTGAGAAGAAAGGCCGGACTTGAGGTCCGGCCCTTCAGGTGTTATTTGGTTCCGGCGACGAAGAACTTGTAGTCGACGATTGAAAGCTTGCAGCCATTCTCCTTGGAGACGGCGGCCATCTTCTTCTCGACGGACATGGTCTCGTCCTTGACAAAGTTCTGGCTCAGCAGGCAAATCTCGCCGAGGTGCTTGTTCAGCTTGCCGCGGACGATGCCTTCCTTGACCTTCTCCGGCTTGTCCATGTCCTTGACCTGGGCGCGGAAAATCTCCAGCTGCTCGTTGACGTACTGCTCCGGGACGTCCTTCATGGAAAGGTGGCTCGGGGTGAACGCGGCGACATGCAGGGCGACGTCGTTGGTGAACTCCTTCACGGCATCCTTCTGGAAAGCCTCGGCGTTGTCCGACTGGAAGACGACCACGACACCCATGGCGCCATCACCATGGATATAGGTGGCGGCGTATTGGTTGTCGGCAAGCGTCTTGTAGTAGACGTTGCGGACGGCCATGTTCTCCTTGATGATGGCGATGGCCTCGTTGACCTTGGCGGTCAGCGCGTCGTTGGGCTCGGTGTAGCCGTTGGCCAGCACCATGTCGCACAACTCGTTGCCGAGGGTGGCGAACTTCTCGTTGGAGGAGACGAAATCGGTCTCGCAGGAGACGGAAACCATGGCGACGGCCTTGCCGTTCTGCTTGATCGAGATCCTGCCATTCTCCGTGGGGCGGTCCTGGCGCTTGGCCACGGCGGCCTTGCCCATCTCCTTCAGGATCTTGTCAGCCTCGGCGAAATCGCCGTTGGCCTTCACGAGGGCGTTCTTGCAGTCCATCATGCCTGCCCCGGTAGCCTCGCGGAGCTGCTTCACCATCTGTGCGGTAATCGTTGCCATAACTCACTCCTTGTCGTACAGCTTGTCATCATCGACGTCGGCTTCCTTGGAAGCGGCGTCATCCTCGTTCTTCTCTTCCTCGGGCTCGAACTTGGAGAGGTCGGTAGCGTTGGTGCTGTCGTAGACCGTGTCGGCCTCTTCCTTGGTGTCGGCGGCGGGAGCGGCTTCGGCGTCCTCGTCGTCGAGGCTCTCGACAATCTGGATGCCCTGCTCGTTGTCGGCGTCGATGACGGCGTTGGCGATGATCTCGACGAACAGGCTGATGGCGCGGATGGCGTCATCGTTGCCGGGAATCGGGTAGGTGATGTCGGTCGGGTCGCAGTTGGTATCGACCACAGCGATGGTGGGGATGCCAAGCCTCTTGGCCTCGCCGACAGCGATCGCCTCCTTCTTGGTATCGATGATGAACAGGGCGCCCGGAAGCTCCTTCATGTCCTTGATGCCGGCGAAGTTCTTGTTCAGCTTTTCCTTCTGCTTGGTCAGCAGGGCCGCTTCCTTCTTGGTCAGGGAGTCGAAGGTGCCGTCGACCTCCATCTTCTCGATCTTCTTCAGGGTCGCGATGGATTTCTTGATGGTGGCGAAGTTGGTGAGCATGCCGCCAAGCCAGCGGTTGTTCACGTACGGCATGCCGCAGCGCTGCGCCTGCTCGGCGATGGTCTGCTGTGCCTGCTTCTTGGTCCCGACGAACAGGATCTGCTTGCCGGACTTGACGATCTGGCGGATCGCGTCATACGCGGTAACGAGACATGCGGAAGTCTTCTGCAAATCAATGATATGGATGCCGTTCCT
>CAJMOS010000180.1 GCA_905215015.1 uncultured bacterium | reverse complement strand
TCTCGTCAGTCAGCGTGTTCCAGGTTCCCAGGTCCTTCCACATGCCTCCAAATGGCACTGCCTTCAAATTCTTCGCCGATTCAAGCACTTCGTAGTCGAAGCTTCTCTTGGGAAGCTTGCCATAGGCGTCAAACAGCTCATGGTAGGTGGTTGGCGCATCATACCCCTTCAGCTTTTCCAGAATCAATCCAACCCGGAAACAGAAGACGCCACAGTTCCAAAGGGCACCCTTCTTGAGCAACTCCACGGCGACCGGTTCCTCGGGTTTTTCCTTGAAACCAGCCACATCAATGTATCCTTCATGAGTCTGGGCAGGCAGGATGTATCCATATTTTGTTGAAGGATACGTCGGCTCCGCCCCCATCAGGACAATGTCGGAACCGGTGGCCTTGACCACCTGTTCCAACTTTTTCAGCGTCTCGAAATAGACGTCATCCACATACGGGTCGACAGGGATAAAGCAGACCACGTCATCGGCCTTCGCTCCCATCTTCGAGACAAGGTATGCGCAGGAAAGCGCGACGGCGGGAAACGTGTCCCTCCGCTCCGGTTCCATGGCAAGAGGCACGTCGCCAAGCTCGGCCTGCAGGATTTCCTGCTGGCTGCGTCCGGCACAAACCAACGCATTCCCTGCGAGGCCGGCCTTTTCCAGTTGCTTCCAGACCCGCTGGACCATCGATACCTGTCTGGTCGGATCATACGGATCGGGAAGCAGTTTGATATATTGCTTCGACCTGAGATCATTGGAAAGCGGCCAGAGGCGCTTTCCACTTCCACCGGACAATAGGACAACGTACATAGGACTCCTCAGAAGATGCTATAGGACGCACCTAGCCCACATTGTACATCCCAACCATCATTGCCGAAAACCCCATCTTTGTTGAAGACGTGCATGCAATCAAGCTCGCCATAGGTCTTCCACTTCTCGGTCCATTGCCTCTGGCCGTTGAAACCCAGCACCAAACGGCGCGTCGCATTCCAGAAACCACCGGACGGGGTGTGGGTATGGTAGGCATCCTGCCCCTTCCACCAGTAGCTGTTCTCCACCGTCAGGTTCTCCCCTTCCATCCACTTGTCCCCATGGACCAGATAGAACAAGCGGACCATCGCGGACCAGTTTCCGGGAACCGTGAACTTGCTGGTCAACTGGAACACGATGGAATCTCCCCCATAGGGATATCCCATGAACTGATAGTCGTAATTGATGCTGCCGTCAACCCACCGCCGGATGGCGATGATGAAGTTCAAGTTGTCGTACTTGTCGGCATCCGCCTCGCTGGCAGGGTTGGAAGCCCCGCTTTCCTGCCTGCGAAGATACAAATACGGATACGTATACGCAAACTCTACGGTGTTCTTCCAAATTCCCTTATCGGTTGGAATGATGTTTTTCGCACCGAAAATGAATCCGAAGGCATCAGGATGGACCGACGGTGAAGACGCGCTCTCGGAGATGACGAAGCGCATCTCGTCAATGGCCATCTGATAGTACAGGTTCCACCCTGGAGCAACAGCCCAGTCCAGATCGAGCTGGAGAATGGAATTCGCATCGGAATTGATGTAATAGTTGTGGTAGAAGGTGAATGGGTTCAGAATGCGGAAATCAAACACATGGTTTTCCGGCTGGTACATGATGCCCTCGGTCACGGCAAAGCCGATCTTGTCATTCCACAGGCGAAGCTCAAAACGGTGGGCGATGAACATCTTGAACCCTTTCAGGGAAGAATCCTCGCTCCACGGATCGGC
>CAJMOS010000179.1 GCA_905215015.1 uncultured bacterium | reverse complement strand
GTAAACCGATAACAGCGCAGATCGCGAGGAAGGATATCGCGGCCGTGGAAGAGGTGGCCGACCTTCCTCCAGAGGCCGCAGTGGAGAGCGTTCCTCCGCCCGTAGGGGAGAGAGACGCAGAAACGACGCTCCGAAGGGAGAGCGCAGGCCGCGACCCGTCGCAGGGCATCCGCGCAAGAGTTATGCCGAAATCCAGAATATGCCGCTTGAGCAGCGCCTCGCCTACTACAAGCAGGAATACCAGGAAGAGAACCAGCCGATGAACGCCGAGCAGAAAATCCAGCCGAGGCGCCGTCCTCAGAAGGGCGAGCAGCCAAAGCAGGCAAAGAAGCCGGTGGTCATGCCGAACGCGGAGCAGCCGCTTCCCCCGAAGCAGAAAAAGGGATTCTTCTCCTGGCTGTTCGGCAGGAAGAAGAAACAAGAGGACAAATGACCATGTTGGCGAAGCTCAGAATCTGTCTTGGGGCGGTCGTGCTCGCACCCCTGCTTGTCAGCAACATCGTGCTGGTCTTCCTCCCCTATGCCATCCTCAGCCTTTTGGGTGGAAAACGCGCAGCCGTCTGGTGGCGTGACCATTGGCTCAGATTCATGAGTGGCGCCTTCTTCGTGTGCCTTGGCATCTCCTATCACGTCATGGGAAGGGAAAACCTTCCGTCCGGAGAGCGGATTTGCTATATCGCCAACCATCAGAGCCTGCTCGACCTGCCCGCCATTTTCTCCGCGGTCAGGCGCGAGCCTGGCGTAATCACCAAAGTGGAGATCAAGAAGGTCCCCGTCATCAATTGGTGGTGCAAGGTGCTTGGCTGTGTCTTTATCGACCGCAAGAGCGTCCGGTCCTCGATCAAGGCGATTCTGGACGGGGTCGCCAACGTGGAAAAAGGCATTCCCATGCTGATTTTCCCCGAGGGAACGCGAAGCAGGACCGGCAAAATCGCCGAATTCAAGGCGGGGAGTTTCAATCTCGCCACGAGAAGCAAAGCGGTGGTTGTCCCTATTGCCATCGAGGGTACCCGTACTTCGCTCGAGTCGCGCAGGAAGTGGCATACGCATGTGTATGTCTCGATCGGCAGGCCGGTCGACACCTCGTCGATGACTGACGAGCAACGGAAAGCGATCCATTCCCTCGTGCAGGACGAAGTCGTCGCCGAACACGACAAGATCGTGAAACTCCATGGCTGATTTGCTCGAGGTCCGCGACCTCGGTTATTCCTACCAAAGCTATACGGGAAAGCCTTCCCGCCAGGTGCTCGACCACCTTGACCTTTCTGTTCCCATGGGGCGGAAAGTGCTGGTGCTCGGTCCATTCGATGCAGGAAAGTCCACGTTGGCCCGCATCCTTTCCGGCCTGACCCCGAAATACCTTGGCGGTCCGATCACGGGATCTTTGACTCTGGACGGGAAGAACCTCTTGGAATGCGAGCCATGGGATTTGGTCGAAGAGGTCGGCTACGTCAGCCAGAACCCCCAGGAGCAGTTCATAGCTTCCACGGTGGAGGACGAGCTTGCCTTTCCTTTGGAATCCATGGGAGTCGAGCGGCAGGAGATGCGCCAGCGTGTCGACCAGGCGCTGAAGCGCTGGGGGCTTGAGAAGTATCGCAAGGTGAGCGAGACCCAGCTTTCCGGTGGCGAGCGCAAGCGGGTGCTTGTCGCGGTGGAAGAGATGTTGGACCCAAAGCTCTGGATTTTGGACGAGAGCTTTGATGACCTGGACCGGGACTGGAGGGAGCAGCTTGCCGAGTCGATCAGACGAAGCGGGCATGCGGTGCTGGTACTTGCTTCCCGTTACCTGTCCCAGTTTCCTGGG
>CAJMOS010000178.1 GCA_905215015.1 uncultured bacterium | reverse complement strand
CGCTGACCATCAGGCGGATCGGCTTGATCCCGTTCTTGAAATACGGCCCCACCGGGGTGCCGAAAAGACGGAACTCGTAGCTGGACGCGGGACCGACTCCCAGCTTGATGCCGCTGCCGAAGAGCATCGGGCGCATGTAGAAGGTGGCTTCGCTGCCGTAGGGGGGGACATATTCCTGGTTGGCGCGGACCACAGCCTCCATGGCGGAAAGGAAGCGGTCGGCAGGGAAGACCGGCATCATCAGCTGCCTTGCCGTCTGGCCCAGGCGCTCGGCGTTCAGGTCGGGGCGGAAGGTGAGGAGCCTCCCATCCTCTGTGCGGTAGGCCTTCAATCCCTCGAAACCGGTCTGGCAGTAGTGCAGGACCTCGGAGCACTCGCTCAGCGCGATGACCGGGTCCTGGCTCATCGCTCCTTCGTCCCAGGCTCCATCCTGGTAATGGGCGACATAGCGCCAAGGGGTGGGGTGGTAGTCGAAACCGAGATGGTTCCAGTCAAGTGGCAACGTTTCAAACATGCAGTTCCTCCTCAGAAGCAGGTACAAACAAGACAAGGACGCCCGGGTAGTCCCAGACGTCCTTGTCTTGTCCAGTACCTTATTGGAGAAACGGAGGCCTTGTCAAGAAGCTGGTCTCAGCTGGAGTGGGCCAGGCTCTCGATTTCATGGATGAACTGGTCAAGGCTGGTGTAGGCGCGGTAGACGGCGGCGAAGCGCACATAGGCCACCTCGTTGAACTTCCTCAGCGCCCTGAGCGTCTCGTCGCCGATCGCCTTCGAGGTGATTTCCCGGGTGGTTCCGGCCTTCAGGTTCAGACTGGCCTCGACCTCGTCGACAATCTGCTCGATCTGGACCTGCGAGACGGGAAGCTTCTCGGTGCAGACGGTGATCGACCGCTCCAGCTTGGCCTCGTCGAAAGGCTCGCGGCGGCCGCTGCGCTTGATCACCATCAGCGGCTTGTCCTCGGTCTTCTCGTAACTGGTGAAACGGTAGCCGCACGCCAGGCACTCGCGCCTGCGGCGGATGATCGTACCGGCGTGGTTGGTCCGGCTCTCCAGGACCTTGTCGTCGTTTTTTCCACAATGAGGGCATCGCATGCCACCACTATAGCACAGAGGGGCCGGCAGAACACCAGCATAATCCGGATTTCCGTTGATATCGGCACAAAGAATCCTCGATTTGTTTCGTTTCCACCAAATTGTGTTGCATATGACTTTGAAATGTGCGTATGATAACAACGATTGGAGGTGCGCCGTGGCAGGATCGGTAGCAGGCAACGTCAAGCGTATCGTGGACCGGAGTCCGTTCATTCATGAGATGCTGGTGCAGGGAATCCTCTCGTACAGCAACTACGCCGAGAAAATCCAGCCGGATGTCGAGAAGATGACCGGCAGTCCGGTGCGGAGCTCCGCCATCGTCATGGCGCTGCGCAGGTACGGGGACGAACTGAAAAAGCGGGAACTTGCGGAGCAGCAGGTCAATGTCGACTACCAGATCGTGATGAAGACCAACATCTTCGACGTCAACCTGGTGCGCAACGACCGCTTCATCAGCCGGATCGGCGACCTCTATGGCCGTGTCAGCCCGGAACAGGGGGATTTCCTCAACATCTCCCTAGGCAACCACGAGATTTCGCTGGCTGTCAGCGAGAAGTACCGCCCGATGGTCGAGGAGCTGGTCAAGGGCGAGGAAGTGCTCCACCAGATGGACGACCTGGTCGCGCTGACCCTGGTCTTCACCGGAGACTTCCTGCAGACCCCCGGCATCGTCTACGAGGCGGTACGCCGCCTGGCCTGGGAGGAAGTCAACGTGATCGAGATCGTCAGCACGATGAACGAACTGACCTTCGTCATCGGGCGCGAGGACTCGATGGCCGCCTTCGACGTGCTGCAGAGCTTCCTCGGCAAGAAAAAGTAGTCACGCCTCAAGCCCCAGCGTCCTGACCAGCGACGGCAGGCGGAAACGGGCAAACGCAAGAAATCTCCGGGCGGCCAGCGGAAGGG
>CAJMOS010000177.1 GCA_905215015.1 uncultured bacterium | reverse complement strand
TATTCTTCAGAAACATGGCAACTCTAATCTCCAAACATTCCTTTCCTCAACAAGTTACCTTTTTGCATCAGCCACTGGCCCTTGGCCATGACCGAGTATGCCTTCCAATCCTTCAGGAAAGTCAGGTCGGCCATGCAGCCAGGCTGGATGCGTCCCTGGTTCTTGAACTTCAGGGCGTCCGCCACATGGCTGGTCGAAAGACTGATCGCGGTCTCGAAGGAAAGGCCCTTTTCCACCGCGCCGCGCATCGTCTCCAGCAGGCTGGTCATGCGGCCGCGATCCATACCGATGATCTCACGCTTGTCGTTCCACTTGGGGAAAGAACCGTTGCTGTCGCTGCTCATGGTGACAAGAGCCCACTTGGAAGGATCCAGGCGGGACAGCAGGGTGACGATCGCATCGGCGCTCTTCTCCCCGCTGGTGATATCGGTGTAGCCGCCCATCTCGCACCACTTCTGTCCCTGCTCGAGGTGCCGTCCCATATGGGTCGGACGGAACTGGGACACCGGCAGGATCGTCCGCCGCTGGATCTCGAAGAGCTGCTCGATACCGCGCTCGTCGGCCCCGACATGAATGTGCAGCTCCCCCACCTTGCCGCCGATGAGACCACCAAGCCTGACCTGGCTGGCAAGCCGGATGATCTCCTCGGTCGTCGGGCAGGAACAGCGATGGTCGCTAATGGCGAGCTTGCAGCCGATGATCGGCCCGCAGAAGACCAAGTCGTCGGCGACATTCCCCGTCAGGGTCGGCGAGGGAAACTCGTAGGCCCCGGTCAGACAATGGGCAGTTACTCCATCGTGGGAAAGACCCATCGTCTTCGCAAGCAAGTCCCTGACCGTGCGGGTGTGGCTATCCGTGCCAAGGGTACCGACCAGGCTGGTGACGCCAGCTCTTGCGCAGTCGCTGAACTCCAATGGCGGAACACGGCTGGCACAGCCATCCTCGCCGCCTCCACCGATGATATGGACATGCTGGTCGATCAGGCCGGGAATCACGGCCGCTCCCTGCATGTCGATGGCCTCAAGCCCGGGCAGGACCACCTCGAGCTTCTTTCCCATGGCGACAATCCGTTCTCCTACAACCAGGATATCCTGGATTCCTGTATCCTCGGGTGCATAGACATGCACCGACCGCAATAGCAATGCCATCGTTTACCTCACAAATACCGCTCGATATTTTTCTTGTGCCCCTCGTAATCGGTGGCCGTATGGATGCGGCCGTCCTTTCCGTGGAGATAGTACAACGCTTCAGTTTTCAGCGGGATGCAGGCGGCGGTGACGGCTTCCAGCGAGGGACAGCTGATGCCGCTTGGGGGAAGACCCGGCTTCCTTCGTGTGTTGTAGGGAGTGTCCCGCTCATAGGTTTCCTGCGGAATCTGATGCGTCCAGTCGTCCAGCTCATAACGGGTCGTCGCATCGATGCCCAGGGGCATGTGCTCCTCCAGCCGGTTGTAGATGATGCCGGCAATCAGAGGCATCTCCTCCACGTTCTGGGTCTCGGCCTGGACCAGGCTGGCGACGATGAGCACCGCCTCGACCCCCCAGCGGTGGACAGGGGGCTCCTCGATGAACTGGTAAATGGCGTCGACCGCACTCCGATGCATCGCCTCGGCCAGACTCTGGGCCCCGGTCACCCCATAGCTTCCCGAGAGGAACCACCCCTCGGTGAAGGAAAGGCCATACTCCGCGGCCACCGCTTTGGCTGCGTCAAGGAACTGCCCCTCCCGGGCATAGCCCCGCTGTGCCAGATACCCGTCCACCTGGTTCAGCGTCCAACCTGCCTGGATGACGGACAGGGCGGCAGGGGCGCCACGGGTAATCGCCTGGGCGACCTGCTCGATGGTGGGCCGGCCACGGAACTGGTATGTCCCTTTCTGCACTTTGGTGGCGAGGCCATGGTCCTGCAGGAAAGCCAATAGCTCATCCGTGTCCTCCACCACCCCATGCTCTTGCAAGAGACGCGCCACCTGGCTGGCGCTCATGCCACTCTCGATCTGTACGGTGACAAGCTTTGCATCGGGCTGGACCAGTTGGGAAACCTTTTCCACGGCATGCTTCGGCAACCGTGTCAATGCCTGGTAGCCTTTCAGATACACCAGCATGCCAAGGAACACAACCACCACCCCGAGCACCAGGAAAGCCACATAGCCCCCTGCCAGGGAGCGGTAGCCCCTTCGCTTGCCTACATCCTTCAGCTTCAATTCCCCTTTCCTGGTGATGTGGGCGACTGCGCCCCGCCGGGTGGCGGGTTTGCGTCCGGCCGGTTTCT
>CAJMOS010000176.1 GCA_905215015.1 uncultured bacterium | reverse complement strand
GGCAATATCGAGAAGCTTTACACCGACAAGGGAACGCCGGACGTGGCTCATACCACCAACAAGGTCGCCTGCATCATCATGGATCCCCGGCATCTCAACGAGCTCATTCCCCTGAAGGACGGCACCCTCGCCGACGTCGCCCCGACGGTGCTCGACATCATGGGTCTCCGGCAGCCCTCATGCATGACGGGTACCCCCTTGGCACGCTCGGCATGGGGAGCCAATCGAAAAGTGTTGCTTGTCATCCTTGATGGATGGGGGATTGGGAGCTACGACGAGAACGATGCGATGTACCTGTCCGACACTCCCTTTTGGGACTGGCTTCTTTCCCATCGCTCATGGTGCAGGCTTGAAGCCTCTGGCCGGTTTGTCGGACTAGGCGAAGGAAAGGCCGGGAACTCCGAGGCGGGACATTCCAATCTTGGCGCGGGACGCTGTGTCGCACAGGATGATATCAGGCTGGATGCGGCATTGGCTGATGGTTCATTTTTCCAAAATCCTGCCATCCTCGCCGCAATCCGGCGTGCCAAGACAAAGGGAAAAAGGCTCCACGTGATTACTTATCTATCCCATGCGTCTTCCCATGGAAGCATGGACTATGCGCTGGCTGTCTGTCGCATGGCGAAGGCCGAGCAACTTTCTGAGGTCTATCTTCATATCATTTTTGATGGTCGCTCGACCGAAACGGGCTCAGCTCCCCAATTGCTGGAAGAATTGGAAAGACACCTGGATGCCATCGGCGTCGGAGAGATGGTCAGCGGAATCGGACGGGGATTGGCTCTGGACCGCGACGGCAACTACGAACGGGTCAAGCAGGCCTACGATGCCATGGTCGACGGGACGGGAGTGCGGTACCCAGTCTAGCCGTGTTGGATTTTCCTTGACAGGCCCCAAATATCCTTTATGCTGATATTATCAGTGAACAGACCACGGAGTTTATCGCTATGGATCGGAAAGAATGTCTGGCTCGTGTGCTGGCAGGAGAGGATATCGACCGGGTGTTGTGCGCCTTTTGGCACCACTATGATTCTCGCCACAAATATGGAAAGGCTTCGGTCGCGGCCCATGCGGCGTTCTACAGGGAAGTTCCCTGCGACATTTTCAAGGTGATGAACGAACACATGTTCCGGATTAATGAGTCCATCGAGAAACCCTCAGACTGGGCTCGTGTCACCCGTATCCCGTTTGAGAAAGGACCGTATCCTGGACTGATTGAGGAAGCCGTCGCCATCAGGAAGGTCCTGCCTATCGACCTGCCCATGTTCGCAACTGTGCATGGCGTGCTGGTTTCTGCCTACCACGCCACGGACACTCCAGGCAACTTCGTCAATCCGAACAACAAGGTCTCCACCCATTTGAGGGAGGATCCTGCTTCGGTGACCAAGGGGCTTCAGGTTGTCGCCGATACCCTATGCGAACTCTGTGACCGTCTGCTCGATGCGGGAATGGACGGCATTTACTACGCCGCGCTCGGAGGAGAAGCTTACCGCTTTGAGCAACCGTTCTTTGAAAAGTACGTCAAGCCGTTCGATAAGCAGGTGGTGGAGCACGTGAAGAGTCGTGGCGGTTTGACAATCCTGCACATCTGCAAGGGTCAGGTGAGACTGCCCATGTATCAGGGAATCGACGCCGATATCATCAACTGGGATGTCCACGACTGTCCCTACAAGCTTGCCGACGGCAGGAAACTGTTTCCCGGCAAGACACTGCTTGGTGGATTCGACGACCGTAGTGGAATCCTAGTGGAGGCGGACCACGACAGCATCGAGAAGGAAGCGGAGCGTATCGTCCAGGAGGTCGGCAGGAAGCGGTTCATCCTTGGTGCCGACTGCACGCTTCCAGAGAATATCGAATCGTGGAGGATTAACGCGGTCCTTGCGAAAGCATTGAACTTGTGAACAACCGCATGGTGACATGCGTGAACAATGGAGGAATCGTATGAAAAAAGGATTGAGCATTGCACTTGCCCTTTTGGCGGCTTGCGCGCTGTTCGCGAATGGAAGTCAGGAAAGCTCAAAAGTGGCTTCTGCCTCCGGAGCAAAGAAGACGTTCCCCTCGGGAACGATCCACGTCTGGTCTACCGGACAGCCCCAATTCAGAAAGATTTACTACCAGGATTGGCTTGACCGGCACCAGGATATCGCTCCTGGAGTGAATGTCGAGGTCGAGACCATCAAGACGATGGCGGACGGGCAGCAGAAGATTTCCATGTTTGCCATGGCAGGTGACTACGATTCGATGCCCGACATTATCATGCTTGACCGTGTCGGCATCGTCGAGCTGTCCAACGCCGGACTGTTGCAGGAC
>CAJMOS010000175.1 GCA_905215015.1 uncultured bacterium | reverse complement strand
GATTCCTATCTGGAGAAGCGAGAACGGCAAGTATGTCGAGGTAATCGGTTCCATCGAGGAGCTGGAAAAGAAGTGCGGGCAGAAGGTGACCGACCTGCACAAGCACTTTATCGACGACCTGACCTGGAAAGCTCCCGACGGAAGCACGATGCATCGTATTCCCGAGGTGCTCGACTGCTGGTTCGAGTCCGGCTCCATGCCCTATGCCCAGCTGCACTATCCGTTCGAGAACAAGGAGTACTTCGAGAAGCACTTCCCGGCCGACTTCATCAACGAGGGACTGGACCAGACTCGCGGCTGGTTCTACTCGCTGACCGTCATCGCCGCGGCCCTGTTCGACTCGCCGGCATTCCTCAACTGCATTGTCAGCGGCCTTGTGCTCGCCGAGGATGGCAGGAAGATGTCGAAGAGCCTGCACAACTATACCGACCCGAACCTGGTCATCGAGAAGTATGGCGCCGACGCGTTGCGCTTCGGCTTGCTGAACAGCGCGGTCGTCAAGGCCGACGAGGTCAAGTTCTCCGACTCGATGGTGCAGGACGTGCTGAAGGGACTGCTTATTCCCTTGTGGAACGCCTATACCTTCTTCGTCACCTACGCCAACATCGACGGGTACACTCCGTCCGAGACCAGGTTCGAGGACCTGAAGAATCCGCTCGACCGCTGGATCGTCAGTGTCAGCGAGAAGTTCATCAAGGACGTCTCCGAAGGTTTCGACAGCTACGACCTGCAGAAGACCTGCAGCCAGTTCGTGCCCTTCCTGGACAACCTGAACAACTGGTACATCCGCCGCAGTCGCCGCAGATTCTGGAAGAGCGCCAGCGATGAGGACAAGAAGCAGGCATACGACACGCTCTATCGCGTGCTGATGGACTACTGCAAGTGCATCTGCCCGGTCGTTCCCTTCATCACCGAGAGCATCTACCGCAACCTGAAGACCGATACGATGCCGGAGTCGATCCACCTCTGCGACTTCCCCGTGTATGACGACAGGCAGCGCGATGAAGCCTTGGAGGAGGAGATGGCGCTGACCCAGAAGGCGATCGCCTTGGGCAGGACCGTCAGGGCCGAGGGCAACCTGAAGATCCGTCAGCCGCTGGCGACCCTCTATCTGGTCGACCGTGACGAGAAGGAACGCGCGATCCTGAAGAAGATGGAGGACTCCATCGCCGAGGAGCTCAACGTCAAGCAGGTCAAGCTGCAAGCCGATGAGAGCGGCCTGGTCTGCTACAGCGCCAAGGCCAACTTCAAGGTGCTCGGCAAGAAACTCGGCAAGTCGATGAAGGAAGTGGCCGCCAAGATCAGCGCGCTTTCCAGCGACGAGATCGACGCCTTGCTCTGTGGAAAGAGCCTGACGGTCGACTACGACGGCGGCTCGATCGAGCTTGCCGCGTCTGACCTGGACATCCGCCGCAGCGAGTTGGAGGGAGTCAAGGTGCTGAACGACGGCACGCTTACCGTCGGCTTCGATACCAAGATCACCGAAAGCCTGCTGCTCGAAGGCATGGCCCGTGACATCGTCCGCGCGATCCAGACCATCCGCAAAGACTCCGGCTTTGACGTCGCCGACCACGTCAATGTCACCTGGGAGGGTGGCGACTTGGTCAGGAAGGCCTTCGACTCTTTCGGCGACTATATCAAGGGCGAGACCCTCGCAGATTGTCTTGCATCTGGAAGCGTTGACGCGCAGCCGGTCGAGACGGGCGACGAGACGGTCAAGCTGGCAGTCACGAAGGCATGAGAAGGCTTTCTTTCTTGTTCCTGTTTTTCGGTCTGCTGGTGGGGTGCGCCACACGCACCTCGCTTGCCAGCAGGCCGGAAGCGCTGCTCGCCTCCCTGTACCAAGAGGGAAGCGTGCTTGTATCTGTCGATGCGGGCAAGGAACCGGATCTGGTCTTGGCCGCGGTGGGGGACGAACGCCTTTCCCGACGTATCTCCCGTATCTCCCGTGTCTCCCTGCTCCTCGGACAGGACCGCTATCCGCTGGACGAGCATGCCTCCAAAACCATCCTGGTCGAGGGGGATTTCCCTTCGATTGCCTTGGGGTTCGTCATGGGTTCCATGGAGGGGTACGAGAAGCGGAAAGGGGGGTATTGGCAGGGGGCAGTCTATTCGGTCGGCCTGCTGGAGAAGAACCTGTTGCTGGTCACCGACGGCTCCTGGCTTGACGAAGCGGAACGGATCCGGGCTTTGCCTGTGGCCTGGGACCCGCTGGTCGGTTCTGTCCTCCTGAGCCCGATCGGCGTATACGCCAAGAAGCCGGTGACCTTCTTTCCCCTTCAGGCGGACCTGTCCGAGGCCCTCTTGTCCAGCATCGATACGGTGACCGCCGGCTGTACCCGGGAAAACGGGACGATGACCAGCGACGTCTCGATCCTGATGGACGACGAGGGGAAGGCGGAAGCCTTGGGAAAAATCTTCCGCTCGGGCTATGTCCGGCAACTGCGTGCAAGCGGACAAGCGGTCGACGTGGCAAAACTCCGTACGATGTTTACGTTGAACGGAAATTTGCTTACTATGAGACAGATAGAATTGCCAGATGTGGACCTGCAGATGCTGCAGGT
>CAJMOS010000174.1 GCA_905215015.1 uncultured bacterium | reverse complement strand
AAGATGACCAACGCCCCCGCCTTGGACAAGCCGAAGGACCTTGCCGGCGTGCTTACCAACATCACGGAGAACTCGGTTTTCTTCATTGACGAGATCCACCGCCTCAAACCAGCGCTGGAGGAGATGCTCTATATCGCCATGGAGGATTTCGAGATCGACTGGATGATCGGACAAGGACCCGCGGCGAGGACGATGCGCATCCCCATCCCGAAATTCACCCTGATCGGGGCGACCACCAAGGCAGGCGGAGTCTCCCGCCCGCTTTCCAACCGCTTCGGCATCCAGCTCCATCTGGACTACTACAACGACCAGGAACTGGCGGACATCATCCGCCGCAGCGCCAAACTGCTGGACGTGACGATTGTTCCCGAGGCGCTGGCCATGCTCGCCCACTGCAGCAGGGGAACGCCGAGAATCGCCAACAGGCTGCTTCGCAGGCTGCGCGACTTCGCCTCGGTCCTTGGAGACGGGGTGGTCACCGTAGACATTGTCCGCCAGGGGCTGGAACGCATGGGCATCGACCACAATGGCCTGAACGCCCAGGACCTCAACGTCCTGAGGACAATCATCAACTACTACGAAGGCGGTCCGGTTGGTCTGGATACGCTTGCCGTAGCTCTGGGAGAGGAACCTAGTTCGCTTTCCGACTACTATGAACCTTATCTGATCCAGAAAGGCTACCTGCAGAGAACCCCGCAGGGGCGTGTCGTCACATCGAAGGCCTATGCCCTTTTTGGGATGAAGGATACCCATCGACCCGCTGGAGGGGCCGTTTCAAATGCTGACCAAGGACTTTTATTTTGACCTTCCCCCTGAGCTGATTGCCCAGACCCCCGCCCGGCAGCGCGGCGAGGACAGACTGCTGGTCATGGACCGGAAGACGGGCGCCTATGAGGACGCCATGATGGTGGACTTTCCCGACTATATCGAGCCGGGGAGCTTGCTTGTCGTCAACAACTCCAAGGTGCGCAAGGCGCGTGTCTATGGAGAAAGCGAGACTGGCGGAACCGTGGAATTCCTTTTTCTGGAAGAAAATCTCGACCATACCTGGAAGGTGATGGCGACCAAGTTGAAGAGACAGCACAAGGGCAAGGGCTACCAGTTCAAAAGCGCCGATGGTTCGCTTTGCTACCATGCGGAAATCACCGAGGAGAATCCGGACGACACCAGGACCCTGCGTTTTGACGAGCCGCTGGATGAATCCTTCTTCGAGAGACTGGGACACGTGCCCCTTCCTCCTTACATCAAGCGGGAGGACGACTTTTCCGATGAGAAGCGCTATCAGACCGTCTACGCGAAGGAGGAGGGCTCTGTCGCCGCTCCGACCGCCGGCCTGCACTTCACTGATGAGATCCTTGCCAGGGTCAGGGCCAAGGGCTGCACGATCACCGAGGTGACCCTGCACGTCGGTCCTGGCACCTTCCTGCCGGTCCGTACCGAGAACCTCGAGGACCACAAGATGCACTGGGAACGGTACGAGGTGAGCCAGCAGACCAGCGACCTGATCGCCCAGGCGAAGGCCGAGGGAAGAAAGGTGGTGGCGACCGGCACGACCAGCGTCCGTACCTTGGAGTCGGCCTACAACCCGGAGACAGGAAGGGTCAATGTCGGATGGAACCGGACCAACCTGTTCATCAGGCCTGGCTTCACCTACCATGTGGTCGACCAGCTGTTGACCAACTTCCATACGCCGGAGTCGACGCTTCTCGCCCTGGTTTCCGCATTCAGCACGAAGGAGCACATCTTCCGGGCATACCGGCATGCCATCGACGAGAGGTATCATTTCTTCAGTTATGGAGACGCGATGTTCATCAGGTGACGCTTTGCCAAAGACGGGCAAATGCACAATTCTCCACAAAGGCGGATTTCCCCTGAAAATCTCGCGGAAGGGAAAAGCGTTACGGGTCTTGGAACCAAGCAGGCCGGACATGGGCTGTCCGGCCTGTCTGGCTGGTTTGAGTTGGTATCAATTATTGTAAAATATTGCTTAGTTGAACAACGCCTGGCAAATCTGGCGGAAAATCGTCTCTGGCTCGGCAACGCCGTCAAGCCTGACCAGCCTGACCCCGGCCGGAAGTTGGGAGAAGACGCGCTCGTATCCCTCTCTGACCTTTGTCAGGAATTCCTGATGTTCGAAAAGCTCGGCAGGTTGCCCCCGATGGATGATCCTCTTCATGCATTCCTCGACCGGCGTGTCGACATACAGGATGGTGGAGGGATGGGGATAGCGCTGGTTCAGGGCCCAGACATCATCCCACGGGCAGGTGACCCCTTGGTAGGCGAGCGAGGAGTAGAGATAGCGGTCGCAGACGACCATCCTGCCATCGGCGATTTCCTTCTCGATCCGCGCCACATGTTCGTTGCGGTCGGCCGCATAGAGCATTGCCAGCGTCCACGGCTGGACCGAGTATGAATGCTGGAGGATATCCCTGACCAGACGCCCGATCGGGCCATCGGTCGGTTCCGCCTGCATGAGGTGCGCCTTTCCTTGCCCGGCAAGGAACCGGTCCAGTTTCTGGAGCTGGGTCGTGGTGCCCGCGCCGTCCAGACCTTCCAAGACAACAAAATCATCGAGAACACGCATAGCGCGAGTATAGAACCAAAAAA
>CAJMOS010000173.1 GCA_905215015.1 uncultured bacterium | reverse complement strand
TCAGCGAGGTGATGCAGAAGACAGGCCTGTCCGAAAACGAAGTCGCATTGCTTCTCTAATCAGATGTCCTCCCTGAGAGGGACGCCTAGAGCCTGCACGTCGGAATGGAACAGGTGGTTGATGGGGGATGTCCCGGTAACTGGGTGTGGTACGGGTGGATGGCAAGTAACGCCATCCATGTTTCTGCTTTGTACAGCCGCATCGTTCCGATACCTATGTGCAGAGGCACCTTTCAATCAGGCCGGCATCATTTTATGTGCATTTTCCCGGAAACAAGATACCTTCTTCCCCCTTTTTCCTCCTCAGCAACGACCAACTCGTTCCATGTTGGAGGACATCTTTTCCGAATCAGGCTTTTTCATGTGAATACACGCATATATCTAGAGACAGGCCAGTTTCTTAATTGCTTGTACAAGAGCATAAATCCATGCATAGTTATGGTGGCTTTGTCGATAAAGAATCAAAAACCAACATGAGATGTTCTGCCAATACGGCATGTACGATCAACCCGCATGCATACAGGAGACCACGTTTGAATTTCTTTGATGTATTGAATCTGGTTGGAGGGTTAAGCCTGTTCCTGTTTGGCATGACGCTGATGGGCCAGGCTTTGGAACGCCGCGCGGGAAACAGCCTGAAGCAACTGCTAGGCCGTCTCACGACAAACAAGTTCGCGGGCCTCCTTACCGGCATTGGCGTGACTGCGATCATACAGAGTTCCTCCGCGACAACCGTCATGGTTGTCGGCTTTGTCAACTCAGGATTGATGACCCTTCGGCAAGCGGTCAATGTCATCATGGGTGCCAACATCGGCACAACCGTCACCGCCTGGATCCTGAGTCTGGCAGGCATCGACAGCCACAACTTCCTTGTCAGCCTTCTGAAACCCTCCGCATTCACCCCGATCCTCGCACTGGTCGGCATCATCTTCTACATGATGGCCAAAAGCAGCAAGCGCAAAGACACCGGGATGATCCTGCTTGGGTTCGCGACACTGATGTTCGGCATGGAAACGATGACCGCTTCGGTTGCAGGCCTACGGACCGTACCTGCGTTCGGCCGGCTGTTCATCGCCTTTACCAATCCGGTCCTTGGAGTCCTGACCGGCACCATACTTACCGCCATCATCCAGTCGAGCTCCGCCTCTGTCGGAATCCTGCAGGCCCTTGCGTCAACGGGTGCCGTCACCTATGGTGCGGCGGTACCGATCATCATGGGCCAGAATATCGGTACCTGCGTCACGGCGATCCTCTCTTCTTTCGGAACGACGAAAAACGCGAAAAGGGCTGCGTTGGTACATCTCGGTTTCAATATCATCGGCACCACGGTCTGGCTTTCCGTCTTCTGCGTCATCAAAGCAGCCTTCTCCCCTGCCCTGCTGACAAAACCAGCCAGCTTGACGGGTATAGCCGTCGTCCACTCGGTTTTCAACGTGCTCTGTACAGCCCTGTTGTTCCCGCTCGGCGATTCTCTGGAAAAACTTGTCTGCAAGCTGATTCCCGATGCAAAGGTTCCCGAGCATACGGCGCTCTTGGACGAACGGCTTCTCAAAAGCCCTGCGCTTGCCCTCAAGCGAAGCCGCGAGGTGCTGGACCACATGGCCGTCACAGCCATTTCCGCCTTGCATGCCAGCATCGATTGCGTGCTCGCCTACGACACGAGCGCAGCGGAGGCAATCAGGGAAAAGGAAGACGAAACAGACCATTTGGAGGACATCCTCGGCACTTATCTGGTCAAGGTGACCTCCACTCAGCTTGGGAACGAAGAAAGCACGCAGGCCACGGAATACATGAAAATCATCGGCGATTATGAACGTATCGCCGACCATGCCGTGAACATCCTTGAATCCGCGCAAGAGCTTGTCGACAAGCACATCACCTTCTCGGAACAGGCAACAGGAGAATTCCGCGTGCTCTGCGCCGCGGTAAAGGATATCCTTGCCATTTCCTACCAAGCCTTCTCAAATGCGGATTACCAAGCGGCACGCAAGACCGAGCCGTTGGAGCAGGTCATCGATTCCCTGAAAGAAACGCTGCGGACCCGGCATATCCAGCGCCTGCAGAAAGGGGATTGTACGGTTGATGCAGGGTTTGTCTGGTCGGACCTGCTGACCAACCTGGAACGGGTATCCGACCACTGCTCGAACATCTCCGGCTGCGTCATCGACACCTTCCGCCACAACATGAACATCCATGAGAACCTTCGCGCATACCGCACGACCGACACGGCTTTCGTGCGGGAATACCGGGCATACCAATCGAAGTACCATGTGTGAGCGCCCTAGGAAGGTTGCCGGAAGACGTGAAAGCCGCCTCTCCCGAAGCGGCTTTCCTTCTGGTTTCGTGTCGTCCGGCAGTCATTTTGCCAGGGTTTGGGCATCCTCGATGAGCCAGTCCGCGACAATCTGGTCATCCAGCACGGAGAAGCCGTTGTAGGATACCTGGACCTTGTCCGGACCAGCCATCTCGTAGCGCAAACCATCGATCTCTCCGACCTCTCTGGCGAAGAACTGGTCCACAGTCTGGGTGTCAATCCCGGAATAGGTGACCGTGCCCTTGGCCTCGGAGAAAGCAAGCTGGACGCTCGCGCCGGCAACCTGTACCTCGCGGGTGGTGACCACCGGAGATGGTTGTTCGCTAGCGGCAGGCGCCGCAGGGGCAGGAACCACCTTGGCTTCCTGGACGGCCTGCGTCACGTTCTGCACCGCCGACTCGACAGCCTGTTTCTTCTGGGGACGGCTCCCGAAGAAGAACGCGCCAACGACGACGACCGCCGACACGACGACCACGCCTACCAAATTGCGAATTTGTTCTTTAGTCATTGCGGACCTCCGCTTCTTGGTTGCCACTATACGGT
>CAJMOS010000172.1 GCA_905215015.1 uncultured bacterium | reverse complement strand
GATAGTTACGAGGATTCCCAACTGCTTACCCTGTATCTGAAGGAAATCAGCAAGATTCCTTTGCTGACGGAAGAGCAGGAGCAGGACCTTGCGGCCCGTGCCAAGGCCGGCGAGGAGTTCGCCATGCACAAGCTGGTCGAGAGCAACCTCCGTTTCGTGGTCAACATCGCCAAGAAGTATCAGGGCGCCGGGCTTTCCCTGGTCGACCTGATCCAGGAAGGCTCCATCGGCTTGATGACTGCCGCGAAGAAGTTCGAGCCGGAGCGTGGATACCACTTCATCAGCTATGCCGTTTGGTGGATCCGGCAGGCAATCGTCAAGGCGGTCAACGAGAAGGGCCGCGCGGTCCGTCTTCCGATGAACCGGGTCGGGCAGCTGGAACAGATCAACAAGGCAGAGAAGCATCTGCTTGCCGCCAACGGGGACGTCCCGAGCGACGAGGTCCTCGCGAAATCGACCGGCATCGATGTCCAGGATGTGAAGGACCTGCGTTTCATCAGCCGGGACATGGTCAGCCTTGATGCTCCGGTGGTGACCGACAAGGGGAACGGCCAGAACGTGGTGGGCGACTTTGTCCCCGATGAGACGGCATCTCCGGAGGAGGGGCTGGTCGAGAGTTCCATGAAGGAGAAGATCAACGAGGTGCTCGCTACTTTGAACGACAAGGAGCGGGACATCGTCGAGAACCGTTTCGGCCTGAACGGACATGAGGCGCAGAGCCTGAAGCAGATTGGCGAGCGCTATGGCCTGACCAAGGAGCGCATCCGCCAGATCGAAAAGAAGGCGCTTGAGAAGCTTCGCAGCAAGGAGAATCTCGCGAAGCTGGATGGCTATATCGCGTGAACGAGGGGCGGGGCCTGCGGGTTCCGCCTTTTTTTGTCTTTCCAAAACGGGTGGTGCGTATTAGACTGGAATCCAGTTTCATTATTTCCAATGAGGAGACAGCATGGATATCAGATATTCGACGGGGAAGGAACCGTTCAAGCGGATGACGACGGAGGAGCTGCGCAAGGAGTTCCTGATCACCAACATCTTCAGGAAGAACGACGTGAGCGCCGTCTACTCGCACATCGACCGCATCGTGACGATGGGAGCCTATCCCGTCGACGAGGAGGTCGAGCTGACGAAGCACATCGACCCGATGAAGGACTTCGGGGTGGACTTCTTCCTGCAGCGACGGGAGCTGGGCATGATCAACATCGGCGGCGAGGGCAGGGTGGAGGTGGACGGCGAGGTCTACGGCCTGGTGCAGTACGACGGCCTCTACATCGGCTCCGGGGCAAAGGAAGTGCGCTTCTCCAGCGTGGACCCGAAGCAGCCGGCGAAGTTCTACATGTGCTCCACGCCGGCGCACTGCCACCATCCGAACAAGAAGATCGAGTACAGGACGGCCAAGCACGTGCCGGCCGGCAGCGCGAAGGACAGCAACCTGCGGACGATCAACCAGTACATCCATCCGGACGTGCTGGAGACCTGCCAGCTGTCGATGGGCATGACGCATCTGGAGCCGGGTTCGGTGTGGAACACGATGCCGGCGCACACGCACGAGCGGAGGATGGAGGTGTACTTCTACTTCGACGTGCCTGATGACCAGGTGGTGTTCCACTTCATGGGCGAGCCGCAGGAGACCAGGCACATCGTGATGCACAACGACGAGGCGGTGATCAACCCGTCCTGGTCGATCCACGCGGGTGCGGGCACGACGAACTACACCTTCATCTGGGCGATGTGCGGCGAGAACCGTACCTACACAGACCAGGACTGGATCAAGACCCAGGATCTTCGCTGAATCACATTGTTCCGCCTGTATGGACCTGCTTAACGGCGGGTCCATTTCTTTTTGCCAAAAAGCCAGTGCATCATGCCGTGACATCCATGTCGTTTACATGGCTTTGTGTTCGGAAAAAATGAAAAAAACATTTGTTAATGTGAATAAAAGAAAATAAAACATTGTTTCATTCACCACAGCAAATTGAAACAGTGTTTCATTATTTGATATTTTCCCATAACATGCCATTTAAAGCACTGGAAATGTGAAATACTGCAAAACATCCGTTGACATTGCATCACGTGAAGGCATAGGATGCTTCTGTAAAAATCCAAGAGAAATTTGAGAACTGAAGAAAGAAGGTAGGTTAGCAGAATGGAAGTGAAGACTCACGGTTATGTCTACTTCTTCGGCAACGGAAAGGCCGACGGAACTGCGCAAATGAAAGACTTGCTGGGCGGTAAGGGCGCGAACCTTGCCGAGATGACCAGCATCGGGCTTCCGGTGCCTCCGGGTTTCACCATCAGCACCGAGGTCTGCAAGTTTTATGACGACCATCAGGGCGCATACCCCGAAGGATTGAGGGACGAGGTTCTCGCGAACCTGGCCAGACTCGAGAAGCTGATGGGGGCCAAGTTCGGCGACAAGAAGAACCCGTTGCTGGTTTCCGTCCGCTCTGGCGCCGCCCAGTCCATGCCGGGCATGATGGACACCATCCTGAACCTTGGCCTGAACCCGGATACCGTCGAGGGCATGATTGCCAAGACCGGCAACGAGCGCTTCGTCTGGGACAGCTATCGTCGTTTCATCCAGATGTTCGGCGACGTCGTCATGGGGGTTCCCCACGACCAGTTCGAGGCCGCCTTGCAGGATGTGAAGGATCTTTCCCGCAAGGTCTACGACGTCGAGCTTGACGTGAAGGACCTGCAGGAAGTGATTGTCCGCTACAAGCAACTGTACAAGAAATATACCGGCGAGGAGTTCCCCGTCGACCCGATGGACCAGCTCTTCAAGGCCATCAGCGCCGTGTTCCGCTCCTGGAACAACGAGCGCGCCATCAAAGACCGTGCCATGAACGACATCCGCGGCCTGCTGGGGACGGCCGTCAACGTCCAG
>CAJMOS010000171.1 GCA_905215015.1 uncultured bacterium | reverse complement strand
TCCCTCGTTGTTTGCCGCAAGCACATCGATATTCTCCGGTCGGATGACCAGGATGGCCGGGTCTCCCGCATCGGGGGTTCCTGAGAAGCCCATCCCCTTACGGGTAGTGAAGGGGTATCCCTTGGCCGGCTCTACTGTGACCGTATTCCCGTCCGCCTTCACGACCTGCAAAGGCAGGATGTTGGCCTGACCGATAAAATCGGCGACGAATGCATTGGCCGGATTGTGGTAGATTTCCCTCGGGGAACCTACCTGCTGGACAACACCTTTTCTGATGACGACAATCTTGTCCGCCACGGTCAGGGCCTCGCTCTGGTCGTGGGTGACATACAAACAGGTGATGCCTAGCTTCTTCTGCAGGTGACGGATTTCCGTCCGCATGTGGATGCGCAGTTTCGCGTCCAGATTGGAGAGGGGCTCGTCCATCAGCAACAGGCTCGGCTCCATGACCAGGACACGGGCAAGCGCGACCCGTTGTTGTTCGCCTCCGGAAAGCTCGCTCGGATACCGTTCAGCGACATTGGGAAGTCCGACTAGATTGAGCGCTTCTTTCGTCTTCTTGACGATTGTCATCGGGTCGACGTGTTTGGTCTTCAGGCCATAGGCGATATTGTTCGCGACAGACATATGGGGGAACAAGGCGTAGTTTTGGAAGACAAATCCGATGCCTCGCTTGTTGACCGGGACGTTGGTCACGTCCTTGCCCTTGATGGTGATCATGCCGCTTGTGGGAATCTCGAAACCTGCGACCATGCGGAGCGTTGTGGTCTTGCCACATCCGGAGGGACCTAGGAAACAAACCATTTCTCCTTCCTCGATATCCAGATTGATGTTGTCGACGGCACGGACTGTTTTCCCTCCCTTGGAAAACTCTTTGACGACGTTCCTCAGTTGCAGGGCGATAGCGCGCTCTTTCATTTGGTTGCCTCCTTGGTTTTCAGGAAATGCACGGAATACATATGCAGAGCCCAGGTCATCAGACCGTCGGCGATGAACACGATGATGATGAGGATGATGGAAAAGGCGCAGGCCTGCGTGAACTGCAGTTCGGTCATGCTCTCAAGAATCCTGCTGGTCAGAAGCGTCCAACGGACGCTGACTAGGAAGATGGTGGCGCTGATGGCCGTCATCGAGTGGATGAACAGGTACCGCAGACCTGTCAGCACCGCAGGAATGACCAAAGGAACTGTGACGTGGAGGAAGGTCCCTGTCGTGCTGGCTCCCAGACTCGCGGAAGCTTCTTCCAGCGTTGGATCGATTTGTTCCAGGCTGGCCATGACGCTGCGTATCGAGGTGGCATAGTAGCGGAAGACATAGGCTGCCACTAGGATGGTCATGGTGCCGGTCAGCAAGAAAGGTTTCTTATTGAATGCGATGATGTAGGCGATGCCGACCACGGTGCCGGGCAACGCATAGTTCAGCATGCTTCCAATCTCTAGAAGACGATGGCCGATGAACTGCTTGCGCTGGAGAATGAAACCGATGACCACGCCAAGAATCGAACCAAGGATCGTGGAGACGAAGGCTATCTTCAGCGTATCGGTAATGGCTTTCCTTCCGAATTTGAAGGCGTACTGGTAGTTTGCCATGGTAGGGGTGTTGGTGATGCCCCAGGTTCTGACGAAGGACCCGACCAAAATAATTCCGTATAGGTAGAGCACAAAGACCAGCACCAGTGCGCATACCAAGGAAATGAGCGCTTTTGCGACAATCGGCAGGGGACAGAAAGCGCTTTGCGCTCCGCTTTTGCCGGTGACGGTGACGTAGTTCTTGCCGCCGACGACCATGCGTTGTAACCAGAAGACAATCAGTGTCGGGACGAGCAGCATGAGCGACAGCGACGCGCCGCTGTGCAGGTCGAACATGCCGGTGATTTCCAAGTAAGCCTGGGTCGGCAGTACCGGGAACTGATGTCCTCCGAGAATCAGAGGGGTGGCGAAATCGGCGAGACTCGACCCGAAAAGCAACAGAAAGGAGTTGGCGATACCGGGCATGGACAGAGGGATTGTCACGGTTCGTAGGATCCTTCCCGAGGAGGCTCCGAGCGACATGGCCGCATCGTCCAAGTTCGCGCTCATGGTTTCCAGCACCGCGCTGATGACCATGTAGGCGACGGGGAAGTAGGTGAGCGTTTCGCTCAGCCAAATTCCAAGAAATCCATATATCTGGAAATCTGGGATATGGAAAAGCTTGAGCAGGTACCCGTTCGGACCTAAAGCCAGCGAGAGGCTAATCGAGCTGGTAAAGGGCGGGGAGATCAGCGGCAACAACGTGACCGCGCTGAGCAGCGCCTTCATGGCCTTGGGCATTGCAGTACGGGTAACGAGCAGGGCGAAGAAGTAACCGAGGATCGTGCCTGTAACCGATACGGCTAACGCCAGCCAGAGGCTGTTGCCGAGTGCCTTGACAGTGTAGGTATCCTGGAATGCTTCTTTCAAGGCGGCGAGGGAAACGTGCCCGTCGGGCATAAAGGCCATGCCGACTAGACGGATGACCGGATAGAGGATGAAAATGCCGAGGGCGACCCAGATGGCAAAAAGCGCCCAGAACAGGCCGGGGTCCTTCTGGATCATCCGTGTTTTCTCTCTGCGAAGATCAGCCATACAAGTCTCCTGCAAAGCATCGTCCGAATCGGGGACCCGGACGATGCGTGTTTGTGAACGTCGGAAGACAACGTCTCAGTTGCCTTCGATGACCTCTTTGACCCAGCGGTCGATGAGTCTCTGGCGGTTCTCTCCCTTCCAGGTGCTTTCTGCCTCGACCAGAGGAATCTTGGAAAGGTCCATGGCGGGGTTGGTAATCTGGATGTCCGGCCGTGTCGGGACGTAGCAGATTTTGTTGTCGTTCATGACGGTGCCAAGCTTTGCGCTGGAAGCCCAATCCATCAACGCCTTGGCGGCCTCAGGATGCTTGCAACCTTGCAAAATGCCGCTTCCTTCGACTCCATAGGTGACGCCCTCCTTCGGGTAGGTGATGGAGAGGGGATAGCCTTGTTGCTGGATGTCCAGTGCGTCGACCAGATAGAAGATGCCTCCGGCTGCCTGTCCTGTAGCGGTCGGCATGGCTCCGCCTGCC
>CAJMOS010000170.1 GCA_905215015.1 uncultured bacterium | reverse complement strand
ACGTTATCCAGAAAATACCGGTCGTGGGTGACGACAAGCACTGTTTCCTTGCCATTGTGGATCCGGTTCTCCAGCCATTCGATGGTAGGGATGTCCAGATGGTTGGTCGGCTCGTCAAGCAGCAAGAGATTGGCCTTTGCCGCCATCAGACGCGCGAGTGCCGCTTTCTTCAACTGTCCCCCGGAAAGCTCCGCCATCGGCTGGCTGTAGTCGAAAATCCCCAGCTCGCCGAGCAGGGCATGATAGTCGTTTTCCAGATTCCAGCAGTCCAGCGCGTCCAAGGCGGTGGAGGAAACCGACTCGTGGTTGAGCTCCCGTCGCCGTAGCTCGATGCGTCTGCCTTCCCCCTCGAAAAGGAAGGAACCGACGCTAGCACCATCTTGAAACGTGATCGTCTGGGGAAGCGTGGCGACATCACACTCGCGAGCCATGCTGACGAGACCCTCGTCCGCGGGCAGTTTCTTCCCAAGGACCTTGAGCAAAGTCGATTTTCCCGCTCCATTGCGTCCGACCACACCCACGTGTTCCCCGCTGTCCAAGCCAAAGCTGACGTCAGAGAAAAGCGGTACATCCCTGACCGTCTTGGAAAGGTGTTCTACTGAAAGGATATTCATGTCCCACAGCATACAGAGAAGGGGTGGAACAAGACAAGAAAGGACCTGCCAGTCTGGACCGGCACAAATACATCAGGGAAGCAGCTCTTCTTTCCTCGCCTGGACAGAGGAGAAGTCGATGCCAAGCAGGTGGATCGTCTTTCCTTTCTCCAGACGTAGTGCGGTCTTGCCCACCTTGTAACTCCATCACGTACGCATGCCTGCCCGTCTCTACATAAGGCCGATTCTTCCTTCGCCTATGGCTTGGGAAGGAGAGGGGCGGTTTAGACGCAGTCGGACATGAACCGTATGCGGGCTTCCCCGATTGCCTGAGCGATGTCCATAGCCCCCGAAACCACGTTTTGGGTTGCCGTTCCGAGAATCTGTTCGAATCTTGGTGTCGTGAACCGTGGTCCTTGGCCCGGTTGCCTGCGCTTCCCTTCCTTGAGATAGGTGCGCAGGGATTCCAGCCAAGGGTAGGCATGGAGCAGTTCTGTGTCCTCATAGACGCACGTGCTGTCGATGAAACCGCCCAAAGACGTGACGAGTGATGCGATACGGGGACTGTAGAGCCAGGAGAGGAACGTGAGTGTTTCCTTTAGATGCCTGCTATCCTTTCCAATTCCAACGATACCTCCGCCGAGAAGGGGCTTTTTCCCTGGCAACCTGGCGAAACCAATCTGGCCATTGACTGCGCTGGCATCAAGATGTACGAGGTGTGACGCATAATTTGAATAGACGGAAACCATGGCGACCTTTCCATCGATGAAATTCTGCATCGCGACATCCCACCAGCCCTTCGTGTTTTTCGCGCTGATGGTGAACGATGCGAGATAGTCGCCCAGTCCTTTCCGGAGAAGCGCCTCGTCGCCGAAGGTCGTTCCTCCGGTTGGCACCCATCCGAGCGCGTCGAGCCGCGGAAGAATATCGCAACCACAGATTTGCGGGGAAGAGCAAGAGCAGACTGTACCGAACTCGGTCGGTGAATTCGGGTTGCAGGAACGGGTAAAGAACTGTGAAATGCAATCGAAGTCTTCGTACGTCGTCGGTGGTTTCAGGTCGTATCCCATCATCTCTTTGAATTGACGCTTGAGGAGCACATTCTCAAAGAGGTCTTTCCGGTAAAACAGCATCTGCACGCTGATGTCCAAAGGCAACGTGTAAGGTATTCCGTTCACGGAAAGGAATTCATCCGGCAAAGGCTTGTCGAGAGTTTCGAAAATTGACCTGAACGGGTCGGAGAGAAAATCGAGCGGACGTAGGATGCGAGGACCGACATCGGGGAGGTAGGCCATGTCCATGCGGATGATATCGGCCTCTTTGCTTTCATGACCGTCCTCAAGGATTTTGCGGTTGAGAGTCCTTGCGTCATGGTCCTCGATGACGACGGAAATTCCTGTTTCCCGTGCGAAAGAGGGAAGGACGAGCTTCAACGCCTCAGTCGTAGGGCTCTTCAGCGTGAGGAACCGGATGCTGTTCCCTGGTCTTGGCACCTCCTGCTTCCGCAATGCCGGGGCGAAGCCATCAGGTGGGATAATCGTTTGGGTGGTCACTGATGCATCGCTGAGGATTTGGTCGACAATCCGTTTGCCACAGAGACGATAGTTGAGGTGGAATGGCCGCATGTTCTGGACATCCTCCACGAAGGAGGAGCCTTTACCGGCAGGAAAATAAATCCGTGTATGTTTTCCATCACCATCGTCTTGGTAATACAATGCTTCACGAAGGGCTTGTGCCGCTTGGACGGTAGAGGCGAAGATCGCATCGAAATGGTTTGAGGCGCAAAGAGGGAACGCCCCACGGATTTCCCGTCCCGTGGAGAACGAATATGTTTCCCACAAGGCCGAATGGGCAGAAAGCGCGCTTGCGATGCCATCGCCAAAGGCTTTTTCGTCCGAGAAACGGGTATCGCCGCAGAACAGGGCGAAAGACCGGCAATTCTGGTTCCAGGCTTCTTCCACAAGGGCTTTCCCCACAGCCGAGAAATCGAATCCGAAATAGGAAAAAGGTTCCTTGAGTTCCTGAGCCGTCCTGAATGCGAGATAGAGTGGTATGGAATCCGGGCGGCATGAGGGACCTTTCGGTATGCAGGAAGCGAGGATGATGGCCAAAGGCTTCATCGGCACAAGCTTGTCCAAGATGGCCTTTTCCTCCATCGGATTGTTGTCCGAGGAGATGCAGAAGAGATCTTTTCCTGCAGCACGAGCGGACTCCGCAATGCCTTCCATCAGCTCATGGTAACGTTCTTCGGAGAAATCCGGCGTGATGACGTAGATGCGGTTTGAACGCCCTTTCCGCAGGTCTTTCGCCTGCGTGTTCGTCACATATCCCAGTCGTTTCGCAGCTTCTTCCACTTTGTGGATTTTGGCGGCACTCACGTTGCATTTTCCGTTGAGGACGTTGCTCACCGTCCCGTAGGAAACGCCGGCAAGTTTCGCGATGTCTTTGAATGTTGCCATGAAGTCCCTCTCTAATCCTCCATACCGCAGCTGTCTGCAATAAAGTTACCGCAATTTATCGATAAAGTCAGCTACAGCCCCGTGGTTGTTGTCAGAGACGACGTAGGTTGCAATTCGTTTCAATTCCTCAATTCCGTTTGCCGGTACCGCACTGACATCCGCTTCCTGGAGAAGTTCGATGTCGTTGTAATAATCTCCAATGGCGCAACAAGTCCGATTTGGGAAAAGCGCATCCCGTATGTATGAAAGCATC
>CAJMOS010000169.1 GCA_905215015.1 uncultured bacterium | reverse complement strand
GATTCTGGCTAAGTTTGGCGGTTTCAATGTCTTGGAATCTTCCGTGGACGGCATACAGAACATGAATCCGGAGCGTAAGGCACGGCGGAACATATTCCTTTCCGACCCTGAACGGGCGGCTGAGCGCAAGGAGCTGGAAAAACGGCTTGAGATGTGGGTCGATATGTTGAAAGGCAACAAATCCATCAGCGAGATGGTGGAGCTGTGCCAGAAGAAGTCTGCGGCGGTGTCCGGTCTGCTATCCCAGAACCAGCTGAAAGCGGTGGAAGAGGTCAGGCAGTTGGAGAAGTCCTACCGCACGGTCATGCTCTTCTACAAGAATACGGATTCCGACAAGATCAAGAATATCTCCATTGTGAACGCTTCGATGAGCCAGCTTACCGATTTGGACAACTCCTTCTTTATCGATGCCATTGCAAACGAGCTTCGTGCGAATTATGACCGTTTGGACTTGCGTACCAACTATTCCCTGCTGGTTATCCCGGGATATTTGGGTTCCAACAAGGTTGTTGAAAAATGGGCAAAGATTGCGCATGACAACAAGGTGATGATTTACACGGATTTCGCTGATCTGGAAAAACCGGATGATGTCATTGAAATGTTCTTTGATTCCAATCTTTCGGGAGGCGATGTGTACAAGTCCAACGTATGTATGACCTGCAACTATCTGGTAGGACGGGGACGCTATGCAGAACTGGGCGAAACCGAAGACTTGCTGATTCCTCCTTCTGCGGCATTGGCCGGCAGTGTGTACAAGACGGTAATGGCACAGGTTACCGCCGGTAAGAAGTATGGTTCCATGAGCGAAGTGGACGGGGTTGCCTTCAATCTGAAAAAAAGCGAGATTTCCGAAATCGAGAAGATTGGCCTGATTCCGATGGTGAAGGAATACGGCAAGGTGATGGCTTTCTCTGCCAAGACATTGTTCAATGGGGACAACTTGGGATTGCAGACCTATTCCGTAGTCCGTGTGTTCGATTGGGTAACGAAAGTGCTGATGGATTTCCTCAACCGCCGTGCCTTTGAGAACTGGAACAGCAAGGCGGAAAGGGATTTGCGTGGTCAGATCAGCAAGTTTTTGGATAGCATACAGGGTCCCGGACGCTTGATTGAGAAATTCAAGATTCTTCGTTTCGAGCGCGATCCGAAGCAGAAAGACCGTATTTTCCTCGACATTCACCTGACTCCTTATTTCCCGGCAAAGAGTTTTGTCATCAAGTTGGAAGGTACAAAAGGGGATGACGAGAACGACTGGAACAGCGACTATGCACAGGATGCATAGGTAAGTCCTTGCAGGGACAGCCGGAGTGTGCCGGTTGGAACACCCGGTTGTCTCTTTTTCACATTCTAAAAAATTCTCACCATGTCAGATGTGTTCAAGAATATAGCTGACGCCGCCGGTAGCAGCAGCGTCAGACGGGGTTTTGCCGACCTTTTTTCAGCCTCCAAGGCGGCTTTGGACGAGATTCAGGCGGGTCTGGGCGGAATCCTTCCTTCCATGCCGGGTATGCCTGTCGCCAAGTTCGGCGACCTGTCCATCGGGATAGACATGCATCCTACCGTTACCCCTCCCTCTCCCATCATGCCTGTGCCTCATGTAGGCAAGGTGTACGACCTCATGGCAGACCTCATGGCCGGCATGGCGGCTGCCATGCCGTCTGCGGCTGATGGAGTGGCCGGAGTGGCGTGCAACATCCTCAAGAGCATGGCTCCGTCGGTCAAGGTTCATAACCAGTGGATTGCGCAGGCAGGTATCGGCATCGTGCATCTGCCGGCATTTGTATTGCATCCGGCTCCGTTGGTCAGCGGTATGTCCGAGTCGGAGATGTGGATGGGCAGTTCCACTGTCCTGGCGGACGGTGCGCCCTGTTCCTCCCTCACACATCCGGCACTCTCATGCAACATTGTGGGAATACCGACGATTCCCCGCAAGGGGAAGCCCAGGAAGGTGAGCAAGGCCCTGCTTGCCCCCACTTCCATGCTCTCCACCATCACATCCGTAGGAAATCCCGTGATTGTGGGAGGACCGCCTACCATTGATGTGTTTGCGCTGGCGATGAAACTGGGGCTGAAAGGATTGTCAAAGTTCGGAAAAAAAATATCCCATCTGCTGCATGGATTGATAGACAAGGCGGGATTGAATCCCCGGCTTGCCAGGATTCTCAAGAAAACAGCTTGCATCATATTCGGTGAGCCGGTGGACGCTGCTACGGGCAGGGTCTATCACACCAATGTGGACTTCGAGCTTCCGGGTCCGATTCCCGTCGTATGGGAACGTACCTATTACAGTGATGCCGCCGTGGACGGTCCGTTGGGATACAATTGGCACCACAGCTACAATCTGGGAATACGGCAGCTGGAGGAAGGGGCGTTCGCATTCCGTCATGCTGACGGACGGGAGTCCTTCCTGCCTGCGCTGAAACTTGGAGAATCCCATTTTGACCGCAGGGAACAGCTGGCATGGACACTCGATGACCGGGGTTACATGCTTACGGACATCCGGGGGTTGCAATACCGTTTTGACGGTCCTGAAAACCGCTCCGGTTACCGCATGGTATCGGGCATTTCCACGAAGGACGGATTCCGGATCCGCTTCGAATACGCTTCGGGGGGAAGGCTGGCAGGAATCATATCCTCACGGGGAGAATTCCTGAAGGTGGAAACCGACGAGTCGGGACGGGTACTCTGCGTATCCGTACATCAGGACGGTGAGGAGGTGAAGCTGGTCCGTTACCGTTACGATGACCGGGGCGACATGGTGGAAACCATTGACGCGTTGGATGTCAGCAAGCATTTCGTCTATTCCGGCGGACACCTGCTGGTACAGCTTACCAACCAAGGGGGCATGTCCTTCCATTGGGAATATGAAGGTAAGGGAGAGAATGCCCGCTGTGTGCATACATGGGGCGATGGAGGCGTGATGGAATATTTCATCCGTTACGGCAAGGGATATACCCATATCCGTAACGGGGAAAATGCCGAAACCGAATATTATTACGGTGAGGACAAACTCATCTACAAGATAGTGGATGCCAACGGGGGAATTACCCGCCGCCAGTACAACAGCTTTCAAGAGCTGGAGGTCACGGTCAACCCCGAAGGCTACACCCATAAGACTTCCTACAACGAATTCGGCCAGCCGGTCCGGATAACGGACGAGAACGGCGAGGACACCTTTCTGGACTACGACGGCAACCGCAACCTCGTCTCGCTCTACACTCCGGGCGGAAAGAGGCTTTCATGGGACTATGACGGACTGGACCGCGTCGTCAGCCGGACCACACCGGGCGGAGAGACAGTGAAATATGCCTACGAGGGAGGCGTGCTGCGCACCATAACGGACGGGCAGGGA
>CAJMOS010000168.1 GCA_905215015.1 uncultured bacterium | reverse complement strand
GGCAAGGCCGGCGACCATGGCGCCGTTGTCGGTACAAAGCTTCAGCGACGGGAAGGTGACGGTGACGCCATCCTTCTCGAATTCCTTCAGCTCGGCACGCAACAGGCTGTTCGCGGCCACACCCCCACCTGCGGAAAGGCGCTTCATGCCGGTATCCTTCAGGGCACGCCTCACACGCCGCACCAGCATGCCTACCGCCTGGCGCTGGAAACTGGCAGCGATATTCTCGTTGCTCTTCTCGCTCTTTCCATCCCAGAACTTGTCCAGCTGGTTGATGACGGCGCTCTTCAGGCCGCTATAGGAGATATCGTACGGGTGCTCCTCGTCCATCGTGTTGCCGGGAAACAGGAACGCGGTCGGATTGCCGCTCTTGCTCAGGCGGTCGATCACGACACCACCGGGATATCCAAGACCATAGTGCTTGGCGACCTTGTCAAAGGCCTCCCCGATCGCGTCGTCGATCGTGGTTCCCATGACGTCGACATCATCATATCCATTGACCTTGCAGATGACGGTATGCCCGCCGCTGACCAACAGGCCGAGATACGGGTACTGCAACGGCTGCTCGATCTGGCTCGCGTACAAGTGGGCGCGGATATGGTCGATCGTGATGAAAGGGACATCCAGAGTCGCGGCCATGCCCTTGGCGAAGTTCAGGCCTACCATCAGGCTGCCCAGCAATCCGGGACGGCTGGTCACCGCGACCGCGTCGATGTCGCGAACAGTCAAGGCCGCCTTGGCGACCGCCGCCTGGACCACCTGCTCGATCCACTCGGTGTGGAGACGGCTGGCAAGCTCGGGCACCACGCCCTCATACGGCTTATGCAGCTCGATCTGCGTGGCGATCACATTGCTCAGAATCTCATGCCCATCGCGGACGACAGCCGCGCTGCACTCGTCACAGCTTGTCTCAATACCCAATACGTTCATGCGTCCTCGTCCCCTTGGCCAATATCATCATCAAGAAACGATTCCATCTTGACGAATTGGTCTCCCATCTGGGGCATGGTCACCATCTGGTACAAATCGGAAAGCCCAAGCCCCTGCTCCAGCGCGTCAGGATAGATGTCGAGCAAGAACTGGGCGACTTCCGGCTGCCATCCCTGTCCGACCTCCGGACTGTGGCGATGGCTTGCGCTCTTCATGACCAACACGCTGTCATTCGGTACCGTCATAGCATCTTTTCTCACTCGAATCACCTCTTTCTGTCCAACACTACTCATAAAACGTTAGGTGGTCAATGCGACGCGCGAGCTCCCGACCCTTTCGGCCCAGAGACAAAAAAGAAGAGAACCGCATGCGCAGTTCCCTTCCCGTGAGCCGCAACCCAGATTTGAACTGGGGACCTACTGATTACGAATCAGTCGCTCTACCAACTGAGCTATCGCGGCATGCAGTGTGGTTTATACCATGTTTCCGCATAGGAAATCAAGTGGCCCGAGGAAAAACCTCGGGCCACTTGCAGCCTTGTCATTTGCTCTTCTTCACAGCGATGGCCGCCTGGGCTGCCGCAAGGCGCGCGATGGGCACGCGGTACGGAGAACAGGAGACGTAGGTCAGGCCGACTCTCTGGCAGAAGTTGATCGTCTTCGGGTCGCCACCGTGCTCGCCACAGATACCCAGAATCAGGTTCTTGTTGACGGAACGGCCAAGCTCCACGGCGATCTTCACCATCTTGCCGACACCATCCTCGTCGATGGTGGCGAACGGATCGTAGTCGTAGAACTGCTTGTCCGAGTCGTTCACGTAATGGCCGAGGAAGGAAGCGGCGTCGTCACGGCTGAAACCACAGGTCATCTGGGTCAGGTCGTTGGTACCGAAGCTGAAGAACTGGGCTCCGGCCTTGGCGATCTCGTCGGCGGTGATGGCGGCTCTGGGCACCTCGATCATCGTTCCCATCAGGTAGTCGATCCTCTGGCCATATTTCTCGAACAGGCCTTCGATGACTTCCTTCGCCTTCTTCTGGCAGAAGAGGAACTCCTTGTAGTTGCCGACCAGCGGGAACATGATCTCGGGGTACACCTTGATGCCCTTCTTCTTGACATTCAGGGCAGCCTCCATGATGGCGGTAACCTGCATCTCAAGGATCTCTGGATAGACGATGGCAAGACGGCAACCACGGAAACCAAGCATCGGGTTGAACTCGTGCAGGGCGGCGGACTTCTGGGCCACCTCCTCGACCGACTTGTGCATCGTCAGAGCCATCTCATGACGGGTCGTCGAGTCGTTCGGCAGGAACTCGTGCAGCGGCGGATCCAGCAGGCGGATGGTGAACGGCTTGCCCTCAAGCTCGGTGAACATCGCCTCGAAGTCGCTCCTCTGCATCGGCAGCAGCTCGGCCAAGGCATTGCGGCGCTCGGTCTCGTTGTCGGCCAGAATCATCTTTCTCATGCTGATGATCCGGTTGCCACCGAAGAACATATGCTCGGTACGGCACAGGCCGATGCCTTCGGCGCCAAGCATGGTCGCCATATGGGTGTCCTTCGGAGTGTCGCTGTTGGTGAAGACCTTCAGGGTCTTGATCTCATCCACATAGCCCATGAACTTCTTGTAGTTCTGGAAGATGATGGACTCGCTTTCCTTCATGTCCCCGTTGAGGACCTGGACGATCTCGCTCGGCTTGACGGCGATCTTGGTGGCGTAGACGGAGCCGGTGAAGCCGTCGATGGCCATGTAGTCGCCAGCCTTGACGGTCGTGCCGTTGACGGTCAGCTCCTGCTTCTTCTCGTCAATGTGGATGTCGCCGACACCGCTGACGCAGGGGCAACCCATACCACGGGCGACAACCGCCGCGTGGCTGGTCATGCCGCCACGGCAGGTGATGACGCCACGGCTGACCGCCATGCCGCCGATATCCTCGGGGCTGGTCTCGGAACGGACCAGGATGACGTCCTTGCCGGTCGCGGCGACCTCCTCGGCCTTGGCTGCGGTGAAGTAGACCTGGCCGCAGGCGCCGCCGGGAGAAGCGTTCAGGCCGTGGGCGACCTCCTTCAGGCCCAGGTCTCGGATGATCTTCTGGTCAAGGATCGGGGCGAACAGCTTGTTGAACTCGCCTGCGGGAACGCGGCTGACCGCCGTCTCCTTGTCGATGAGTCCCTCCTCCACCATCTCGACCTGGCTGCGGAGCCAGCTGAAAATCGTGCGCTTGCCGTTGCGGGTCTGCAGCATGAACAGCTTGCCTTCCTGGATGGTGAATTCCAGGTCCTGCATGTCATGGTAGTGGTTCTCCAGCACCTTGCGGATGTCGCAGAGCTGGTCGTAGACCTTCGGGTTGACCTTTTTCAAGGTGTCGATGGTCTGCGGAGTGCGGATGCCGGCAACGACGTCCTCGCCCTGGGCGTTCATCAGATAGGTGCCGAAGAACTTGTTCTTGCCGGTGGACGGGTTCCGGGTGAACGCGACACCGCGTG
>CAJMOS010000167.1 GCA_905215015.1 uncultured bacterium | reverse complement strand
TCGGGACCAAGGGGTCGCTGGTTCGAGCCCAGTCTGCCCGATAGTTTAATTCCTTGTTTCGTAAGGAATAACAAAAATACCTCCTGTTGTCGGAAAAAAGACTGGGACAGAAATTGTTCCACAGTCCTGCACAGGAGGTGTTTTTGTGTCCGGTTCCACGTTCACTTTGTTCGTCAGATGTGGCATATGGTATGCCGATGTGCGCACCCCTTCAGGGAAGCGCAAGAAAGTCACCACGAAGGAAAAGACAAGGAGGGCCGCCATGCAGGCCGCGCTTGCCATGCAGGAAGAGGGAAGGTTCGACGATGACGGCTCGAATCCCCCGTTCTGGTCATACGCGCGCGACTGGTGGATCTGGGACAAGTGTCCCTACGTGAAGGAGTCCCTCCGCAACGGACGGAGGCTCACCAGAGGCTATGTGGGCATGTGCCGCACGGAGATGCTCAAGTACATCGACCCGGCCTTCCATGACCGTCCGCTCAAGGAGATTACCAGCGGGGAGATTGACGAATGGAAGTATGCGCTGCATGAGCGGCACGGGCTCAGCAAGAAGTCGGCGAACAACTACCTCACCATACTCAGGACCATGTTCGACTACTGGTGGCGGCATGGCGTCATCGAAACGAACCCCTGCGTCAAGGTGAAGCCGATGGCGGCCGCAAGCAGGCGGCGCGGCATCCTGACGGTTGGCGAGGTGAGGACGCTCTTCTCGCGCCCCGGACTGTGGCGGAACCCTGTCGCCGAGCTGGCGAACCTGACGGCAGCAATCACCGGGATGCGCATGGGAGAGATACAGGCGCTCAGGCATCGCGACGTGCGCCTGGACGGCCTGCTGGTCGTGGAGCACTCCTGGTCCGAGGAGTACGGGCTGAAGGAGACGAAGACGTACCGCTCACGCGAGATCCCGATCCCGGCCACGTTCGCCAGAAGGCTCTATGCGCAGAACGGACATGATGACGAGTTCGTGTTCTCGATCGGGGACCCCCACAAGCCGTTGCGCCGGTCGTGCATCCTTGACAACCTGCGCTCCGCTCTGGAACGGATGGGGGTACCGAAGGCAGTGCAGGATTCAAGAGGCATATGCTTCCATAGCTGGAGGCACTACCTCAACACCAGGCTGAGGGAGAGCGGGCTCCCCGACGCAATCACGCAGCAGATTACCGGGCACTCGACGATGGAGATGACGGAGCACTACAGCCACATCACCGGGCACGACCTCGACAAGGTGCTTGAAGTCACAGGAGAGATATTGTGATGCCTCGTCAGGACAGAACTCCCCCAAGTGTGCATGGCACATAGCCAGAGGCCTGGGGGAGAGCTGCCCCGATTATAACACGAATCTACCGGAGATAATGTTCAGCCGATGAACCTCCCGACATCGACGCCAAGGAGCTTGGAGACCTTGATCGCCATCTTCTTGCTGATGGGCTTGATTCCCCTCTCGAGGTTGGAGAGGAACTGCTTCTTCACGCCGAGTTTCTCGGCGAACTGGGTCTGGTTCATGCCCTGTAATTTCCTATAGAAGCGGAGATATCCGCCGGGCGTTTTGTCGAGATCGAGCCCTTTGTACCACTCGGTCTGGAAGGGGTCGACCAAGTCATCGTCATCGGCATCGACCTGCACGTTGTCAGCCCCATAAAGCTCCTTTGTCAGGGATACGATCTGGGGCGGGACCTTCCCGCTCATGGTGAACTCAATGCCTTGCATATGGGGCGCTTTCACGGCTACCAACATAATACACCTCCACGACCAAGGTTCCTTTCTCCGATCTCCAGCAGGCGACCCACTTGCGTGCCAGATGGCAGTGATGTGTCAGCCCTTCATTGTCCAGTGTCGAGTAGTTAGGGTACTCTCGCCTGACAGGTCCTTTCTCGGCCAGATCATCGAGCAGATAGCCGAAAACTTCCTGCACGTTCTTCGGCATCTTCTTAGCCCTTTTCGTCACACTGTTCGGAACGACAACCTTGTACATGGCTATAATGTAAACCGAAACAGTTTATTTGTCAATAAGGTCAATAGGGATGTTGCGGGATTGCCCTACAGTGCTACCTTCGCCATGAACTCTTTGGCCGACATGATGGTGATGTCCTGGCCTGCCTCTTTGGCTTCCTTTGCCTTTTCAATCTTTGCGAATCCTTCTCCCTTTCCCTTTACGAGGATTCTTGTCTTCTTGATGACATTCGATCCTACCTGTCCTCCCAGGTCCAAGACGGCCTGCATCGCCATTTTCCTTGGCACGGGCAACGTTCCCGTGAAGACGACATGCTTGCCGTAGAAAACGCTGGTTGGGTCTGGATCCTTCCGGGGTGAGAGGTCCCTCACAGCGAATTTGTAATGTTTTTTACTGAGTGTTTTTGGAAGCTCAAAGCCAAGGGTAAGATTTCTCCGTGTGGCGTTCCTCTTCAGCTCCTGGATCAGTCCATATGTAAGCATGGCGTCGGAGAGCGCTCGATGGTCCTGTGTATCCGAGATGCCAAGGTATGAGCAGAGGTCCTTGAGCCGATAGCTCTCCATCTTGAGCAGGGAACGGGCAAGGGCTATTGAGTTGTACGTGAAGTTGTCAAGGGTCTCGCCAATCTCATGCTCGATGAAATCAATGTCGAACTTGATGTTGTGCCCGACAAGTATGTCGCCACCGATGAAGCGCAGGAAATCCAGCTCGATTTGCTCGAACGTCGGGCAGTCCTTTACCATATCGTCGGTAATTCCGTTCACATTTGAAGCGGCGGTAGGGATGTGCATCTGTGGATTGATGAGCTGCTGGTACGTGTCTATGACTTGGTTGTCCCTTACTTTTACCGCTGCAATCTCGAGTATTTTGCCGTCCTCCGGATGCAAGCCGGTCGTCTCCGTGTCTATGTACGTACAGTCCTTGAGTACCCAGTCGTTTCGTGGACGAGGTGGCTCGGTTACAGGCATCCTGTCCAGTACTGATTTTGGGTTGGACTCCAACTTGAATGCGTTTAAGGCAGCAAGGTTGAAATGGGGTAACTCTTCTTCATCGTCCCTGTGTAGATACTCTTCCGGTGCTGGATCAGGACGCTTCTTCTTGTCCTTGCCGAGTATGTGCCTGATGGCGAAGAAATCGACGACGATTACAACAAAAATCAAGAACCACATGAGAACAACCTCCATGATGGGCAGATCAAGGCAAGCAGAAAGATTTAATGATTTACGCTTCTTGTCGGGAAAAAGAGGACTGCTCCTTTTCCCTTGGGACATGATTGTACTGGCGGAAGACGTCGAGTTCCGCATCGGATTTTGCCATCAGCCAGTCGATGATGTCTTGGATGCGTGAGTACCGGGGCGGGGAGTCCCCCTGTCCGGTCAGAAGGTACTCGACGGAGACTCCGAGAGCTTTGGCTAGAGAAAGGGCGTCTTCGAGCTTCGGTAGTCTCGAATACTGGTTTTTCTGATTCATAATAGTGATGTAAGGAATCCCAGATTTTTCGCTCAACACTTTGTAATTCATCCCACTTG
>CAJMOS010000166.1 GCA_905215015.1 uncultured bacterium | reverse complement strand
CTTGGGCATCGCCTTCACCTCCACGGGGCACACCGTCCAGGAGTGGAAGGAAGAGATTCTTGATTGAAAAGGAACCAGAGGCAAACGTTCCCTGTTACCGGTAAGGAACGGTTCACATCAGCAGGGAGAGGAATAGCCGGTTTCGAGGTGCTCGTGGATCTCGGCGAGGAAATCGTATGCAAATCTTCCCATCGTATTGCTTATGTCGTGGCAGATGTGTGGGAATGTTCCCTTCTGCATTCACTCATGGTTCCTTAGTTTTCCGCTTCATTCCGCAAGCATCTGTATAAAGCCTAGACTCTCTTTGCAAAAAAGCCTTGCACCCGAAGGTGCAAGGCCTGTTTGATACGGGCGGGTGGGATTGGACCACCGACCCCTGCCGTGTGAAAGCAGTGCTCTCCCACTGAGCTACGCCCGCAGGAAACATGACTGACTATACCAAAGCTGGGAACTCTTGTCCATAGCTTATTCCGCAAAGAAAGAGAGGAGTGTTGCACTTACCGTCACAATGGATGGTGTCCCAGTTAGTGTTACCATAAGGGAAAGCTGTCGGTCCTTTTCCCTGGTTTGAAAAGGAAACCTATGGAAAAAGAAGGGATTCCCTTTGGCCTTGGGCCTCATAAGGCCTATCGTCTGCATGTGCTGCTGTTCCTTTTACTGTTGCACTTACCCGTTCAATCAACGTTGTTCCGTATTTTTTTTATGTTTATAGCTGAAAGAGGTACGATCTCAGGTGCTTCGCATGCGGGTCTTCCGCATACGTATACCGATATGCGGGGATGCCGGCCTTCCGCGCGCCCTCGACATTTTCCGTCCGGTCGTCGATGAAGAGGCAATCTTCGGCTTTGGCATGCTCCCTCGCAAGGATCGTCTGGAAATACTCCACATGTGGCTTGCAGAGACCCAGGAGATGGGAGGGGTAGTGCGCGTCGAAGATTTCCATATCCCCGCTTTTCCAGTCAGCCTCCCAATCCTCGCGATAAGTGTTGCTGGCGCTGACCAGCCGGATACCCTTCCGCTTGAGCTCGAGGTACAGGCTTTTGACCGCGGTGATCGTCCTGCCTTGGAATGCGTTGCTGAAGGGATCGCCTGTGGTCTGGACATGCCACCGCTTCTCGACCGCGTCCCAGAAATCCCGTATGACGATTTCTCCCTCGTAAAGTCGCTCGCTGTAGTTGTGACGGTACCACTCCGAGAAAGCCTGTTTGTCGATCCGATGCATCCTGCAGAAATCCTGCATGACTCCCTGCCAGACGAGCAGGACGTCGCCAATATCGCTGATGAGTACCCTCAGCATGAGACGACCACCGCTTCATAGGGGCGGAGCCGGTCTTTCAGGATGCCCTCGTAGTTGCCAAGCACCTTGGTTCCGTCGGGAATCGGGAACGGTTGCGGCAGGTCGGTGAAGTTGCAGGCGACAAACAGGGTCTCCTTTTCGAAATTCCGCGTCCAGGCGTAGACCTGCCCATTGTCCTTGTCCACCAAGGCAAAAGAGCCGTACTCGGCGGCGAGGTGCTGTCTCCTGGTCCTGATTGCCTGTTTGTAGAAGGAGAGGACACTGTCGGGGTCTTTCTCCTCGGATTCGACGTTGATGGTCTGTTTGTTCGGGTTGACCCCGATCCAGCTCTTTCCTGAGGTGAAACCGGCTTCCGTCCCATTCGTCCACTGCATCGGCGTCCTTCCGTTGTCCCGTCCCTGGAGCTGGAGCACCTTGAGAATCCGGTCTTTGGAAAACCCTAGCTGTTCCATGTTGTTCCAGTCGCTTTTGCTCTGCAGGTCTCGGAACTGTTCTTTGTCGGTGAAGGGATAGTTGGTCATGCCAAGTTCCTCTCCCATGTAGATGTAGGGAGTGCCCTCCTCGAAAAGGACCACGGTCGCCAGCATCTTCGCGGCAAGGGGATTGTCCTTGCCGAAACGGGACACGCTGCGCACCAGGTCGTGGTTCTCCAGATAGCAGCTGCTCCAGCCGCCACGCTCCATGCCGGTCATCCATCTGGCCCGTTCCTGCTTGAAGGCGGCAAGGTCCACCGGCTCGATCCGATAGCCGTTGGCCGGACTTGGCTTGAGCGCCTCCATCGTGGTGAAGATGAAGCACTCGTCCAGTTCGTGGCGGTCCTTGCCGACATACAGCAGACCCTCTTCGGGGGTGTTGCCGCTTCCTTCTCCGACGGTGAGCCAGTCATATCTGGAAAGCACCTTTCGGTGCATCTCCCTCAGATAGTCATGGATTTTCGGGCCATTCTTCACAAAGGGGGTAGGGTCGCCGAAACCGGTCGACCAGAGCTTCCCGTCTGGGAAGGAGGTGTCTTTGGAAAGACCGTTGACCACATCCATGCGGAAGCCGTCGATTCCCTTGTCGCCCCAGAACCGCATCATCTCCCAGACCGCCTCGCGCACAGCCTCGCATTCCCAGTTCAGCTCCGGTTGTTTCCTGCTGAACGTGTGCAGGTAGTATTGGTTGCGCTCCTTCGCATACGTCCAGGCACTGCCACCAAAGTAAGAGCCCCAGTTGTTGGGCTCGTCACGCCAGATATACCAGCCGGCCTTGTCGTTGGTACGGCTGCTTTTGCTCTCTTGGAACCAAGGATGCTCGTCACTGGTGTGGTTGACCACTAGGTCCATGATCAGGCGCATGCCGCGTTTGTGGACTTCCCCCAGCAATCGGTCGAAGTCCTCCATGGTGCCGAAGCCAGGCCATATCTTCCGATAATCGCTGATATCATAGCCCATATCGTCCATCGGGCTCTGGTAGATAGGATTGAGCCAGATGATGCCGATTCCCAGTTCCTTCAGATAGTCGAGCTTCTGGATGATGCCATTCAGGTCTCCGATGCCGTCCCCGTTCGTGTCGTTGAACGATCGAGGCCAAATCTGGTAGACTACATCTTCCTTCCACCAAGTGCATTCCATGCTGTTGCTCCTGGATTGCCATTTTCATTGTTTTCACCGGATTCGACAATAGTATGGTATACTGTGCACCATGTATACCCAGCAAGAGACGGAAACCCTGCTCCTGCAGCTTGCCTCGATTCCCGCGCCGTCAGGACAAGAAGACCGGCGGGTCGCCTTCATCAAGGCGTGGCTCGAGCGTATCGGTTGCGAAAATGTCTGTGTCGACGACGCGAAGAACGTGATATATACCTATCACCCCGAACTACCGGGACCGGTAGACCTGTTCTGTGCCCACACCGACGTGGTCTTTGGCGATGTGGATGAGCTTCCCATGACCATAAGCGCCGACACCCTGACCGGTCCTGGCTGCGGTGATGACACGGCGAGCCTGGTGCTGATGCTGCTGGCGCTCAGAGAGCTGCGCGAGAGCGGAATCGTCCCCAAGAACCCGATGGTCTTCGTTGCCAACTCCTGTGAGGAGGGACTGGGGAACTTGAAAGGTTCCAAACAGCTGGTAGCCACCTATCAGGGAAGGCTTCATTCCTTCACCAGCTTCGACGCCCACTGGGGGCAGGTGGTGGACACTGCTGTCGGCAGCGAACGCTACCTGATCACCTGCCGGACCGCAGGCGGGCATTCCTACCGGGACTATGGGGCGAGAAA
>CAJMOS010000165.1 GCA_905215015.1 uncultured bacterium | reverse complement strand
GGGACACGCACACCTTCCCCTCCAGGTCGAGCTTGCAAACTCCCCCTTCGAGAAAGACCGGCAGGAAATTAGAAACCCCGATGAACGTGAAGACGAACCGGTTCGAAGGATGGGTAATAATCTCTTCGTCCGTCCCAATCTGGGCGATGGAGCCATCGCTCTGCATGATCAGAATCTGGTCGCAAAGCTGCATGGCGGCCTCCTGGTCGTGGGTGATATACAGGATTGTAGTTCCCAGCTCTTCCTGCATCATCCTGATCTCGATGAGCATCTGTTCCCTGAGCTTTGCATCCAGGTTGGTAATCGGCTCGTCCATAATCAAAAACGATTTGGACGAAGTGAGCGCACGTGCAATCGCGACCCGTTGCTGCTGCCCTCCGGAAAGCTGGCTTGGCATGTATTTCTCATAGCCAATCATGTTGACCTGTCCCAGCGCCTCTTCCACTACGGCAGAAATCTGATTTTTCTCGACATGGTGCTTCTTCAGCGGATAGGCGATGTTGTCGTACACGGACAGGTGTGGCCAAACGGCATAGTCCTGAAACACGACCCCTACGCCACGTTGCTCAGGAGGAACATTCACCCGCTTCTCCCTGCTGAACATTGTCTTCCCCCCAATGGCCACTGTCCCCGTATCAGGAGTCACGAAGCCGCAAATGGTACGCACAATCGTCGTCTTTCCGCATCCGGAAGGCCCGACGATGCCGATAATCTGCCCCGAGTTGATATGCATGGAAAAATGGTCGAGCACAACCTTCTTCCCATAGCGGACGGTAATGTCCTCAAGTGCAACTTTTTCCACGACATTCCCCTTTGGTTAGGGAAGGGGTTTCCCTGACACCCCTTCCCTGTCGGTCATTTCTTGGACGACTTGAAGTACGAGTTGAACTTGTCGAGCAAGTCGTTGCTCACTTTGGCAAGATCGGACCAGTCAATCGGAAGCGCCTTGCTGGCGACTTCGGTCGCGCTGAGCATGCCTGCAGGAAGTTTCACTCCATCGACGACCGGAGTGATGTTGTACTGGGTCAGCAACGGCTGTCCTCCGTTCGGGTCAAGGATGAAGTCGTACAGCAGTTTCGCCAGTTCTTCATGGGGAGCGCCGGTCGGAATGGCAATCGGGCACGGTACGGCGACAATGTCATCCGTGTCATGCCAGCCAAGCGGAGAACCCTTCGCCATCAGGTTCTTGGTGTTGTAGTCGACTCCGAAGGCGACCTTGTAGGAGCCGGCTGCAACCGCATTGTTGGTCGCTCCCGAACTAGACTGCAGTTCAGTGCCCATGGCGGCAAGTTTCTCGAAGAACTCCCAGCCGTATTTCTCATTATGGGTCATGGCGTAGACCAGCGCCTTGGTCGAACCACTTCCAGTCGGGTCGGTCATGACAATCTGCTTCTCGAACGTCGGGTTCAACAGGCCGTCCCAGTTATGGGGCACTTCCGAATCGCTGGTGGTCATCGTGCTGTAGGTCAGTCCCATCATCAACAGTCGTGCGCCGGTGTAGTAACCATCCGCATCCTTGAACTTGACATCCACTCCCTCCGCATTGGGAGACTTGTATTGCACGAGGTGGTTGGCAGCCTTCAGGTTGATCATCGCGGAAGGATCGGCAAGCCATGCGACGTCACAAGTGACCGAATTGGACTGAAATTCAGCGGAAAGTTTCGTCACGCATTTGCCGCTGGTCGCCGAGTAGTAATCCAGCGTGACTCCTGGATATTTGGCCTCAAATGCCTTCTTAACTGCGAGAATGACATCCTCACCCGTCGAAGAGTACAGCATGACCGTCCCCTTCGGGGTAGTATCGGAAGATGTTTCCGCAGGTTTCTCCTGCGTGCCGTTTCCCATCACTGGCATTGCCATAGCCAATGCCAACAGACCTGCAATCACACACCGTTTCATATCAAATCCTCCTGGCCAAGGGAGCATGCCTCCCTATTGGCTCAATTGTAGGATGTCGGGGTTTTCTCCCTTCGTATAGTGCAAGATTCTGACTTTTCCGTTACTGTGCAGAATTTGTACTTTTGCAAAAAATCCTCATAATTTCGCTATTCTGTAACAGGAAAGGATAGAACACATGCTATACTTTCTGCATGGCGAACCGAGAGCACAGACATACGTGGAAAGTCCCCACATCCCTTGCTTTTTCAGGGTCGTTGCTACTTTTTTCCCTTGCAAGCCTCGTGCTGATGGCGCTTCTGTACCGTCAGTTCCGCAAATCGCTGCTGGATACCATGACCAGGCAGCGGCAGGAGTTCGCCAGGCAAGTCAGTGCGACATGCGCATTCTCCGACCAGATCCTAATCGACACAGCCAACCAAATCTATTACGACGAAACCGTCACCAGGCTCAGGGAAAGCGACAACCTGTCCAACTATGATTTCATCGAAGGCATCCGCCAGATTAATGCAATCACCGCATACAACACACTGATCGATTCCATTTTTCTTTACAACGGCAAGAGCGGCTGGATTTACAGCACAGCCCAGTATGGGGCGGTCAACGCAAAAGTGGACCACTTCCAGGACCGGGAGGCAGCCAACCTCCTTACCAAGCGGGATGTACGCAACCGATTCCATCTGATTCCCCGCATCAACCATTCGCTCAGGGACAATGGACAGCTCTATTCGTATCTCTATTTTGAGACGAACAACGAAGGAAACCCTAAAGACAGCGCGTTACTTCTCAATCTGCGCCCCGCCTCGTTCAACCGGCTCTATTTCTCCTCTCCCGATACATTCATCATTTCCCGTGAGGGAACGTTCGTCGCTTCCAGCACCGGAAGAGAACCCGAGGACAGGGGATGGATCGGCGCCCAAATCCAGGAAAGCGGAGAAAACGCAGGGTATCTGGTCGAAGGAGACGAGATTGTCTTTTTCACCCTGCTGGAGGAACAGGACTGGATTTATGTCCAACGCCTTTCCAAACGAGCGGTATTCGGTTCCTTGATGAACGCCCGTACCCTCACATTCCTGATTTTCGGGCTATTCGTCGCCATCTCCCTGTTCGTCTTCATCGTCTTCTCCATCCGTTTCTACTTGCCGCTGAAGATTATGACCAGCCGCATCTCCAAGGCCACCGGAGGACAGCGGGAGGAGGATCCCCAGAAAGCCATGGAAGGGCTGAGCCAGCTGATTGATGACCGGGAAACGATGCGCCCGGTGGTCAAGAATCGATTGCTTGATGGCATACTTCATGGAACCAAACCATCTACCAGCACGCTCTTCGGTAGTGAGGACTATCATCTCTCCATCGTCATTGACATGCCACTCACGCTTTCGCTCGTCAGTGGCTGCCCCATTGATTCCCTGACCAGTCAGATCCAAGAAATCGTCCCAGCCGTCGAGGGCTACCGCGTGGACGACCAGTATGGATTCTTGTTCCTCCAATGCAACACGGAAGGGCAAATGCAGGCTGTCAGGACCAGTATTATGCGTCATGCGGGATATTTGGTCATGAGTGAAGAAATCATCGATTGGAGCCAGATTCCACTTGTGACGGCTAGACTTACGGAACTCTGGAAATTACGATTCCTCCACCCCGAACGTCACTTTATCGCCCTTGACGACGTCTCTCCTCTGAGCCATGGCGTATCCCAGCTGTCCGAACAGACCGCCTTCACCATCGTCTGCTTGAA
>CAJMOS010000164.1 GCA_905215015.1 uncultured bacterium | reverse complement strand
CCAGGCGGAGTTGCTGGTAGCAAGCAGTTATTGGCCGATGCCGACATACGGCCAGCTGCTGTATACGGTGTGATTCGGACACGCGGCCGGGCTCCAAACATAAGGAACCAGTCACTCCTCTCCAGGAGCCCGGCCGAGTGGTTTATGTGAGGTATAATGTTGTCATGTGTGGTTTTGTAGGTCTTTTTGATGTAAAGAACGTAGACGGGTCTCTCCGCGCCAGCGTGCTGGAGGCCTCCAAGCGGATTCGCCATCGTGGTCCGGATTGGTCCGGAGTCTTCACGGGCGAACATTGCGTCATCAGCCATGAACGGTTGGCGATCGTCGACCCGCTTTCCGGGGGGCAGCCCCTGAAGAGCAGGGATGGCAGTCTGATCCTTGCGGTCAATGGCGAGATCTACAACCACCAATCAATCCGAGCCCGATATCCCGAGGGTACCTTCCTGACCAACAGCGACTGCGAGGTGATTCTTGCCCTCTACAAGGATATGGGCGACAAGCTTTTCGAGGAACTGAACGGCATCTTCGCCTTCTGTCTGTACGACAGGACGGAGGACCGGTACCTGGTCGGCCGTGACCACTTCGGCATCATCCCCCTCTATCAGGGTTGGGACAAGGACGGCCACTACTGGGTAGCCAGCGAGATGAAGGCCTTGGACGGGCTGTGCGACACGATTACCGAGTTCCCTGCCGGAAGCTACTACGACTCCCGCGAGGGGAAGGTTGTCCAGTGGTATCACCGCGACTGGATGGACAAACCTGTCATCGCCGACGATGGCCGGACTCCCGAGCAGTGCGCCGCCGACGTGCGCGACGCCCTCGAGGCTGCGGTCAAGCGCCAGCTGATGAGCGACGTGCCTTATGGCGTGCTGCTCTCCGGCGGACTGGATTCTTCGGTCATCGCCGCAATCACCGCCCGCTACGCCAAGAAGCGTGTCGAGAGCCAGGACACCGAGGTCGCCTGGTGGCCGAGACTGCACAGTTTCGCCGTCGGTCTTGCCGATTCTCCCGACCTGAAGGCGGCCCGGCTTGCCGCCAAAGCCCTTGGTACGGTCCACCACGAAGTCCATTTCACCATCCAAGAGGCTCTTGACGCGGTGGACGACGTGATCTACCACCTGGAGACCTACGATATCACCACGGTTCGCGCCGCGACTCCCATGTATCTGCTTGCCCGCTTCATCAAGAGCATGGGCATCAAGATGGTGCTGACCGGGGAAGGCAGCGACGAGCTTTTCGGCGGATACCTGTATTTCCACAAGGCTCCAAATGCCGAGGAGTTCCATCAGGAATCGGTCCGTAAGCTGGGCAAGCTTCACCTGTACGACCTGCTCAGGGCGAACAAGGCTCTGGCTGCCTGGGGTGTGGAGGGCAGGGTGCCCTTCCTTGACAAGGAGTTCATCGACGTGGCCATGCACCTTCCCACCAGCGTGAAGATGTGCCCCGGAGACAAAATCGAGAAGTGGGTGGTCCGCAAGGCCTTCGAGGATATGCTTCCCGCTGAGATTGTCTGGCGCCAGAAAGAGCAGTTCAGCGACGGTGTCGGCTACAGCTGGATCGACACCTTGAAGGAAAAGACCAACCGAGAGGTGAGCGACGAGGAGTTCAGCCATGCCGCCGACCGCTTCCCGATCAATCCTCCCGCCACAAAGGAAGAGTACTACTACCGTGTGCTTTTCACCCGCCATTTCCCGACAGCCAGCGAAGCCAAGTGCGTTCCGCACGAGGCGTCGGTAGCCTGCTCCACCGCCACGGCGCTGAAATGGGACAAGATGTTCCAGAACATGGATGAACCGAGCGGAAGAGCCATCTATGGAGTCCACGAGAAGGCATACCGCCGGCCGAACGCATAGGAAAATCAATCAAAACGATACAACGACAAGGACAGGACGTCTGGAGACCCCAGATGTCCTGTTTTCATAACCTTGGTTCCGTGATGCATTGTGCTTCCTCGCCCAGGAAGTGCAAGAACAGTCCAGTGCATCCATATGGAGACTGAAAACGGAAGATGAAGTCACGCGTATCGCGTTCCTTTGAAGAACCGGCGATCATCGCGGGACAGAATGATGGATTCGTTCAGAGTGTCCTGACGAGCTCCATGATGATATGGGCGGAATGGTCGGCTGCGATTTTGCCGAAATTCGCATAGGACTCGTGAGCTTCTCCGTCAGCCTTGTCGCTCATCGACCTGATCACGACGAACGGCGTCTGGTAGCTGTGGGCGACGAGTCCGACTGCCGCTCCTTCCATTTCGGTCGCATAGCCGTCAAACTCCTTTTGCAGGGTTTCCACGTAGTTCCGGCTTGCCACGAACTGGTCGCCAGTGACGACGGTGCCCGCAAAGACATGGTCCTTGCCCACGACCGCCACTGCCGCATCACATGCCTGCCTGACCAAATCGGGATCTGCGGGAACACTGCCGTCTTCTGTGACGGAGTTGGGACCCCAGACGAAGCCGTCATTGGTTACCTGCCCATAATCATGAACGAGCACGCGGGTGGAAACGACGATGTCGGTCACTTTGATCTCATCACGCACGGCACCGGCGACACCAGTGAAGAGAATGGCCTTGACACCATAGCAGTTGATTAGGGTAGCCGTACCGGCCGCAGCATTGATCTTGCCTACTCCGGCCTTGACGAGGACGACCGGTTTTCCCTCCAGAGTGCCGACGTGGTACTCGACACCTCCGATGGTGTCCGTGTGGGCAATCTCTGCGTTTTCCAGCAGCAACGCCATCTCGCTCTTCATGGCAGAGATGATGCCGATAGGTGCTTCGACGGAAGAATCTCTTTTTACCGTCTGACAACCGGAAAGAAAAAGGACAACCACGAAGGTAAGACAGACGGAAAGCAACGCGTTTCGTTTGGTTCTCTTCATACTGACTCCTTTCCTATACGATAGGGGATGGATTTCGTTCCCGCAAGCGTCAGACAGCTGTTCTCCTGCAATGACGGACAATCTGCATGAGAACCTTGTCCGGTTCCTTTACAGAGAACCCCAAAGGGGGTGATACTTCCTTTGAAGAAGGGGTCTCTATGAAGAAAATCGTTCTTGCTGTGTGCGCCCTATGCGCTTCAGTTTCGCTGTTTGCCGCATCTCCTTTCCAGACTGCCATCGACCGTGTGCACCGCGATGGCCTGTACAACGTCTATGTGAAGCAACTCGCCGATACCTCGACCAAAGTGGTTACGTATGACGAGCTGGTCAAGGCGGCCCAAGGCTATAAGGTGGTTGTCATCGGCGGCTATTCGGGCCTTGGGTACGAACATCCCGATTGGATCAGGGAAGATCTCGAGATGCTCGTAAGGACGGTAGGGGACCATGCCTTCTACGTGCTGGGTGCGACGAGTGACGGCATCGGACAGGCGTACAAGGACATCCCGGCCATCGCCAACATGCTGGGATACAGCGACATCAAGATGGCCGGCATCGTGAGCCGCAACGCTGCGGAGTGGGGCATCGAACCACAGGATTACGTTGTTTTCGTCGATACTGCGGTGGACGACTGGACGGTTGTGGTGGCCGGAAAAAGCCTGTACATCAAGATTGCGGCCGATACCAATGGCTTCGTCATCTATTTCCGGGGTGGCGCTGTAAGCAAGAGCGAGTTGGAGAAAAAACAGGTTTCAAAAATTCTTGATACGATGAAGGAACGCTTTCCAAAA
>CAJMOS010000163.1 GCA_905215015.1 uncultured bacterium | reverse complement strand
ACGACAGACCCACCGTCGCGATCCCGTAGTCGTCGACAACCCGGTAGAGGATCGTAAAGCAGAACTCGATGATTTCCGCTACAGGAAAGATACACAAGGTATACAACAGATGTCCCATACGTTCAGTCCTTCTTCCGCTTCCAAATCAACGTGCCAACATCATCCACTTTCCATTCCAGACCGATGGTCAATTGCAGGTCCTGGATTGTTCCATTATCCGAGATGTTTCCCGGATTACGGATGACCACGTAATCCATCTGTCCAAATACGGAACATCCATGTTTGAACTGGCAAGCGCCATTCAGCCCGATGACAAACGTATGCGCCACCGCATCGCGGTCACTGGCATTTGGATCATATTGGTTGCCGGTTTCGGAGGATGACGAGGGAAGCCACCCGTCATTGACATCCACATTATCGATCTGGCTCCATACCGTGAACTGGTCATGCGTGCCATGCGCCATATAGAACAGGTTGCCCGTAAGGCTCCACGCACCAAGCTTCTCATATGCGACCCGAAGGTTGGCAACCATGGCGTCACAACCGTACTTGTAGCCCATGAACTGCTCGCGGTAGTAGGAGGAATGCGTGCCGACGACAAAGTTGATGCCGTACTGCCCCACTTTCTGTGAACGTGAGCCTTGAGCGGTGATGTCCGCAGAACTCTTACCCTGTACGTCACTGTCCCTGAGATAGAGGTAGGGAGACGTATACGCGCCCTCCAGATTGACGGAAAGGAATCCGTCGCCCATTTGCCTCACATAGGTCGAGCCTGCAATCACGCCCACGGCATTCGGTTCCGCCTTGTCATCGGCAGTGGCATCGCTCGGCTTGGTCTCGCCGCTCGAAGCCCAGTCGTCGATGACGACCTGGCTGTAGATGTTCCATCCCTTCATGACCGCGATATCGAACTCCAGCCCAAAGATCGTATTGGTGAGCCCGCGCTTGAAGTTGTTGTGGTAGAACATGGCGGGATTGAAATCAATCAGGTCGATCTTGTTGGTATCGCTCATGTACATGACCGAATCGGTCACCGCAACCCCGATCCGATGCTTCCAGAAACGCGCCTCGAGACGATGGGCGATATAGGCTTTGACTCCATTTTCGTAATCATCATGTTCCTCAACGCCTTCCGCCTTATATCCGCTTCGGGAAGGATCCGCCGAATCGTAAAAATAGTAGTTTTGGGGATGGGGAAAGGCAGAAACCAGGAACGTATATTTCAATGCGTCGTTGTATGCGGCGATACGCGCCATGTTGTGGTACTGGACTTGATCGCCAACCAGCAAATTGCCCGTCGTGCCTGAACCCCAGGACAACCGGTCTCTGCCTATTTCGAAGCTCCAGTTCTTGCCGCCTGCCGCAAGCAACGCGCGATATGGAACGAACAGGTCCACACCATGAGTGGGAAGATTCGTGGTAAACCATTCTTCTCCCATTGTCTCTGCTGGCCGGTTTTTATCGTCATCCCATTTCTGCGCCTGGGCGATGTCAGCCTCAATATATCCATAAAACAGGGAACTGATGGTTCCATGTACGGGAATGACGGCAAGGGGATGCTGCTCTGGCCAGCCACGGAACCAATTGCCTGATCCGCGGAAGAATTTGCTCCCCGGATTGGGATGGGTATACGTCTCAAGGGTAACATCGGCACCGACATGCAGGTTCTGTTTCCCGGCATCCGCGTCCAACGTGCGCCTTGCCGAGTCAAACCATTGTTTCTCAACAGGAGAAAGCGCTCCATAATCCAGCCGGTCCAGCATCAGGGAGAGCTCGCTTCCGCTCCATGGCCCGGACGAGGAAGGAAGCGCCAGTCCCTGGAGTACATACAGTCTTGTGACCGCATGGTACACATCGCTGGTGATGGGATAGATCTTTTGGAAGTTCTCTGCATGCAGACCGGCGAGAAGGCCGCACGCGACTCCAAGGACACAAAGCTTTTGCTTCCATGCGCTCGCCATATGGACCCCTTATCCAAGTGAGTCAATCACATCAAGCAGTCGTTTGTCGGCTCCGGGACCAACTGCAATATGGGTGGAATCGATTACGGTCACCTGGATGTGTTTTTCTCGCAGTTTCGTGGCGACAGCAGGAGCTTGATTGCAAACCAAAATGGAGACCAACGCATTGGATCTCGGATCCAACGTCACTGCATGCGCTTCGTTTGCCACCAGACTCTGGAATGCAAGCACGCTCTTCACCGCATCCACGCGATAGTCATAGGTCTGTTTCGAAGTTTCTTCCCCTTCCAGCTTTTGCTCGACGGACTGGAGATAATCCACCACTTTTTCTGCCGCATGTCCCTCGTTTGCCCAAGCCTCAGCCTTGGCTGCATGGCGGGCGGCAGCCAAGGCAGGACTGTCGCTTGCAGCCTGGATGACCTGTCCGATACGAGGCAGGTCCTCCTCCTGCAATGGAATCCCGAACTTCTTCAACGCGCTGAACTGCCACAGCTCATGCGGGATATCATCGCAATCATAGGGAAGCGGATCGAAACCCTGCAGCATGTAGAGCACCGGCTTGTCGCGAAGGAAGGTGTAGTCGAAGACCACGCCGCTGAAATCACTGATCATGATATCGGCCTGGCTGAGGGCCATGCTGTTGTCAGGCTCGAAGTCCCAACGGATATTGCCCTTCCCTTCATACCGCTTCTGGAACCTGTCCAGCATGTCCTTCTCGCTGGTCTTGGACTGGGGATGGGGTCTGACAATGACTTGCAGGCCGGTTTCCACCAAGGGATCCAGCAAACGCTCTCCAAATCGGGACAGCAAGGCTGAAGGACCCCACGAAGGCGCGACCAGCACCGTGAACTGGTGGTTCGCGTCGGATGTGATTGCGGCGAACTTTTCCTGCAGCACGTCAAGATAGGTACATCCGACGGTAACCAGGTCCTTTGCCTTGATGTTGCGCAATTTTTCCAAATACCGGATATCGTCCTTCTGGTAATCGCCGGTAAGCAGGACGGAATCGAAGAAATCCAAACCGAACATGCGGTATGTCGTGGGGTCGCTTGGCATATGGAGGATATGGCTGTAATGGCGGACATTCTTGGACCGCTTCAGTTGATAGACGTCAAGTCCCGGTGTGGTCATCAGCACGACATCCGCATCAAGAAAATTGAGTCTGGCAAACGCCTTGTTCCCGGAACCGATATATTCGGCCGTCACGTGCTGCAGACCTGCAGTCAAGACCGGATCGTCCTCTGCCGATGTGTAGTAGGTCAAAGGCAAGCCACGCTTCTCGAACTCGTCAACGATAGGACGAAACACATTGAAGTACTGCCTTCCCTCACAGTATATCACGTACGGTTTTTCCCCTTGGGACAAGGTTGCCTTCACGTCCTTGGTCGAGAACTTCATCTTCAGTTTCACCGTCAAGGCGCGAAGCGAGAAATAGAGCGTCGCCGCGATGCCGATGACAATCGAGAACAGCATGCTGCCTGTACCAGGGTCAATGTAATAGAACATCAATACTATCGTCCTTCTGCCCAGAATACGGGTCGAACCCACCCGATAGGCAGGTTCATTCTAAAGGGAAAGACAAGGAAATACAATGTATGCGGTCAAGCCAGCAACTCTTCCTTCCTTTCCTGGATGGTGTGCCCGGTGGAAGAGAAGGCGATGCCCAGCAGATGGGTCGTCTTTCCCTTCTCCAGGCGGAACTTGTCGGCGTAGCGCTTCTCCTTGATCTCCATTACTTCCACATGGTTCCTTCTGGCACCTTCACAGAG
>CAJMOS010000162.1 GCA_905215015.1 uncultured bacterium | reverse complement strand
GATTAAAGAGCCAACAGAAGAACAACCGACAACAGCAGAATTAACAACAGAGCCAAGGACATCTCGTTGGATGATGCGAGGCATATCCGGCCCCGGATTACCCAGGCGATCTTTTTGGGGAACATGTACAACTACTTCGTTTCTTACCAGGGAAAGGAACTCAGGGTACAGCGGCTCCCCAGCGGAGATGCGCTGGATGACAGGTACCATGAGGGAGCGGAAGTCGGGCTCCGGTTCGTGCAGGAACACTACTTTGACAGGGAGGCGGGCGAATGAGGCTGGGGACTGTCAGAAATCGCGATTTTTTACGGCTTGAGGGAAAACGTCCGTTTTCCCTCGATCGGGTCATGACCATCATCTGCTATGCCGCACTGATTTGTGTGGTAATCCTTCCCGTATTCATGATTATTTTCTATGCGTTCTGGGATGGGAGCAAAATCGACTTTGCCATGTTCAAGGACGTGTTGCTTCAGAAAGCGAACCTTGTGGCCATGAAGAACACGCTGATCATCGGCGTGTTTGCCACGTTGCTCGCCACCATCGTCGGCGTGTTCTTCGCATGGCTGTTGGGACGGAGCGACATTCCGTTGAAAGGATTGATGAAATTCCTGTTCTCTATCCCTTTCATGATTCCGCCGTTCCTTGCGGCCATGGCATGGGACATGATGTTCTCAGGCCGTGGCGGGTATGTGAACCGGTATCTGATGAAGGTGTTCCATCTTGCGGAGGCTCCGTTCAACATCAACTCAATCGGCGGCATCATCATCATCGAAGTCGTCTATTATTTCCCATTCGTATACATGCAGGTCGTCAGTGCGCTGGAACGCATGGATCCGACGCTGGAGGAGAGCGCCAGGATTGCCGGAGCGAACCAGTTGCATGTCATCCGTACTATCACCTTGCCCCTGACCGTTCCCGCCATTTCCTCGGGCATGCTCTTGGTTCTGATTACTTCGCTTTCCAACTACGGAATTCCTGCCATGCTGGGATTCTCCCGCAATATTTTCACGTTGCCGACGATGATTGTCGAACTGATGAACAGGGCAGGGGGAAACTTCGAGGGCATCAGGCAGGCTGCGGCGCTTTCCATTCTGCTTGTTATTGTCGTTTCCGTCGCACTCCTTGTGCAGCGTCACCTGCTGACTCATGGGCGCTATGACATCATCAAGGGCAAGTCGATGCGACCCATGCTGATCAAACTCCGCGGGGCGAAGTACCCGCTGTTGGTGTTTAGCCTGCTGTTTCTCGTTCTGATTGTGGTCGCCCCGATTGCAATGATCATCCTGATCAGTTTCGTGAAAGCCTACGGCCTGCCGTTCAAGATGGAGAATTTCACCCTTGCCAACTACAAGCTGATCTTTGTGGACAACATCATGGTCCAAGACTCGGTGCGGAACTCGCTGTTCCTTGCTTTCTCCGCCGGTCTGATCTGTCTGGCACTGGGAACCATGCTGGCCTACGTGATCTACAAGGTCAAACCGCGGGGCAGTACGGCATTGGAGATGATGGCAGTGTTGCCGTACTCGTTGCCAGGCACGGTCATGGCGATTGGCTGCATGCTCGCCTGGTCCGGCGCGGTGTTCGGCATCACATTGTACAACACAATCTGGATCATCTTGGTTGCCTATATCGCCCGCTATCTGTCCTACGTGCTGAAGTCAAGTTCGGCTGCGCTCCAGCAGGTGCACGGCTCTTTGGAAGAGGCGGCGCGTTCCTGTGGCGCCAGCCATTTCGAGACGCTGAATGATGTCACCTTGCCTCTGATCAAACCCGCCATGATCAGTGGATTCTTCCTTGTGTTCCTGCCCTGTATGCGTGAGTTGACCACCTCAATCCTGCTCTACGGCCCGAAGAGCCGTACGCTTGGAGTCGCGATTTATCAGTTGCGTATCAATGGCTATATCACCCAGGCTGCAGCGCTCAGCGTGGTCACCATCACCCTGATCATTATCTGCAACAACCTGGTGAAGTTCGTTGTCCGCGACAGGAGAAAGGCCTGATATGGATCAGATTGTTTTGAAACATGTTACCAAAGCGTTCACCACTAAGGAACTCGGCACGGTGGTAGCCGTCAACGACTTCAACCTGACGGTCAAGAAGGGGGAGTGTTTCTCCTTTCTCGGTCCTTCAGGGTGCGGGAAAACCACGACGCTGCGCATGATCGCAGGGTTCGAGGATTTGACCGAAGGTTCGATTTACCTGGGTGGAAAACTGGTCAGCGACCGAGCGAAGAACATCTACGTCCCTCCGGAAAAGAGGGAGCTTGGCATGGTGTTCCAGGCATTTGCTGTCTGGCCGCATCTGGACGTGTTTGAGAATGTGGCCTATCCATTGAAGGTCCGCCACTGTCCGCGGGCGGAAATCAAGGAGCGGGTTACTCAGGCGCTGAGGCACTGCAACTTGGAGGGACTGGAGAAGGCGTTCCCTTCCGACTTGTCCGGAGGACAGCAACAGCGTATCGCGCTCGCCCGTGCCATCGTAGTGAACCCCGATGTCATGCTTCTTGACGAGCCTCTTTCCAATTTGGATCCCCATCTCAGGGAATCGATGCGGTTCGAGATTAAACGGTTGCAAAGGCAGTTTGGCTTTACCATCATTTTTGTCACTCATGACCAAGCCGAGGCTATGGCGATCAGCGACCGAATGCTGGTGATGGACATGGGCAATATCCAGCAAATCGGGACGCCTCAAGAACTGTACCAGAAACCGGTCAACCGGTTCGTCCATAGCTTCCTCGGGCAGTCCAATTTCACCGACGTGACGATTAAGGGTGGAATGGCGTTTGTCCAAGGGGACGACGAGCATCCGGTTTTCCGCGATCCTTCCTTGTCCATTACCGGAAAGAAGGTGATGGCGACTCGCCCCAATACGCTGGAGATCAACCGTACGGACGGATATCCCACCACGGTCATCAAACGGACGTTCAAGACCGACTTTACGGAATATCTGGTGAAGGTCGGTACGCAGACGGCGTTGATTCAGATGCCGCACAGGGATTTGTTCCAGAACGGAGAGTCCTGTTTCCTCAAAGTGAAAAGCCCGATGTGGTACGAACCGGAGAACAAGGCAAAGGAAGCCGAACGGGAGAGACGGAATATCGGATAAGGGAGAGCATATGACTGACCGAGGTGCGAGGGCGCTGGCGAAAGCGGTGCAGGTAGGTTACGCAAAGGGCCTTGACGACTATCATATGGAAGCATTGGTCCGCGCCGATGGAAAAGGAACAGTGCAGGACGGAGACAGCGTGGTGTTTGGCTGTCGGAGGGGAGAGCGGGAGATCGAGCTGACCGAACTGTTCACCGACCCCGGTTTCTCCAAGGTCAAACGGACGTGGAGGCGGGATCTTGATTTCGTGATCCTGACCCAATACCACGAAAAATTCAGGAACCTGCCGATTGCGTTCGGCCCCCAGCATGTTGATCACCCGCTTGCCCAAGTGCTTAGCGAAGCCGGCAAAAGTCAGTTCCACTGTGCGGAATCGGAGAAATTCGCCCACGTCACGTTTTTCTTCAACGGAGGGGAGAACAAGCCGTTTCCCCGTGAAGACGACGTATGCGTTCCCTCCCCGAAAGGGGTTCCGTTCGAGACGGTTCCCGAATTGTCGTTGCCCAAGGTGGTGAAATACGACATCGATGCGATCGGCTCATACGATTTCATCGTCACCAATTTCGCCAATGGAGATGTGATTGGCCTTCTTCGAGGCTGGCGATGAACTGCTGCAGGTGTGGGGCGAATTCGTCGGCAA
>CAJMOS010000161.1 GCA_905215015.1 uncultured bacterium | reverse complement strand
AGCTGATCACCGGGTTGGCTCCTTGGGCGAACCCGACCAATGGAATCGAAGTGAACTGCATGGCGCTCTGCATGATTGCCAAGGCGCCCACATAGATATCACCATAGCGTACCAGTTCCCGGTTGAGGACGAAACCCACCAGACTCTCGGTGCAGGTCATGGCGAAAGGGGAAATTCCCAGGGAAAAGATCCGCCAGACCAAGGCGCCGTCGAAACGCATCCGTTTGGGAAGCAGGCGCAGGTTTGCCTCCGGGCTGGCCAACAGGACCAGAATCAAAGCCGCGCTGGCTGCCTGGCTTGACACAGTCGCGATTGCCGCGCCCCGTACGCCGAGTCCGAAACCAAACATGAACAGGGGATCGAGAAGGATGTTCAGGATGGCGCCGAGGACGATGGAGAGCATGGCGGCTTTGGGTTTGCCCTGGACGTTGAGAAACGGATTGAGGGCCACCGTCACCATGACGAACGGAGTGCCAAGCAGATAGCAGGAAACGTACTCGCTCGCGAAGGGAAGCGTCTCTTCCGACGCCCCGCAGAGACGGAGCAAAGGCCGCAGGTTCGAGCCAATGCCAGCGACCAGCAATACCGAAAAGGACGCCAGCATCGCGCAACCGGTTCCCAGGATCCTCTCCGCCTTCTCCTTTTGGCCGGAGCCCAAGGCAATCGAGGCGAGGGGCGCTCCCCCACCTCCGACAATCATGGGAAATGCGGAGATCAAGGTGATCAGCGTCGTGCAGATGCCGACTCCCGCGAGGGCACGGGAGCCGATCCCGGGAATATGGCCGATATACATCCGGTCGACGATACTGTACAACAGGTTGACCAGTTGGGCCACCACGGCGGGAAGCGCCATCCCAAGAATCAAAGGCAGGACAGGTTCGGATAAAAAACGTGTATCCAGGGAATCTTGAGCCATGGCATGATTATAGGGACAAGCGGATTTCTTTGTCTCCTCATGACGGGAGAAAAGCGATATAGTAGGTACAGGTGAAGCCATGAGGAAACTGTTGTCAAACAAACGATCCGCCGCCATCAATCTGTTCGAAGCCTTCCAGGAAGCGTTGGGGGACCTGCATGAGCGGGACTCCTATCTCTTCTCCAAACCGAAGACCAAGGGTGCCATCAGCCACAAGCTGGCCATGTACATGGAACAGCACTTGCAGGCCAAGCAACTCTCCTACGAAGGCTTCACGTTCGACGTGATGCTGTCCCACACCGACATCCTGCTGCACGACCGGGCCGGGAAAGTGCTTGTCTCCATCATGGTCTTCCATGACTACATCCCCAAGAACGAAATCGAGTTGCTGAAGCGGACGATGGTCGAGGGAGCGGTGCTGACATTGGCCGTCGCCTTCCTCTCCGGAAAGGACTACCTGCTGATCTACCGGGTCGGCAAGGAGACGATCGACTACTACCACTACAACTTGGCGGAGAACCTTTCCAGCTTGAAGATGTCGAAAAACCGCCTGGAGCGCTATGACAAGGAGCAACTGCCCCTGCTCAAGACTCCAAGGAAACGTCGGGAGAAGAAAGCTCCCTCCATCACATAACCTACTATCTTTCATCACATGGCATGCCATACCGGACCCAAGGGAGGCGGTTTGCCTCCAGGGGGCGACACCTTTTTGGGGAGTGCCGTTTTTCTTTCTTGCATTTTTCACGAATTAGGCTGATTCTTTTCCTGGTTTACACATACAATACAGTATTCTGCATAAAAATTAATTTTTTATGCTAAATGTTTCGTTTTTTCGATTGACACACACTATTTGTTTTCTCTATATTTGCTCCCATTACGCTACAGGCGTTTGTTTTGATGGGGAAAGAAACATAGGCCTGGGCAGATTGTTCCGCATACAGGAGGCAAGTTATGAACGGAATGGCAATCATGATCGTTGCTATCGTCGCAGTAATCGCCGGGTATGCGTTCTATGGCAAGTTCTTGGAGAAAACCTGGGGTATCGACGACAAGCGTCCTACTCCCGCTGTCGCTCTCAAGGACGGACAGGATTACATGCCGACCAAACGGCAGGTCGTCTTCGGCCACCAGTTCGCATCAATCGCCGGTGCCGGTCCGATCAATGGACCGATTCAAGCCGCAGTATTCGGTTGGGTACCGGTACTGCTATGGTGTCTGATTGGCGGCATTTTCATTGGAGCCGTCCAAGACTATAGCGCGATGTACGCTTCGGTGCACAACAAGGGCAAATCGATTGGCTTCATCATCGAGAAATACGTCGGCAAGACCGGCAAGCGGCTCTTCTTGCTGTTCTGCTACCTCTTCTCCATCCTTGTCGTCGCGGCGTTCGCCGACATCTGCGCAAAGAGCTTCGGCACTTCGGCCAACTTCACCGCCGCAGTCAACCATTCCAATGGTCAGGTGGCGACCACCTCGGTGCTCTTCATCGCCGCTGCAGTCTTCCTTGGACTGCTGTTCAAGAAGCTGCCGAACCTGAGTGCCGCGAAGAACACGGCCATCTCCCTGGTGCTGCTCGTCGCTTGCATCGCCCTGGGCTATGTCCTGCCGATGAACGTCAGTGTCGAGAGCTGGAGAAACCTGGTCTTCTTCTACATTCTGATCGCCAGCGTCGCCCCGGTCTGGATCCTGCTCCAGCCCCGTGACTATCTGAACAGCTATCTCTTGGTCATCATGATTCTGGCCGCGGTGCTCGGCATCCTCGTCGCCCGCCCGGTGATGAACCTGCCGGCCTTCACCGGCTTCACCGCCTCCACCGGCAGCCTGTTCCCGATCCTTTTCGTGACGGTCGCCTGCGGCGCGGTCAGCGGATTCCATTCGCTGGTCTCTTCCGAGACGGCAAGCAAGCAGGTCGCCAAAGAAAGCGACATGCTCCCGGTCTCCTACGGCGCCATGTTGCTCGAGGTGGTGCTCGGTGTCATCAGCCTTGTCGCTGCCGGTTCCGTCGCCTCTGCGAGCGGTGCTCTTCCCAAAGGGACCCCGCAGGTCATCTTCGCTGGTGCCGTCGCTGGTTTCCTGCAGAAGATCGGTCTGCCGAACGACCTTTCCTTCGAGCTGATCTCGCTGGCCGTCAGTGCCTTTGCCCTGACCAGCCTCGACTCGGTCGCCCGTGTCGGCCGCCTTTCCTGGCAGGAGCTCTTCACTGACAGCGACCATCCGGAGAAAGGGCCGGTCGCGACCGTTCTGAGCAACAAATGGGTTGCCACCATCCTTGTCCTGATTCCGGGCTATCTGCTCTCTCTGGGTGGGTATGGTTCCATCTGGGCCTTGTTTGGCTCCTCCAACCAGCTTTTGTCCGTGCTTGCGCTCAGCGCGGCCGCGGTTTTCCTTCGCCGCAGCGGACGGAAGTACAAGATGATGTTGCTGCCGATGTTCTTCATGCTGGCGGTCACCCTGACCGCGCTGGTACAGACGGTGGTCAAGAACTTCCGCGCGATTGCGGCCAAGGGTCCGTCCCTTGCTCCGGTCATGCAGAACACGCTGGCCATCCTCTTGATCGGCTTGGCGGTCATCGTGGCGGTCTCCTGCTTCAAGAAGATCTTCTCCAAGCAGGCAGAACCCATCGTAGGATAACTTCCCAGCACCAGCCGGATTTCCCCCCGGCTGGTGCTTTTCCCTTCTAGACTTTTTCCTCACAAGAGATTAGTTTCCAAAGCATGACGAAGGACCTTACCCAGGGCAGTCCGATGCGGCTGATCCTCGCATTCATGTTTCCCGTGCTGGTGGGCTATCTGTTCCAGCAGTTCTACACCGTGACCGACACCATCATCGTCGCCAAATGCCTCGGGGTCCAAGCCTTGGCAGCGGTAGGGGCGACCGGGTCCGTCAACTTCCTGATCATCGGTTTCTGCATGGGGCTGACCAGCGGCTTCTCCATCCCTGTCAGCCAAAGATTCGGGGCCAAGGACGA
>CAJMOS010000160.1 GCA_905215015.1 uncultured bacterium | reverse complement strand
AACCAGCATCCGGAAGAAATCAAGGATTTCTTCTATCAGATTGATTTTCTGGAGAATGTGCAGCATGACGACGACACGCTCTACTTCCACGCTCAGTGGAGGCGCAAACCTGTCACCACATTGAAAAAGGATTATGTCATCCTCGACGGAGTCAAAGGAACTGGTACCTATATTGGCACTTTCATCGGTCTTTCTGCGTTGCAGCGGTACTGGTGGGGTGAAGGAGAAGTGAAGTTCTATATCGACGGGGACACGGACTACCCGACTATTTGTGGAACCGGCATGGAAGACTATGTCGGTGGGTCCTGGAGTTTCGCCAAGCAGGAAGAAGGCCGGACGGTCGAACAGACCTATGCGGACCTGTATTTCGGTTATCCGTTCTACAGCAACCATGATACTTCCATTCATAACAACTATCACATGGATGACCTGCCTCCGATGCGTTCCTTCTACCGTTGGCATGCACGGGATCCCATTTTCTTTCAAAAAGATCTCAAAGTGACCGTCCAGCAGATTGGAGTTTCAAGTGGCGGGCTGTTTGAACGACAAGATGATGTATGCTCTGTGGCGTACTGGTATCAGAATCATCCTCATGTCCCATTTCCGATTCTTCTGGAAGTTGGAGACCGCTGGCCTCGGTAGAGAAAGCCTCCTCCTGATGCAAAAAGAAATGTGATTATTTCAAAAATTGTGGTTATGATGCAAGAAGAGGCGGAGTATGGCAGATCAAATTGTGCAATTGGTTACGGCATTACGGATGATTGGACGAGCAGGTGGAGCGACGCTCCGTCAACTGGAGTCGGAACTGATGATCAGTGAGCGCACCGCTTATCGCCTCCTTGGTAAGCTTCAAGCGTCGGGTTATCCGCTGTATGACGACCAAGACGGCCACGAGAAGGTCTGGCACATGAACTGGGGAGATGGGCGGGGATGGAATATGCCGGTCCCGAACACCTCGCTCAACCAGGAGGAACAGGCAGTCCTAGGCATCCTGCTCAGCCATATCGCGACGGTGCCATCCTTGTCAGGCTGGTCTCAGTCGTTGCTCAGGAAGTTGCAGTACCTCGGGGCCTACGGCGGGGCGGCCTGGGGTGCGAAAGGGCCGACAATCCAGTTCAGCCAGAGCGACGTGTCCAAGATTTCCCAGCCGGACGAGGCCGAGCATATGAGCGTCCTGCTGAGGACAATCGCCAGCCATCATACCTGCACGGTGACGTACAAGACACCAAACCAAATCGATGCGAAGACCTATGCGATTTATCCGCTGTGCTGTTTCATGGCATCGGGCGGCCTGTACGTGTACTGTGTGACCACCAGCAAGGGTCAGGAACACCTGACCATGTTGGCCTTGGAACGGATCCGCGCGCTCTGCGATGATGGGAAGGCCCAGTTCTCTCCTGCCGAATCTTATGACATCAAATCCCTTCTGGAAGACCCGTTCGGCATCATTCTCGAGAAGGAGTGGATTGAGACGGATGTGGTCCTGGATTCCCGGCAGGGGTGGTACGAGACCCAGAAACGATGGCCGGATGGTTTTGTTACCTTCGGAGAGACCGATGATGGTTCATGGTGTTTCCATATCCGTACCCGTGGCTCCTTCGCCCTGGGCGTCTGGCTGCTCTCCTGTGCAGGCCATGTGCGTTCCATTTCCAACGAGAAGATCAAGTCCGCCTATCGGGAAACCCTGAAAAAAGAACTTTCCTTGCTGCAATCCTGACGCATTCTGTCAGTGTTGATGGTATCATGGACACAAGAGGTTCCGGATGGGTGTCAAGGAAGACTATGTGTTCAGTCAGATGGAGAGCGGGGACACCTGTGTGTTTCCCAGCGAGGTTTCCGCCCGTGGGTGGCTGGTAAGCTATGCCCGGAAGCGTGGTGCGATATTCGCCGAGCAGGCGATCAGCTACGATGATTTCTGCAAGCGCTTCCTCGATCCAGGGCCGAAGACCAAGGCTTCCCGCATGATCCGCTACCTGTTTCTTTCCGATGCGGTGGAAAGCCATGCGGTCTCGCTTCCGCATTTCATCCCTACGCCCCAGCAGGGAACCCCCAGGCTGATCCGGTATCTTTCCACGCTGCTGCCACAGCTGAAGCTTTTCCATGACCAGGGACGGGTGGGTGACGCGATGTCGGCGGATTACGAGACGCTGTACCAGGCCTACCGGCAGTTCCTTGCGAGCCATGACGTCTATGAGCCGAGCTATGAGACACCAAGCATTCCGAAGGACCATGGCGTGTTCCGGGTGCTGTTCCCCGAAGCGCAACTGGGATTCAGCCGGCTGTACGCGCAATTGGGGAAACCCGATTGGATCAAGCCCTGTCCGTTTCCGGGACCGGAGAAAAAACCGGTGCTGTACAGCTATGCCAACCATGTGGCGGAAGTGCGCGGGATGCTACGGAGGATCCACAAGCTCCTCTCGGTCGGCGTGCCTGCGCGCGACATCCTGATTTCGTCCGCAAGGCCGGAAATCATGATTCCCGCGCTTGAGGCAGACGCCCCGCGGTATGGCGTGCCGTTGGTGACCCGCATGGGCGCCAACCCGCTGGCGTATCCTGCAGGCAGGTTTTTCCAGATGGTCCTGAACTGCTATCACAACCAGATGGCGTATGGGGACGTGGAAGCGCTGCTACTCGATCCGGGGCTGCCATATGCTCCGGAGAAACGGAAGCTCAGCGAGCAATTGATGCAGTTCGCCGTCAAGCAGGTGGTCGACCAGGGAGATTTCCTTGATGCGGAAAAGGACCTTTGGCTACGGGAGCTCGTTCCCTCCCTGATCAAGAAAGACGATTGCGACGAGGGAATCAAGGACCACTACAAGAAGCTGAAGGACATGGTTGGCGCCATGGCCCGGGCAACGGACGCCAAGCAGTTCCTGGTGGCGTTCCATTCGTACCAAGACGCGTTTTTCCGGAAAGAAGGGTGGACCGGCCTGCCGGATGAGGACCTTGCCACGTTCTGCTTCGATGCGGTCGAATCGCTCCAGCAGGAATTGGATGCCGTAGGGGCGCGGAACCACGCTTCGTTTCTTGCCTTGTTCGTCGATTATTTGAAGAACAAACCCTACAACCCCCAGAAGAAGGATGCGGAAGGGGTCGGGGTATACCGCTGGACGGACAGCGCCGCCCTTTGCGCCCCCTACCATTTCTTCCTCAGCATGGATTGGGACGGTACCCAGCGTGTGGATAAGCCCCTGTCCTGTCTGCCTGACACCCTTTCGCAGGAAGAGCGGCTCGAGGAAGACTTGACCACTGGGTACTTGGCCATGGCAGGTTCGGACGGTTCGATCCTTTCCTTCCACCGGGCCGATTACAGCGGCCAGTGCATGGCCCCTGCCTGGTTTGACGAGGTAAAGGAGATACGGGCCGGCTTTGACATGGAAGGAAATCCCGTCATCGATCCATGGAATGCGGAACAAGACTTCTGGAAGGATGGCCGCAGGGACCTTCGGCATGGAATCCGGACCCAGCAGGAAGCCATGGAAAAGGCGGGGGAAGCCGGATTGCTGGAGCAGTACCGGGCTCCCCAGGGGATCCATGTGGTTCCCAAAGACCCGCGCAAGGTCGAGCGGGTGAGCTCGACAGCCTTGGACGCGCACCATGCGTGTCCCATGCGGTACGCGTCGCAGTATCTGCTCAAGGCAGAGGCAAACGACTATCAGATCGGCGTGGTTGATGTGCGGACGCTCGGCCTGATTCTCCATAAGACGTACGAGGCGTTCTATGGTTCCTTGCAGGAGCCGTTCTTTGTGACCGCGGAGAAGCAGGAGGAGTACCGGACCAGACTGAAGGATTGCTTTTCCCAGGCAGTGACGTTCTACATGGGAAAGGGCAACCCCACGGTGGTCGCCTGGGTCGCCAACACGTGGCTGCCCTTCTGCCTGGCCGA
>CAJMOS010000159.1 GCA_905215015.1 uncultured bacterium | reverse complement strand
AGATCAAGATCAACACCAAGCTTCCGCGCGTCGCCTACCGCGAGACGATCACCAAGGACAGCGGGCTGACCGAATACACCCACAAGAAACAGACCGGTGGACACGGACAGTACGCAAAGGTGGTCCTGTCGATCGCGCCGAGCGAACGGGGCGCCCTGTACACCTTCAACAATGTCGTCAAGGGCGGAGCCATCAGCAAAGGCTACGTCCCCGGCATCGAGAAAGGTATCCATGAACAGATGGAAGAGGGTTTCCTCGCCGGCTATCCGATCGTCGACGTGGCGGTCACGCTGATCGACGGCAAGGAACATCCGGTCGATTCCTCGGAAATGGCATTCAAGCTGGCGGGCAAGGGAGCCATGCGCGCCGCTCTCGCCAAGGCGGGATGCGTGTTGCTCGAACCGATCATGAGCATACAGATCTATGTCGACCAGGAATATCTGGGCGCCATCCTCAGCGACCTTTCCTCCAAGCGCGGGCGCGTGCTCGGACAGGAGGAGACGGGACAGCTGCAGGTGGTCAGGGCGCTGGTCCCCCAGTCCGAAGTGCTCAACTACGCCATCGACCTGAAGTCCATGACCAGCGGCACCGGAAGCTTCGAGCTTGAGTTCGACCACTACGAGCAGCTACGCGGCAAGCAGGCTGACGAGGTGATTGCCGAAGGCAAGAAGCACATGAAGACCGACGAGGAGTAATCCTCCAGAACAAACCAAGAGCCGCTCCAGAGACATGTCTGAAGCGGCTCTTTTTTGCTATCATCTTCGCCAAGGAGGAAGCGAATGTCCTGGCAGCTTTCCATCACCGACCCGTCCGGAGAATACCCGCTGATCGAGGAGCACAGGCACTTCTCGGTCGAAGGGACCATTACCCACACCGAGCCCCTTGCCGAGGATGCCGTGGTGACGGTCGAGGTGCTCGACCAAGGGGGGGCCGTCCTTCGGTTCGCCCGCCAGGAGCGCAAGGACAACCGCAATCTCTGGACAGCTTGCCCCCTTCTGACCGGCTATCCCAAGGGCATGGACGACGACTGGAGGCATTTGAAAGCCTACGGGTTCCCTCCCCTCTTGGTACGGGACCTCGCAGACCCCCAGGCTTCCCTCAGGGACGCCACCATCAAGTGCTGGTATGACGACACCACCTTCAAGGCTATCATCATCACCGCCACCGACGTGGAGCACGGGCTTCTGCTTGACGACCACATGCGCTTCACCGACGACGAAGGAAGGCCATATACCGCCCTTCCCAAGGGGGACTACACCATCCGTGTCAGTCTGTCGGACCAGAGCGGGAAACGTCTCGCCATGGCTGAGAAGCCGATACGGATCGGCACCTACCCGGACGTCGCGATCAACCGTTTCAATCCCCCGGAACACCGCAGGCGCATGAACGCCTGGTGCAAGGAGCATCGGATCCATGTGCTCAACGACCTGGTTCCCGGATACCTGAATCCCTATCTCGGCCCTTGGTTCTACCACATGGGTCTGCTTCCCATGTACCTGGCAAGCGACGTGAGCCAGTATGTGGAAAGCCATGTCCATCTGTTCGTCTATCTGCTGGACGAAAGCTCCACCTCCTACTCCACCGAACTCGCCTTTCTCGAGACCAGAGGTGTCATCGAGGATCCGGAACGGCTTTCCGTCTACCACTACGACATCGGCGAGGCGGTGATTGGGGACGGAAAGCGCGGAACCATCCTTCGCTTTCCCGAAGGACAGTTTCTCTGGATCTACCGCATCGACCTGACCGATTCCCTGGCCGAGGAAAACCGGTACGACGTGAGCGGCAAGTCGGTCGTCCAGGCACAGACCGACAAGCACCACCTTGCGGTCCCCGCCGGACAGCCGTTCGCCGTCACCGGCGTGGTCCGTCCCTGGCAGTTCGACCCGGGGGACTTCACCCTGCTGGAAAGCAACGCCTACCGATGGGAGAACGCGGTCGAGACGATCCGCTACCGATTCAAGAGCGGAGGGCGAAGCTGGGAGGAACGCAGGACCCTGCACATGGAGCGTATCGACACCAAGCCGATTGGCAACTCGGTCCTGGAGTTCTACAACCTCTTCACCCTGCCGGAATCGGAACGCGGGAACATGGTCACCATCACCGCCACAGCCTGCGACCGGAAGGGCGGAAGCCATGCGGGAGCAGAGGAAACCATAGAGATCCTGGTGACATGACCAAGAACCCCCCTTTGCGGATGGTCCTGCAAAGGGGGGTAGCATATTCTCAGTTCAATGCAATCAATGGTTTCTTGCTTCTGCATCGTTATAGATCTTCTCCAGTTCCCGTACTCCCATCGCCTCCTCTTTTGCAATGATTTCGTCCCATTTCGCAATCGGTTCCTGACCCATGATGAATTTGTCATAGACCTGTTCCAACATCGTCTCCACCCGCATCATGATTTCGGTCACCTGTTCCGTCTCCTCTTCGGTGAACGAAGGATCAACTTTCGGTGAGTGGTATGCAGGATCTGAATAGACGATGTCCCAGAACTCTTCCGAAGTGCCGTCCCATTGTCCCAAAGCCTTCTGAATCTCAATCAGCGTGTCGTTGATTGTGTACGGGGTGAAATTCAGCTTGGTCACGCCTAAGTCAGAGAAGACCGCATAGTAGGAAGAAGGCTTTGCGTCCCGGAATTTCTCAAGGTAATCCAGTTTATACTCAGGCTTTCCCTCGGCATTGTAGGTGAAGCTGTATCCTTCGACGCCGTAATTGGTAATCGTCCTGCCTCGGTCGGAGTACATCCAATCAAGCAGCTTGATGATGGTATCGATATGCTTGCTTTGCGCATTGATTGCGTAAAAGGAACCGGCCAGTTCCTTTTCATATGTAATCGCCCTTCTCTGCCCGTAGCGGTTCTCCGGAATGGGAATGATCTGCAGTTTCGCATCCTCGCACCCCGGTACAGAGCGGAGCGCCTTGTTGTAGCTCATCGGCCCAAACGCCGAATTATCCAGATAGAACAGCGCACGGCCGTTCGACATCTTGCTCTGCAACTGCTCCCCTGTCGAGGTAGCATAGTCCGGATCAAGGATTCCTCGCCTGTAGGCATCTGCCAGCCAGCTCAGGACCGTCTTGAATTCCTGGCTTGCTGGTCCGTAGATGTAGCGTTTCTTATCGAAATCGTAATATATGCCATCCGAACCGAATCCGGAGCCGAGCATGTAGCTCGTGGTCTTGAGGAATTGCTTCGTCCCTTTCCGGCCGGTATACGGAATGGAGTCCGGATAACGTGTGTGGAGCTTCTCAAGTGTATCGAGCAGTTCATCGAATGTCTGTGGAACCGGCAGGTTGTTTTTTTCCAACAGATCGACACGAATGACCGGCCCGAAACCATTCGCACCTTTATCTCCTTGGACCACAGGGAATGCATACAGCTCTCCTCCCACCAGATAATTATGCATGTCAGGATACTGGTTCCACAGTTTGAAAAAGTTCGGCATGTCCTTCTCGTTGACGTACTGGGTAAGTGGAAGGAAAATACCCGTTTGTGCATAGGAAGCAAGGTCCTTCTTGGAAGGAATGAAGGCGATATCCGGCCAGTTGTTCGTCGAGAACAGGATGTTCTTCTTCTCGTCATAGCTGGCAGATGGAATAATCTCGTAGTCGAGTTTCACTCCGGTTTCTTTGAAGATTTCCTGTTGTGCCGGGGCATAGTTCTTCAATGGCTGGCTCACGCTGTCGCGGAGCATGACCCGGATGGTCGTTGGTTGCGAAACCAGTTTACCCGTAGGATCAAAACCCCCTTCCTGCAACGGGCTTTTCTCCTTTCCTCCCTGGGCTGAAAGCGCCATGGCCGCAACAAGCCCCAGCACAAGCGCATACAACATCTTCTTTCTTTTCATCATCTACCTCCTTTTGGCATTCAACTGTCTCTTAACAGCTTATGTGGTCAGACATTACCGACCTTTAACTG
>CAJMOS010000158.1 GCA_905215015.1 uncultured bacterium | reverse complement strand
CCTGGAGCCTCGGATCCGGAGCGCATCAACTCCTTCCTCCGTGGGAAGGGTTCCTTGACCTTCCAGATGGTGGACACCGACCTGACCACCCAGTTGCAGCAGTACTTCGCGGAGCACCCGACCGAAGCCTTCAATGATGATGGCTCGATCCGCCAGCCCGGCTTCCTGCCTGCCGGCAAGGTGGCCACTGGCTACTATGTCAATGACGAGTACGGTATCGACGAGCTGCAGCGCTTCGTCGTGCTGAATGCGGAAGTGGCGCTGGATGGCGAGCACCTTGAGAGCGCAACCACCAGCACCGACGGCATCACTGGTCGTCCGGTGGTCAACTTCCAGCTTGACAGCACGGGTGGCGACTTGTTCTACAAGCTTACCAGCGCCAACGTAGGCAACACCTTGGCCGTCGTTATGGACGGCAACGTCAAGGCGATGGCGACCATCAACGAGGCCATCCGTTCTTCCGTCCAGATCAGCGGCTTCAGCCAGAAGGAGGCCGACGACTTGGCCATCGTCCTGAAGACGGCCGCCTTGCCGATCAACCTGACCGTCGCCAGCCAGCAGAGCGTGGGCGCCACCCTTGGTGACGACGCGGTCCACGCGGCCATGTACGCCCTGCTCATCGGTATCTGCCTGATCATCCTGTTCATGATCGCCGAGTACAAGGTTTCCGGTTTGGTCGCCGATCTCGCGCTGATTTTCAACCTGGTGATCATGCTCGCCCTGCTTACCTCGTTCGGATTCACCGTGACGCTTTCCAGTGTCGCTGGTCTGGTCCTGACCCTTGGCATGGCGGTCGACTCGAACGTCATCATCAACGAACGTATCAAGGAAGAGTTGCGCGCCGGAAAGAGCGACAAGGCCGCCGTGAATGCCGGTTATGGAAAGGCTTTCTGGACCATCATGGACGCGAACGTCACCACGATCATCGCGGGTCTCGTTCTTTCCTTCCTCGGTTCTTCCGCCGTGAAGGGATTCGCCAACACGCTCTGCGTCGGTATCATCAGCAGTGTGTTCACCTCGTTGTTCGTGACGCACCTGATCATGGACGCCGCCGTGACGGATAACCCGAAGGGCAAGCTGAATATCAGCTGGAGGAAGCGCAAATGAAGACTATTCAGGTGTACAAGAATCGCAAGCTGAGCTGCGCGCTGGCCTGCATCTGTCTTGCCGTCGGCATCATCAGCATGGTCGTCTTCCATGGTTTCAACCGTGGTATCGACTTCGAGAGTGGTCTTGGACTTCGTGTCCAGGTCGCCCCGAGCGGACTGGCTGTCGGGTACACCGGCAGCAAGACCGCACGGCTTTCCGTCGTTGGCGGGAACCTCTCGCTCGAGTTGAGGGGGGATGATGGCGTGAGAACCATCACGTACCCCGCCACCCAGTATCCGACCGTGCAGGACCTCGCCACGGCGATGGGCCAGACCGAGGGTGTCACCACCCAGGTGTTCGATGGTTCGTTGGCTACTGCCGCCGTCCTTTCCGGGTATGGATTCCCGGCTACCCTTACCGAGGAACCGACTGTCGTCAACTTCGCCAAGGGCAGCAACATCACCATCGAGCAGGTCCGTCAGGCTCTGAACGGGATGCCCGGCGTGAGAATCCAGACCGTTGGAGCCGCTGCCGACCAGGTCTTCCAGATCCGCACGGCTTTGAGCGGTGACGAGACCCAGCAGAGCAAGACGAGCGAGATCAGCACCGCGCTCGACGCCGCGTTCGGAAAGAACAATGTCGTCGTGCTGCAGAGCGACTTCGTCGGACCGAAGTATTCCTCTTCTTTGATCCGCGGGTCCTTGCTTTCCGTGCTTGCTGCATTGGTCTTGATCCTCTGCTACATTTGGATCCGGTTCCGTTTCGCCTATGCGATCAGTTCCATCCTGGCCCTGTGCCACGACGTGCTTCTGATGCTGAGCTTCATCGCGCTGATGCGCTTCGAGGTTTCCAGTACCACGGTCGCCGCGGTCCTGACCCTGATTGGGTATTCCCTGAACAACACGATCGTTATTTTCGACCGTGTCCGTGAGAATGCGAAGCTGTATCCGGAGCATTCGCTTGAGAGCCAGATTGACGACTCCGTGACGCAGAGCTGGACCCGTACGTTGTTCAGCACGGTCACGACCCTGATCGCCATCACGCCTCTCGCCATCCTGGCGACGGGGGATATCAAGCTCTTCGCCATCGAGATGATTTTCGGCCTGGTTGTCGGTACCTTCAGCAGCAACATGCTGGCACCGGTCTTCCTGGTCTGGATCACCAGGGCACAGGAGAAGAAAGCCGCCAAAAAGGCTGCTTCCGCCCAGTGAGTATGTGATTTGCTCGTGCCGCCCGGATGTGTTCCGGGCGGTTTTCTTTATGCATCCACCATTCCTCGCGTTTCTCATGGTTTCCTCCTTTGGACCGTCGGCCCACATGAAGAGGGACACCCGCATGCGATACCCCTGCCTGTCTCTGAATTTCCATGTACGTCTATAAGTCCCAGTAGTTCTAACCGCTGATTCCCGGTAGAATGGACACATGCGGATCATCCTTTCTTCTGTGCTTGAGTATTGTGGTGGGGTAAAACGCGCCTTGAAACTGGCGGACGAGCAGTTGAAGTCTGTCCGCGACCGGCCAATCTACAGCCTCGGCCAGTTGATTCACAACAGGATCGTGACTGACGAGTTCGAGAGGCGTGGCCTCGTCGCCATCAATGCTCCCTCGGAAGGAAAGGGGGGCGTGCTGGTTGTCCGCGCCCACGGCATGACCGATGCGGAGAAACGGGAATTCCTTTCTGCGGGATACTCCTTGGTGGACGCCACCTGTCCGGTGGTGACCCACAACCTTGCCATGATTCGCGCATATGCCTCCACCCATCAGATTCTCGTCATCGGTGAGAAGGGACACGCCGAGGTCAATTCGATGATGGGGATCGACGGCACGTGTCCGGTCCTGCTTTCCTCGCCGGCAGACGTGGTTTCTCTTGAAAGGGATGGTTCCTACGCCGCCTTCGTGCAGACGACTTTCGAGGAGGAAAGGTGGCGGGAAATCCGCGATGCGTTGCAACCTTTCCGGGTAGAGTTCGTCAACCAGATCTGTCCCGCGTCGATAGCCCGCCGGAAGGCTGTGATGGAGCTGGCGGGCAAATGCGATGCCCTGATCGTCATCGGCGGCCGCAACTCGGCGAACACCCAGGCGCTCGCTTCTCTGGCAAGTCAGGCTAAGCCCTCCTTGGTTGTCTATTCCATCGAGAGCGAGAAGGACGTGACTGACGAGATGCGCCATTTCCCGAGAGTGGGGCTGGCTACAGGGGCGAGCACCGCGCACGAGACCTTGCTCGCCGTGCGTGATGCTTTGCTGCATGCATGAATTCTTCCTGTTCCGTCGAATGGTTCCTTGTTGTTCGGTGATGAGAACTTTGTGCGGTTTATTTGCTCGTGGCAACCAATAAAATACTACGAAACATATTAACAGTGGACTCCTGTGTTTTTATTGCCTTTCAATGTGTGGAGCGATGGAATAAATCCTTCATATAATTTGACTTGTCTCGCCACGAGGTGTATCTTATTCCATACAAAAGGAAGGAACATGGATAAGATTAAGGTAGAGCTCTGCATGGGGAGCTCTTGCTTCGCAAGGGGAAACTCGCAGGCTCTGATGAACTTGGAGTCGTATATTCAGGAGCACCACCTGGAGGATGAGGTGGAGTTCGAGGGCCATTTGTGCCTGAACGCTTGCTCGGACGGGCCGAACTTGTCGATCGACGGCGTGCGGTATCAGCATGTCGACAGCGACGTGGTCACCGACCTGCTTGAGAAGGCGCTTGCCAAGAGGAGAGGGGAGGCGTGATTTACCCACTCTACACGGAGCTGACCGAGTGCCGGGATTGCTACAAGGGCGTTCGTGGTTGTCGGGTCAGGGCGATTCAGGTGAACGAAGGCTCCGC
>CAJMOS010000157.1 GCA_905215015.1 uncultured bacterium | reverse complement strand
AAGGCGCACGCAGCAGGCTCGGTACATCCCATGGCCAGCACCATCTCCTGCTTCAGCAAGCGGGATAGGATTTCTCTGTCCATCGCTCTCCTCCTCAACGCACCGCATTGACCGCGGCACGGATGCGAGCTCTATCGATCTCGGTTGGTAACGTGCAGTCTGCGCCCAGAATGAATTTAGTCGTACCCATTTCCTTGACCAAGGCCTTCGCGTACTCCTCAATCTGGCTGATTGTCCCGTCGACAAATAGTCCGCTTCGGTCATCGAAGCCTCCAAGGATTGCCTTCTCCTTGAACAACGATCTCCCCTCTTGGAGAGAAATGTTGTGTTCGTAGATACCCCAGTTTACCACGTCTGCCGGGTAGTCGACATATCGAGAAAGCTCCAGATGGTCCTTGCACATATGGAGCACGTTGAAGCACGACCTCTGCTTCGCCGCGGAGAGAATCTCTTTGTCGCAAGGAGCGATATAGGTAGTGAATTCCTCCTCGGTGAACAAGCTCTTCTCTCCTCCCAGAGCCGCATAGTAGATGCCGTCAACCCCAGCTTCCAACGCGCTTTCTGTCAGGGCGACGAGGGCGTCGGTAACCACGTTCAATCCATTCTGGAACGCCTTCGGGTTCTCCCTGAGGTGGGCGGCAAGCATGCTACGGCCAGTCTCGTATCCGTCGGTACCACCACGGACGTGCCACATCGACGCAACGATGCCATGGACGGTCAACAGGAACACGCCTGGATTCTCGGTTCGGTCCATAATCTCCTTCATAAGGTCGATTTCTTGGACGATGAAGGGACTGTCCTTAGCAAACGGCTTCAGCCTAGCCCAGTCGGACGCCGTATGGATGGGAATGTCATGGGGCACGACATTCTCATTCATGATTTTCATAATATCCGTACCGGTATCCTTGAAGAACTGCAGGTGGGCCTGCACTGCAGCCTCTCCTGTAGCCGCGTCAGGGGGGAAATGCAGCCAAAAGCCAGAAGGAACATACTCCGTCTTCTTTCCCTGCACGCACGCCATCAGATTCGCTTTCCGATCCATATTGAACTCCTTCTCGTCATATTTTTAATCATATCAGATGGTCCCTAAAGAGTCTCCTCCCTCACGGGACTGATTCTTAGACTCAACCCTTCACCGCTCCTTCAAAAGAACCAGCCTTGTTCATCCGCTGCATTAACAGGTAGAGAAAGATGCTGGGGATGATGACAATCGTACAACCGGCCAAAATGACCTGCCACGGCGTGGCGATACCATCGCTCTCTGGCAACATGGAGACTGATACCATCAACGTGTACTTGGTGTTTTTGTTCAAAAAGATCAACGGCCAGAAGAAGTCGTTCCAGCGCGCAATCATCGTGATGGTCGCCCAGCTGGCGAGAGCTGGCTTGATGTTTGGGCAGACCACCTTCCAGTAAATGCCGAAATCGGTGCAACCATCGATGCGCGCCGCCTCGAGCAGTTCATCAGGCACCTCCATTATGTATTGACGGAGGTAGAAGATGCCGACAGCGGTGGCGATACGGGGAAGGATCAGCGACCACAGACTGTTGATCAGGTTCATCTTCCGCATAATGACGAACAGTGGGATGGCTCCCGCCTCACTGGAAATCATCATGGTCGCAATAACGAAAGCAAAGAGGAAATCCCGGCCGGGAAACCGGTACTTGGCGAAGGCAAAGCCTGCCAAGGAGCAGAAGAACAGGGTTGTAACGGTTCCAATGACGGTGGTGAACATGCTGTTGTACAGGTTCCGCCACACGGGAATCAGCGTGAATAGGTAGACGAAGTTGTCCAAGGTGAAATGCTGGATATGAAGGGCGTTGAAACCAGAAATCGGCTCTCCAACCGATTTGACCGCGATAATGCACATCCACACCACGGGGAACAAGCAAAGGATGACGACGATGGTGAGGAACAGGTACATCAGAAACAGTCCACCTTTTTCGCTACGGGAAAGCAAGGTCATGGTTTCACCTCCCTCATACCTCACCGCTCTTGCGGCGGGCTTTGAACTGAACAAGAGAAATGACCAGCAGGATGGCAATCAGGACCATGGCGTACGCCGAGGCGTAGCCAAGTTTGAATGTCTTGAACGCATACTGATAGACCAGCTGGAACAAACTGATGTTGGACGAACCAGGACCATGCAGGGTGTAGGACTCGTTGAACATCTTCCAGCAGTCCACGGTGATTGTGATCATACAGAAGAACAGTATGTTCCGCAAAAGCGGCATCGTCACATGGAAGAACTGCTGGACTGGGCTTGCGCCGTCGACGGTGGCAGCCTCGTATAGCTCTGAGGGAATGTTCAGCAAGCCAGAATAGATAATCACGGTAAACCACGGAGTGATCCGCCAGCAGAACAGAATCAACACAGGAATCCTCGCATAGGCCGAACTGTTCAGCCAAGGAATCCACTCTCCTCCGAGAGTAACGATGATTTGGAAAATCAAGCTGACATGCTCCTCAAAGAGCAAGCCGAAAATTAGGCCCATGGCCACCGATGCGCAGACATAGGGGAGAAAGGTCACGGTCGAAAAGAAATGTCTTCCGACCAGATGGGGGTTCTTCAGCGAGACGGCAATCAGAATCGCCGAGAGCAGGATGATGATGGTCCCGCAAATCCAATAGGACATGGTGTTGAAGAAAGCATCCTTGAACATGTAGTCCTGGAACATCAGCTTGTAGTTGTCCAGCCCTACCCACACCGGTTTGGCTAGGCCATTCCATTCAGTCATGCTGATATAGCCGGTCCACACAACGGGAATCAGCTGGAATACCAAAAACAGAATGAAGAACGGGCTGATGAACAGATACGGCCACTTATGTTTACGCAATGTCTTCCACATACCATGACTCCTTTACGAAAACGGAATTCGCATGGCCCGGAACCGGGCCATGCGAATATTCACGCTCAGGGCATCTTCGCCTGCTTGATGCGGAGTTTCAGCTCCTTGTCCATATTGGCAATCGCCTGATCCATGGTCTGCTCGCCCGCGACATATTTCTCGATCTCGGCACTGATAATCGTATCAGCCTCCGCGTCGCTTGCCGTGACTTCCAAGTTCTTGGAAGGATTGGCGAGACCATCAGCCTCAGCCTTGCGGAAGGACTGGCCGCCATAGAAATCAGAGGGCTCCTGCCAGAACGGATCGGAAAGAACGTCCTTACTAACCGGGTTGCTGTACGGGCCCTTCATTTCATCCATCTTTCTGACCCAGGCGTTACGGGTTTCTGTATCGGTCTGGAAGTCATACCAGAGCTGGTAAAACAGGTCCGTGTAAGTGTTCTTTTTCTTGTCGACGAAGCAGAAAGTCGTGGTGACCGGCGCTCCACCGGTGCCGATTTCCGTAAACACAGGAGCATTCTGGACTCTCCAGTCTCCCGCAGTCTTGGTCAGGTTCTTGCGGAGGAACTCGTCCCAGAACGCACCGATGTAGAAGGTGGCGATTGTGCCATTATCCGTGGCTTCATAGATTGGTGTCTTCATCATCGTGGTCTTGTACAGCAGCCCTTCCTTCATCAGCTGGTCAAAGTAGCCAAGCGCAAGCTTGGTTCCCTTGTCCTCTCCGATTACAACGTTGCCGTTCTTGTCCCAGATGCGGGCGTCAGCCTGTGGCATCAAGCCACGGCGTCCCCAGTATCTCCAAGTGTAGGAACCCGGATCAACATAGGAGAGATAGACCTTTCCACCACTCTTTTCTTTCAGCTCTCTGCCGACCTCAAGGTATCCATCAAAAGTCTTCATGCGGGCGGGATCGATACCGTACTGATCGAAGATTTTCTTGTTATAGAAAATCACCTGCGGGCGGACGGCGTCAGGCAGGCCGTAGACCTTACCGTTAATCGTCATGTCGTTCGCCGCGCCATCGACGAACTGGTCCTTAATCGGTTCCCAGTATTTGGTCATGTCCTGCAACAGTCCGGCGTTGGACAGCTCGACGATGCCGACACGGTCAAGCATTATAATGTCGGGCATCGGATCGTCGTCACCGGCCATGG
>CAJMOS010000156.1 GCA_905215015.1 uncultured bacterium | reverse complement strand
CCATGTCGGTCACGTCATAGCTGATCCGCTCGTGGAAGGGCCCCCGGAGGGCGAGCACTTTCAGGTTCTTGTGGGCGAAGGAAAGCCCCAGCCCCCCTCGCCCGACATTTTCCCCGTCGCACAGGAGGCTGGCGAAGCGGTTGCCCCGCTCGGCCGCCGGACCGATGGCGGCGATATGCCAGCCGGCGTAGTGGTTTCGCAGGACACCGCAGGGTTGGTCATGCAGCTCCTCCTCGACGGAAAAGGCGACGCGGCTCCCGTCGATGACCAGGCTCGACGTGCGCCTCTGGCGCCCCAGGAGGACGATGGCGCAAAGGCCCAAGGAACAGAGGCCGCTGCCGAAAGGACCTTCCCCAAAGGCGCATTCCACCATGCCGGTCACCGGGCTTTTGGTAACGACCGCATAGCCGTGGGCAAAGGAAAGGTCCAGGTCACTGAGCCCTCCCGGGGCAATCACAATCGGGTTTCCCTCGTCAAAAAGGCTGTTCTGTTGTTTCTGGTAATCGGCGTACTTGTCCCAAAGCCACATGGCAAGCAACCTCCCGCCGACCAGGGAGCGCCCGGTTTCCGGATCAAGCAGGCAAAACTCCACCCGCTCGTGATCGAGGTCGACCACGAGGTATCTTCTCGACCGGTAGGGAAATCCCTCGAACGTTACTGAACTCGCCATGTGCTACTGAAAATCTACCTGTCGCGAAAAAAGGTGTCAACGGCCCGGACTTTCAGTATTATGGATACATGCAGACTATCCGTATCACCTATCGACAAACCGTGCTGGAAGTGGCCTCCGGAACCACAATCAGGGAGGCCTTGTGCCGTTTCGGGCTGGAAAAGGAGATGAGCGACTCCTACCAGAAGAATCCGATCATCGCTGCCCTTGTCAACTCAACCCCCCGCAACCTGGAAAGTCCCTTGCTGTTCCAGACAACGCTGGAACCTATCAGGCTCTTCTCCGACCTGGGCAAAGTCTGTTACCGCCAGAGCCTTTGCTTCCTCTTGGCGGCGGCGGCCCAGAAGGCGATTCCCGACCGCCATCTCGAGATCGGCTATGCCCTGGGGGACGGGTACTACTTCACCTTCACCGACAACCTGGTCGTCTCCGGCGAGACGGTCGAGAGACTGCGGAAAGCCATGCAGGAGCTGGTCGACGCCAATCTTCCCATCCGTCCCGAGGTGCTCAGCCTTGGGGAGGCCATCGAGTGGTTCGGCGGACATCAAGGAGAGGAGACCGTATCCCTTCTGGAGTCGCTGAACCCTGCCAGCGTCGAAGTCTACACCATGGGGGATTTCCATGACGTGGTGCACAACGTGCCCGTCCCCAAAAGCGGTCTGGTCACCGTCTGGGAGCTGAGGCAGTACAAGCTGAACGGCATCCTGCTCCGCTATCCCAGGTCCTTCGACTTCACCCGGCTGGACACCTACCGGGACAACCCCTTGCTCTTCGAGGCCCTGAAAAAGGACAAGCTGCAGCGCCCGATCCTGAATGTCAACGCGATTGGAGACCTTTCTCGTTTCAGCGAGGAGGACAAGCTGGTCCCCTACATCCGTCTCTGCGAGGCATACCAGGCCAAGCATATCAACGAGATCGCCGAGACCATCGCGCAGAGGTCGACCACCCGCATCGTCTTCATCTGCGGCCCCTCCTCATCGGGGAAGACCACCTTCAGCTACAAGCTCTGCACCCAGCTTGAGGTACGTGGACGCAAAGCGATCCAGCTCAGCCTGGACAACTACTATCTGCCACCCGACCAGTGTCCGAAGGACAAGGACGGAAAGCCGAACTTCGAGGTGCTCGAGGCCCTGAACCTTCCCCTGCTTCAACAGAACCTGACGGATTTGGCGGCAGGAAAACCGGTGCGGCTTCCAACCTACAACTTCCAGACGAAAAAGACTTCCTTCGGAGAGCCGGTGGTACAGGACGAGCGGACCATCCTGGTGGCCGAGGGAATCCATGCGATGAACCCGAAGCTCGCTCGTGGCATCGATCCCGAGCTGATCTACCGGATCTACATCTCCGCCTTCACCCAGGTCAACATCACCGACCACAACCGGATCAGCACAACGGACAACCGGATCATCCGAAGGATTGTCCGAGACCACCGCACCAGGAACTCCAGCGCCGAAGAGACGCTGGGGATGATGAAGAGCGTGCAGACAGGGGAGAACCTGTATATCTTCCCCTTCCAGAACAACGCTGACGTGATGCTCAACAGCGCGCTGGACTACGAGCTTGCCGTCCTCGCGCCCTTGGCCATTCCCCTCCTGCGCCGAGTAAAGCCGGAAACCGGAGAGATTTACGTGACTGCGCGCAGGCTCTTGCGCTTCCTCACCTATTTCCAGCCGGTCAGCGACTCTCTGGTACCTCAGGACTCGTTGCTGCGCGAGTTCATCGGAGGAAGCGAGTACAACGTCACGTGAGCAAACCGAAGCGAAGCCGCAGACGGTCCAGCCCGCTCCAACGGGAGTCGGAGTGATACCACAAGGCGTCGATGCCAAGCCGTGAAGCGGCATCGACGTTCTCCTTCGTGTCGTCGGTGAAGACCGTCCCCGCCGGCGTGGCACCCTCCCGGTGGAGAATGGCGAGGAAGAACTCGTCATCAGGTTTCCTGATGTGCAGTTCATGGGAAAGATAGCAGGCATCGAACAAGCTGGTCAGGCTGCCGGCGGCACGCATCTTCTCCCAGTGGGGAGCGCAGGTATTGCTGCCGCAGACCACACGGACGCCGAGTTGCTTCACCTGTCCGATGAAGGCGAGCATCTGTCCGTCGGCGTAGCAATGGAACTGGTCATACAACGGGTCGGACGACCGGGCTTCGGCGGGAAGGGAGAACTTGTCGCAAATATGGAGCCACCAGCCCTTGGTGGAAAGCGTCCCCTCCATCAGAGGCGCGTCGCTGGACAGGTAATCGGCGTAGAGCTTTTCCTCGTCCAGACGATACAGACGGGCGATACGCCCCAATGTCTGCCAGTTGTGGATGACCACACCGCCAAGGTCGAAAATCGCGAGTTCGGGAAGTTTCATGTCCCCATCATACCCGAATACAGGAAAGGCCACCACCCCGAAAGGATGGCGGCCCGGAAAAAACCAAAAGGCTCAGTCAATCGGTATATCCATAGATGTGGCGGTAATCCAGGAAGAGGTCCTTGACCCGGTTCTTGCACTTGCCGCATCCGGTGCCGTAGGAAGTCAACCGCTGCAGGTCCTCAAGCGTCTGGGCCTGTCCGCTCTTGACCAAGTTCTCGATATCCTGGTCGGTGACGCCCTTGCACTCGCAGACAATCTTGGCGACCGCCTTCTTGAACGGGTTGGGGCGGTGGTTCTTCTCCAAGTAGTCGTCGATGGCGGCCCTCAGCGCCTTGTCCCCCAAAACCGAGCAATGGAACTTGTGCTCCGGTAGTCCGCCAAGCTTGTCCATGATTGCCTGCGGAGTCAGGTGGTAGGCCTGCTCCAGGCTCATGCCGATGGCCATGTCGCTCATCATGCTGGTGGAGGCGATGGCGCTGGCGCAACCGTAGGTCAGCCACTTCAAGTCGGTGATCTTGTCATCCTTGACCTGGATGCCGACCTTCATCTGGTCGCCACAGGCGAGCGAACCAACCTCGCCCTCCCCGTCCGCCTGCCAATCTTTATCCTTGTCCTCGTCGTAGAGGTGATGGGGATTCATGAAATGCTCTTTCACTGTCGGGGTATAGACCCAATCAGCCATAAAACTCTTGCTCATTTGTGTAACTTCCTTGTGGACATCTTCCGGAGTCTTGCAATGATCGGCGGAAGTTTCTCGATGACGTACCGCACATCCTCTTCGGTGTTGTAGCGTCCAAAACTAAAGCGGATGGACCCGTGGGCCAACTCGATGTCGATGCCGCAGGCGAGCAGCACGTAGCTCGGTTCCAGGGAACCGGAGGCACAGGCGCTACCGGTCGAGACCTCGATGCCGTCCAGGTCGAGGTACAGCAGGATGGACTCGCCCTCCGCGCAGGGGAACGACATGTCCAGCGTGCCGGGAAGGATATCCTTCTCTTCGGTCGGACCGTTGACCACGACGT
>CAJMOS010000155.1 GCA_905215015.1 uncultured bacterium | reverse complement strand
AGTTCCGCCTGGAGAAAAACAAGACGGTCCACCTCTTGGGCATCGCCTTCTCCTCCACGGGCCACACCGTGCAGGACTGGAAGGAAGAGGTGCTGGCCTGATTCGCACCTATAGTCCTTCTGGTTCTTGCGTCCGACAAACGATGGTTCAAAGAAGGTTTCCCAGCACCCTCGTGCACTTCCCTCAGGGTGTTTTTCGTCTTTGGAAAGATTGTCCAGAATGTGTTTCAGGAGGACAGATACAGGGTGTCGGGGCGTCCTGGATGGGGCTGGAAAATGGATAATACTTTACAATAACGGAAATTGGTGTTATTATATGAACAACTGAAGAGGTATATCCCACTATGAGGGCAAGGAAATTCATTCTCTGGAGCGAGCGGCACGCATGCTGTTTCCGCTCCCTCTTTGCCTATATCGGGGTTACCGACAAGAAGTCCCCTATTTGGTTTAGTCGTGGTAATATCCACGAACCTCCACCGCAAGGCAACCGATAACGTCGCTAGGCAAATTGGGTGAATCGGACACTTGAGATTACTTCCCGAAGTGTATCTTGTCGATTGTTTTTTGCACGTAAGAGGTTTTAGATATATGTTTAGGAATTTTTTGAATTTATTTCACATCGGTACCCGGAGCAAGGTTGCCTATATCAGTCGGATGAAGAACCCCCAGCAGGTGGTTCGCAATCTGCATGCACAGGGCATCGAGGTCTGTTTCGACCAAGCAGAGATGCTGATGCATGGCGTACACGACGTGGGAATCGATGACGCCGATATCGACGACATCTGTGGCCTGGAGGCGTGAGCCTTCCTGTCAGCGGATCGCCTCGCCATCGAGAAATTGCCGAATGTCCACCAATCGCACCCCAAGCGTGGCATAGTCCTGCTTGGGGCGTCTTTTTACGATGGCGCCAATCCGATACGTATGCCACTGGAAGACCGCCTCAAAGACTGCTCCTTGGAAAATGCAGGAAACCAGCTTGGCATCTTGAAATTCCAGGTGGGGAAGGTATTCGGGGAAAGGTAGGTCGCTGTCGTCCTGGACAGTGACCTGCTCGGGACGGAAGAAAATCACCTGTTCTCCTTGTTTTGGCGCAAAACGGACGTAGGAGTTTCCCTCGCTCTTCAGCGTCTCGGCGATGATGGAATAGGGCATCGTTGTGCCGTCGCCCATGAAGGTGGCGGTGAAGAGCGTCTTGGGATGATGGTACAGTTCCTCTGGCTCTCCCATCTGCTCGATATGCCCTTGGTTCATCACGATGATCCTGTCTGCGATTGCCATGGCCTCTTCCTGGTCGTGGGTCACATAGACCATCGTCACACCGGTCTCGTCGTGGATCCTTCGGATTTCCTCGCGCAGGTGCCTGCGAAGCTTCGTGTCCAATGCGGAGAGGGGCTCGTCAAGCAACAGGAGCTTGGGTTGGCTTGCCAAGGCGCGCGCCAGCGCGACACGCTGGCGTTCGCCTCCCGAGAGATGGCTCGGCTTGCGCTTCTGGAAGCCGGAAAGGGAGACCAGGTCGAGCCAGGCGCTGATCTTGGCCGTCCGTTCCTTGCGGGGAACCTTCTGCAGCTTCAGGGGATAGGCGATGTTGTCCTGCACGTTCATCTGCGGGAAAATCGCGTAGTCCTGGAAGACCAGGGCCACTTGGCGCTTTTCCGGGGCAAGCTGGGTGATATCGTTGCCATCCAAGATGATGCTGGTGCCCTTGTCACCGTCAAGCAAGCCGCTGAGGATGCTCAGCGTGGTGCTCTTGCCGCAACCTGAGGGTCCGATGATGCAGACCAGCTCCCCTTTCCTGACGGAGAATTCCGTGTCCAATTTGAAATTCGGGTAATCCGCCTTCAGCGAACAGACCAGACCAGCATCCTGCATGCGATATTCCTCTTGAGAGCAATGTACCATGACCCCCTTTGAAGTCTCAAGCCATGGCAGGCTCATCCACAAGAAAACCCAATATGTGATACAGTAGTTACATGGATTCCCTCATTTCTTGCGCACAGGCGCAAAGCCTTGACACATTGAGCCAGAAGCATGTTCCTGCCATCGTGTTGATGGAACAGGCGGCATGCCGCATGAGCCAGGCGATGGAGCGCGATGGGCGGATCAAGAAGGACGACGCCATCCTCTTTCTTGTCGGGCCGGGAAACAACGGCGGGGACGCGCTCGCCCTTGCCAGAAGTCTTGCTTCCAGCGGCTACAGCGGTCTGCAGGTGCTTTGCATGGAGTCTCGGAGCGAGCTTTGCAGGATCCAAAGCGAGGCTATCGCTGATTTCCCGATTCACCGGATTCCTCAGGACCGGGCTGAGGAGACAATCGACTCCGCCTTGGTGATTGTCGACGGCTTGTTCGGGGTAGGTCTGAGCCGTCCGGTCGATGGTATCGCGAAGAGGTGGATCGAGCGTGCCAACGCCAACATCCGGGCTTGGAAGATCGCCATCGACCTGCCTAGCGGAATCGGAGACCAGGTTCCCGTATCGGCGCTTTCCTTTCATGCCGACGTGACCTACACGATGGGCCTCGCCAAGAGTTGCATGTTCCATCCCGCGACCTGCGCCTCCTGTGGCCGGGAGATTGTGGTGCTCAACCCATCGTTCCCTCCTCGTTTCATCGAGGCTTGCCCGTCGGTGGGCAGCTGGGAATCGATTGTCTCGGCACAGGAGCCTCCGCTTCGTCTGGACGCCTTCAAGAACAGCCGTGGAAGTGTCGCCATCTTTGCCGGCAGCAGGCAGTACACAGGTGCGGCCAGGCTTTCATCCCAGGCCGCCTTCCACGCGGGAAGCGGGCTTGTGACCCTGTTCGCCGAACGGGATTCCTTTCCTGTGGCAGTCACTAGCGCAGGCCTTTCGGTCATGGTACGGCACGAGGAGGAAGCATCCGACCTTTCCCGGTTTGACGCCATCCTCGCCGGTCCGGGATGGGGAACGGGAAGGGAAGCGCTGCTGTGGCGGATTCTCGAGAGCGGAAAGCCGGTCGTGGTGGACGCTGATGGGCTGGTCGCCCTTGCCAGCCTGGTCAAGGACGGCTTCCGGCCCCATTGCCCTCTGGTACTGACCCCCCATGTGGGAGAGCTTGCCAGGCTCTCTTCGGCTCTTCTCGGCCAGGATATCGTCCATGATACGCCACAGACACTTTTTACCGGAATTACCCGGCTTGCCGCCCAGTTGGGGGCGGTGGTCGTGTTGAAGAGCGCGGTCAACCAGATTGTGCAAGACGGGCGCATGGCTTTCCTGGACTGCAAGAACCCAGCCATCGCCGTCGCCGGTAGCGGGGATGTGCTGGCCGGCATCATCCTTTGCCTGCTCGGCCAGAAACTCAAGCCCTTCGAGGCCGCCCTGCAAGGTTGCCGGTTGCACCAGTGGAAAGGGAAGCTGTTGGGTTCCGGCGGGTACTTCACCAGTCAGGAGTTGGAGGAGTGCCTATGATGAGCCAGGTCTACTTCCTGGAGCTGGTGTATCTGACCATCGGGTCGATGATGCTGCTCAGCGACACCCATGGGGTCAAGTTCCCGATTCTGCTTTCGCTACGCTACGCATTCCGTTCGGTCAGCTGGGTGCGGCATCTATTGATCGAGGGTGGGTTCGTTCTTGGCATCCTTTCCATTTTCTTCCCGTATGAGCCAGGTCCGCCCTTGCTCGGGGATTTCCTGATTACCGTGACCATTTTCCCATTGGTGGTCTGGTACATCGCCATCGCGCGCCGGCAGGCCCATGGCAGGGTGAGCGGCATGGTGGACGACGCCGCCAGCGTCATCGAGCGGAACAAGCATGGGCTGGGGAAGGCGGTCTTCCTGATTGCCGTCATCCATTTTCTTTTTCCAATGATCGTATTGTTGTAGGAGCTGTTATGGAGCATCGCATCACGACGTGTGGCATACTGAGGGACCAGCAGGGAAGGTATCTGGTCGGACTTCGGGAAAAGGGAGGCGCCATCGGCGGCCTGTGGGAATTCCCTGGGGGAAAGAACCGCTGGGGGGAGAGCGTCGCCGACACGTTGCAACGGGAGTGGATGGAGGAGCTCGGTGTCCATATCGAGGTGGGCGGCGAGCTTGCAAGCCACGATTTCGTCAACAAGGAGACCCAATACCATCTGAGCGCCCATGCGGTGAG
>CAJMOS010000154.1 GCA_905215015.1 uncultured bacterium | reverse complement strand
CTCGATGGCCGCCTACATCATCGCCAGGAAGAACAACCGGTTTTACAATTTCCTGTATTACGTTTTCCTTGGCGCGATGATCATCCCATTCCAGTCCATCATGACTCCGTTGTACGTGATGATGAAGCAGATGGGCCTGCTCAACACCTTGCTGGGATTTGTGCTGATCAAAATCAGTTTCCAGATCGCATTCACTGTCTTGTTGGTGACGGGATTCGTGAAAACGGTACCTCGGGACCTGGAAGAGGCCGCATCCATCGACGGGTACAATATCTACCAGGTATTCGCAAGAATCGTGCTGCCGCTCATGCAGCCGATCATCCTTACCTCGGTGGTCCTCAATGCCCTCAACGTGTGGAACGATTTCCAGACATCCCTCACCTTCCTCCAGAAAAAGGAAGTGAGGACCGTCCCTTTGACCCAGTATTTCTTCTTTGGAGAAAACAATATCGAGCTGGGACTGGCCTTTGCCCTTTTCATGATCAGCATGATCCCGGTTCTCGCCCTGTACTTCGCATTGCAGAAATACATTATCAGCGGCATCACCGCCGGTAGCGTGAAAGGATGACGATGGGCAAGAAGAATCCGTCGCTTTTCCGGGAAATCTCCGGACTCTATACGGTCTTTTTCGTCCTTTTTGCCATCTTCTTCACCTTGTTCACGCTTTTCAACAGGAAGGTCTTCCTAGATGAGACGAGGAGAGCCTCGAAGAATACGCTCGATGCTGTCGCACGGAACGTGGATGCGATACTGGTGAATATCGAGCGGCAGAGTTTCTCCGCACCACTTCTCATGGACCGGTTCGGAGGGATTTTGGGAAGCGAAGGGCTTTCCGACCAAATCAAGATCATTTCCATAACCAAAGCCATGGAACAGGAAACATCCCTGGGGAACAATCTGCTCTGGTCTGCCGTAATCGACAATGAGGGAAAGGTCTTCCGGTACGGTAGGCTGGCGCCCGCCGATGATGCAATTTCCCGTATCATCGAAGCACATGAGGATGAAATCCACAACCCGTCCGGAGCTGTTTTCTGCACGCACGGACCTTCCGGAGAATTCCTCTTCATACGTTCTATTTTCGATGGAAACTCCTTTCGGTTCGTTGGGACTTTCGTAGTTGCCTTGGACGCAAGGAAACTTGACGGATTCTTCGACGAATTGCACAGGAAAACGAACAACGTCTATATCATCAAGGATGCGGACGGCATCACCCTGTACAGCCAGACGCACAGAATGGAAAGCAAGGATTTCCTCTCCGTCGAGGCTCCCCTGTCTTACAGGAATCTGACAATCCTGCAGACCGTCAATCCGAAAGCGCAGAATTTCGCGTTGCGCTGGTCGTTCAATTTCCTGCTTCTCCTCACCTGTCTCTTTGTCTCCATCATGCTTCTCATCCTTCTCTTCGTGTTCCGGAGGTTGCACAAGGAAATCTCGGTAATCCTCAGCCAGGTCGAACAAATCTCCGTAGGCGACTTCTCTCCAAAAGCGTCTCCTGTACGTTTCCACAAAGAGCTCTCCATCCTCTCCGAAGGACTGGAGGAATCAGGGAAAAGGATCCAGAGACTGATGGCGGAAAATGCCTCGAAGGAGATGGCACGCCAGCAGGCGGAATACCAGTATCTGATGGCGCGGTACGGCATGCTCCAGGCCCAGGTCAACCCGCATTTCCTCTACAACGTCCTTGAGTCAATCAATGCCCAAGCCCAGTTGGCGGGCGATTATGCCACTTCCGACATGATCTGCAAGCTGGCCGAGTTCTACCGGATGATGTTCGGCTATTCGGGCAAGGAATGGCTGCTCTCCCAGGAAGTTTCCTTGATTGAAGGCTACCTCGGCCTGTACCAATCCATCTATCCGAATCGTTTCACCATCAGGATCCATGTCGACGAGGATGCGGCAGGACAGACGATTCCTTCCCTCATCCTGCAGCCGCTCGTGGAGAATTCCATCGTCCATGGCTTCGCCCGGAAAATAGGCGCATGCCATCTCGAACTTACCTGCTTGAAGAGGAAGAACGTCCTCTCCCTCACCATAGAAGACGACGGAACAGGAATTTCCCAAGAGAGGCTTGCGGAAATCCTACAACCATCCTTCCAGCCGAAAAAGAACCGGATGGGCATTGCGAACGTGAAAGAACGCCTTCTTCTTGCCTATGGGAACAGGGCGACGCTCGAAATCCAATCTTCCCTCGGGGCAGGCACGAAGGTCATCATACTGATCGGGGAGCAGAATGGATAAGCAGTACACGGTCGTCATCGTCGACGATAACAGCATCGCATTGAAGGCAATCACCACGACAACGGACTGGGAAAAACTTCGCTGCCGTGTAATCGGGACGGCGACCGACGGGGCTTCCGGTCTGGAACTTGTGAAGAAGCATTCGCCCGACATCCTCATCACAGACATACGGATGCCCGGATATGATGGGCTCCAGCTGGTCCGGCTCTTACGGGAAAGGAATGACGATGTGATTGTAATAATCATCTCTGGCTACGATGATTTCACGTATGCCCGTACGGCGATGCAGCTTGGCGTCGAAGACTACTTGCTCAAACCTTTATCCAAAGAAGCCATTGAGAACGCCCTTGCGTCGGTCATCGCGAAACATGAGAAGAAACCATCCGGAGACAAGGAGGAAAATCCCATCAGGGAAGAACTGCAGGCGATCGACTCGAAAGCGGAAACCTATTCCCTCATCGTCCGGGATGCAATCCGTTTCCTTGACCAGAACATCTCCCAGAATATCTCCCAACAGGATATCGCGACGAGAGCCAACGTCACGCAATGGTATTTTTCCCGGCTCTTCAAACGGGAGACGGGAATCGGCTTCTCACGATACGTGACATTGAAAAAGATGAACCAGGCGATGCTGCTTCTGGAAAACCCCCGGAACAAGGCTACCGAAGTCGCATGGAATCTTGGATTCCGGGACTACTCGTATTTCTTTCATGTCTACAAGAAAGTTTTCGGCCATGCACCGACGGAAAACAAATATCGTCCCAAAAAGGAGAAAAACCCATATGAAACTGATGAGTCCTGATTATCGCGGGAGAACGGTGCCCGACATTTTCACCTGCAACGACGGCACCCCTGTCACTTCAAAGGAAGTGTGGGAAAAGAAAAGGAGGCCTGAAATCTTGGAAATGTTCCGCAATCAGGAATATGGCTGTCTTCCGGATATGTCAGACGCCAAGACCAAGATCCGTCTCGCCGACTCGCGCTGCGACGACACCTTCATGGGGGGCCAGGCAATCCGCAGGACAGTCGAAATCGAGACAGAGCGGAAAGGCATCCACTTCTCTTTCCTATTCGTGCTGTTCATCCCCAAGCATGCGAAAAAGGCAAGTCCCTGCTTTCTCATGATCGGCAACCGGGGAATCGCCAATGCGGATCCTGCAAGACAGTTCATGAGTTCGTTTTGGCCGGCGGAGATGATTGTCTCACGCGGGTATGCTACAGCCGTAGTGCTCACGCAGGACATTGCCCCCGACTACGAAGAGGGCTTCACCACGCGTTTCCACAAGCTTTTCCCGGAGTATACGGGAGAGAAACGGCCAGGAAACGCATGGGGGGCCATCAGCGCCTGGTCATGGGGTTGCAGCAGGATTATGGATTATCTCGAAACCGACCCGCTCATCGATGCAGGCCATGTCTGCGTGATTGGACATTCCCGTGGAGGGAAAACGGCCCTCTGGACCCTTGCGCAAGACCAAAGGTTCTTCATGGCCGCAAGCAGCTGCGCGGGAAACTCCGGTGACGCGCTTGCCCGTGGGAGTACCGGAGAGACCATCGCCCAGATTACCGGCAAATTTCCCTATTGGTTCTGCAAAAACTACCAGCGGTATGCCGGTAGCGAGGACAGCATGCCCTTCGACCAGCACATGCTGTTGGCTTTGGCCGCCCCGAGGCTCCTGTATACGACAAGCAGGACCTTCGACAACTGGGCAGACCAGAAAGGCCAATTCGACAGTGCGGTCCTTGCCAGCGGGGTCTATGAAAGGATATACGGACTCACAGGTCTTGAAAGCAAGACTATGCCGAAACCGGAAACGCCCCTGCACAAAGGCATGATCGGATACCATATGAAGACAGGCGAACACAACCTCGATGAATACAACTGGAATCTCATCTTGGATTTCGCCGACATACATGGCATGCAAGGATGAACCACAGGCATCAACCCGATTACCATGCACGCTATAGTCGGGTTGTTGCAGAAAATTTTCCCTACGGCTTCTGGATGTTTGCACACGATATGTCAGAAGCTTCTCCGGGCAAAGGCAAAAACAACGACATTGGACGGCCCTTCCAAGGAGTCCCGGCGGCGGCCCCTCTACTGCCCCCAAATGGC
>CAJMOS010000153.1 GCA_905215015.1 uncultured bacterium | reverse complement strand
CTGGCCATCTGCGCAGTTTGCTCGCTGGCTCTCGCCGTGGTGAACCAGATCACCCTTCCGGTCATCCAGAGCCACAACGCCAACGCCAAGACACAAGCCCTGGCACCCCTTTCCGGTGGCATGGCAATCGGTGATGAGACTTTGGTGAGCGGGGACGAGATGGTCTCCAGCTACTACATTCTCTCCAATGGAGAGGAGGTCGGGGGATACATCCTTACCTTGAAGGGAAATGGATATGGTGGCGAGTTCACCTTGCTTGCCTCCTACCTGACCTCGGGAGAAGTCATCAGCGCCAAGATGCTGAGCGACAGCGAGACTCCCGGCCTGGGCAAGAAGAGCGAGGAGGACTGGTATATGGAGATGTTCAAGGGGACGGGCACGGCGGACACGCCGGTCCCGACCACCAAGAGCATGCTTTCCAAGGCCGACTCCGATGCGGTCAGCGGAGCATCCGTGACCTTCGGTGGCGTTAGCAAGTGTATCGCGTATGGGTCCGCCTATGTGGTCCGGAAAGGAGGTGCGAAATGAGCGGTCATGGGAAGGAATTCACCAAGGGGTTCTTCCGCGAGAACCCGACGTTCATCGTCCTGCTTGGCCTTTGTCCGACATTGGGAACCACCACGATGGTGGCGAACGGCATCGGCATGGGGCTCGGAGTCATCTTCGTCCTCTTTTTCAGCAACATCATCATCAGCCTCTGCCGGAAATGCATCCCTGCGTCCATCCACATTCCCGCCTACATCGTCATCATCGCTACGCTGGTGACGTTGCTGCAAATGCTTCTGGAGGCCTATGTCCCCTCGTTGTACGCGTCCCTTGGCGTCTACCTGCCGCTGATTGTCGTCAACTGCATCATCCTTGGCCGGGCCGAGGCTTTCGCTTCAAGCCACGGTGTCCTGGACAGCGCCCTTGACGGACTCGGCATGGGCATGGGTCTGACGATGAACCTGACGGTCATCGCCCTGATCCGTGAAGTGCTAGGCGCCGGAACCATCACGCTCTTCCCGATGGGAGGGTGGAATGGTGTGATCAATGTCCCCATCCTGCACACCACCCCGTGCCGCGTCATGACGCTTGCCGCGGGAGCGCTGTTGCTGATGGGCTATCTGCTGCCGGCATTCAAGGCTTTGATCGGCCTGATTACCGCTCCGAAGGAGGCCACCAGATGACCATCATCGCGATTCTGTTGACGTATATCTTCATCAACAACTTCATCCTGGTGCAGTTCCTCGGACTGTGCCCGTTCATCGGTGTCTCCAAGAACAGCGAGAACGCCATCGGCATGGGAGCGGCGGTCACGTTTGTGACCGCCATCACCAGCACCATCTGCTGGTGTGTCTACCATTGGTTCCTGGTGCCGTTCCACCTCGAATACCTTGAGACGCTGACGTTCATCCTGGTCATCGCCAGCTTGGTGCAGTTCGTCGAGATGGTGATCAAGAAGATCAGCCCCCCGCTGTACAAGGCGCTGGGCATCTATCTGCCGCTGATCACCACCAACTGCGTGGTTCTCGGCATCGCGATCATCAACATCACCAACCAGTACAACGCCATCGAGAGTTTCTTCTCCGGTCTTGCGGCCGGACTTGGCTTCACCCTTGCCATCATCCTGATGAGCAACATCCGCGAGCGGCTGGAATGCAAGCCGGTCCCGAAGGTGTTCCAAGGTGTTCCGATCGCGTTCACTTCTGCTGGCTTGATGGCTCTTGCCTTCATGGCCTTCGACAAGTCGCTGTTGACCAACCTGCATTTGGTCTGAGGAGGAAGGCATGGGTGCTGTTATCAGTGCGGTAGTGGTTGTCGCCGTCATGGGCGGCCTGTTCGGGTTCCTGCTTTCCTGGGCCGAGAAGAAGCTTGCGGTCAAGAAGAACGAGAAAGAGGAGGCTCTCGAGGCGATCATGCCGGGAGCCAACTGTGGCGGATGTGGCTATGCCGGTTGTGTCGCGTATGCCGACGCGGTCGCCAGTGGCGAGGCCCCGATCGGCCTTTGCAATCCGGGCGGAAGCGCCTTGGCCGCGAAGATGGCTGAAATCATGGGGGTCGCCGCTCCCGAGGCCGAGCAACGGAAGAAAGTCGCGCACGTCTTCTGCAAGGGGGACTGCAACGTTTCCAAGCAGGACTACAGATACCAGGGAATCAGCGATTGCAACAGCGCAGCATTGCTTTTTGGTGGCACGAACACCTGCAAGAGCGGATGCCTGCATCTTGGTTCCTGCATCGCCGTCTGTCCGGTGGGCGCAATCAGCAAGAATGCCGAGGGCCATATCGTCGTCGACGAGGCTGCCTGCATCTCCTGCGAGAAGTGCACCAAGGTTTGTCCGACCGGCGCGATCAGGATGTTGTACGCGGACAACGAGTTTGTGGTAGACTGTTCCAGCCATGAGAAAGGCGCGGTCGTCAGGAGCCAGTGCTCGGTCGGTTGTATCGGGTGCATGATCTGCCAGAAGAAGTTCCCGGAGAGCGGATTCACGGTGGACCATTTCCTTTCCTCCTTCGACCAGACCGCCAGCCATGGCCAGGCCGAGCAGGCTCTTGAGGCATGTCCGGCAAAGGTCATCGTCAAACGATAAGGTCGTATGCAGGTTCTTTTTGGTGGATACAGTCAAATAAGCGCAGGCACCCCTCATAGCGTCTATGAGCGGGTGCTTGAGTCTGTGCTCAAGCCGCTGTTGACGTTGATCTACCACTCGAGCGACGCGTCCTTTTCCCTTGCCCTTTCCGGAGCGGAGATGGAATGGCTCGACACCTCGCATCCCGAGGTCAACATGCTGATCCGCGACCTGGTCAAGAAGGGAAGGGTCAACATGGTCGGCGGTACCTACTGGCAGGGGATTCTTTCCTTGCTGGCGCCAAAGGACCGCAATGCCCAGATTGAGAAGGCGACCACCGAGATCCGCAGGACCTACGGGGAGCGGACCAACAGCTGTTTCTGCTATGGCCAGGTGTTTTCTCCCTACCTGCTCAACACCCTCTCGCTCTGCGACATGTCCAGAATCCTGATCGGCCCCTGCAGCGGCAGCTGCAGCTTGGGTTGCGAGGAACCCTTTGTCATGCACGAGCTTGACAAGCGGATGGTGATCCTCCCGATTTCCAGCATGGCCAGCGCCTTGACCAAGAAATACGCCCGGCAGGACATTTCCTTCGCCGTCTATCTGAAGGAGATGGATGTCCTGATGCATCAGGACGAGAAGAAGGACCTGATTTGTTTTCTCAATCTGGACCAGCTGGCCGAGGGGGGAATCCAGCCAGATGAGACGGTAGAGCTCTGCAGGCTCTTCTTTTCCCAGGGTTCGGTCGCCATCGACGCATTCGATGGAACCAAGCGAGTCGGATACCAGTGTGACGGTTGGTATGGTGACGATTGCCAGCACTTCGGGGTTCCCTGTTTCAACACCCTGTTCCAGAGGGACGAGACGATGGGGCAGCTGTACGGGCGGTATGTGGTGTTCAACGAAATCGCCAAGAACTACAAGCGCAACCGCGAGGTGAAAAAGCAGGTCGAGAAGTACATGAACAAGGCGGGAACCGGTTCCCCCTATATCATGGACGCCTCTGCCTCCATGCTCCGGCAGGAGACGAAGCAGTATTTTTCCCGCCAGATCAGCGAGGCGGAAAGTCTGCTTTCACGGGAAATGGATTTCCAGTTCCCGGAAGTCTTTGATTACAACAGGGACGGGATTGACGAGTATCGTTGCTCCAGCAAGAACCTGAAGTGCCTTTTCAGCCCAAGGGGTGGTTCGGTAGCGGAAATCTCCTATCTTTTGACCGGCAACAACTTCGCCATGGCCGGCCTTCCGCTTCGTGACTGCGGCAAGGTCAATTCCTCGTTTGCCCACGGCGAGGGGATCCGCATGCCGTTTATGACCGACATCTTCCTCAAGGATGGCCAGGATCCCGCGTCCCTCGAGCTGGGACCCGAGTCCGCTGGCGACTTGTCGAGACGTTTGTACATCGTCGACGAGAGCCAGGGCGAGAAGGGGGAGTATGGCTTCTCGATCAAGTACGGAAACCTGCTGGTCGACAAGCGTTTCCGGCTCAGGCAGAACACCCTGATCGCCGACATTTCCCTTACCCATATCGGCAAAGAGGAATCCGCCAAAGGCTGCTATGGGATTTCCTGCCCGATCACGATGCTCCCTGACCACGAGGATGTTTCCATTACCGTCAACGAGGAGCCTGTCAGGAGATACCGTCCTTCCAGCGACACGGAAACGGTGGTCGAGCGCGTCCATTCCTCCCGCGTGGTCGGTGCGATGACGGCGACGCTCTTCAGCCCGAAGGCCTACACGCTGGTCAAGGAGCGCGTCTCGGTCCGCGCCCGCACGATTCTCGGGGACGAGGACATCACGCTGTTCCATCTGTTGGTGCCCCTCTGGAGCTTCGACCTGAAGCCT
>CAJMOS010000152.1 GCA_905215015.1 uncultured bacterium | reverse complement strand
AACTGAAGATGATCGAGTACCAGTTCGAGGAGAGCACCGACGACATCCTTGTCCACGCTGAGAAGATCAAGACGGGACAGAAGATGATGAAGGAGGCGAAGGACAAGCTGACCAAGGCCAATCTGCGGCTTGTCGTCTCCATCGCCAAGAAATACACCAACCGTGGCCTGCATTTCTTCGATCTGGTCCAGGAAGGCAACATCGGGTTGATCAAGGCTGTCGAGAAATTCGATTACCGCAAGAAGTTCAAGTTCTCGACCTACGCGACCTGGTGGATCAGACAGGCGATCACCCGTTCGATCAGCGATCAGGCCCGTACCATCAGGGTGCCCGTGCATATGATCGAGCAGATCAACAAGGTGGTGCGAGAGAGCCGGATTTTGATGCAGTACCTCGGCCGCGAGCCGACGGACGCCGAGATCGCGGAACGTCTCGGATGGACCGAGGAAAAGGTCAAGACCGTGAAGAATGTCGCCAGAGAGCCCATCAGCCTCGAGACGCCGGTAGGCGAGGAGGAAGATTCGCTCCTTTCCGACTTCATCGAGGACAAGGACGTGCAGGATCCCGCCAAGCAGGCGGCGTTCGCCCTGCTGAAGGATTTGCTCAAGGGCGTGCTGGAGACGCTTCCGGCCAGGGAGCAGGAGGTCATCCGCATGCGCTTTGGCTTGGATGACGGATATCCGCTCACGCTCGAGGAGGTCGGCCTGATCTTCGGAGTTACCCGTGAACGTATCCGCCAGATCGAGGCGAAGGCCCTCCGCCGTCTGCGGCACCCGAAGCGGAGCCGCGTGCTGAAGGATTTCGTATGACGAAAGAAGATTTGGTTCCGATTGTCAAACAGCTTGCGGCCAAGGCTTTGGTCAAGAACCCTTTGGGCGTCGATGACATCATCGACGCCCTGGGAGGCAGCTCGAGCGCGCTCCTCCAGGACGTGGCGAAGGTCTACCACATGCTGAAGGACCTGAAGGTCAATGTGGCCGACGATGGACGGGTAAAGGCCTACGAGGAGCAACAGGGGAAAGAGGACATGGCGGGCGACCTTGTCAAGGCGGGTCTCGGCGTCCTTCATTTGCTGAAGAAGTAAGGCTTCGACATTGACACAGGAAACGCTGCGGTTGTATTTTGATATGGCTGTACGCGTGTGTTGATTTGTAGTGTTCCAGGAGAGAAACATGGAAGAAGAGAAGAAGACGGTGTTTGGAAAACTGAACCAGCTGCAGGATGTGCTGATGCAGAAGTTCGCTCTCGAGGATGAGATCGACCAGCTGCCGAAAAACCTGAAGATCCAGCAGGAGCAGTTGGCCTTGGTCAACAAGGAATATACCGAGGTACTTGCCGCTTCCCAGAAAGCACAGGACGACCTGAAGAACCTGCGCTTCGAATATGAAGACGTGGTTACCCGCAGAGAGTCTTCCGAGAAGAAAATGGAGACGATCGCCACCCAGCGCGAGTTCGAGGCTCTCGAGAAGGAAATCAAGGATGCCAGCGCCAGCGAGGAGGAGCTGCTCAAGCAGGTCCGCGCCAAGGAACAGGAATCCAAGGAACTGGACTCCCAGTGCGAGGCCAAGAGTGCCGAGCTGAAGGCACAGCAGGAGCAGGTCGACGCCGAGAGCGCGAAAATCGAGAGCGTGACCAGCGAGAAGAAGGCGAAGCTTGCCGAGCTGGAGTCCGAGAGCAGAAGCTACATCGACGGCGACAAGATCAACGAGGAGCTGTATGAGAAGTTCTGCTCCATCGTCAGGAGCAAGCATGGCAAAGGCATCGTCCCCATCCATGGCGTCGTCTGCCAGGGTTGCCATATCGTGCTTCCGATCCAGTTTGTCAACGACGTGCGCAGCGGCGAGACCATCGAGTTCTGCCCATACTGTTCCCGTATCCTGTATTACGAGGAAGTCGAGGGTGCCGAGGAGCAGTTCACTTCCGTCGAGAAGGATGACGTGGAGGATGAAGAGCAGAGCAGCGAGGGCAGCGGTCTCTCCGAATTCGCCGACGAGGGCGAGTTCGACGATATCGTTTGATTTTTCCGGTAGGATAGATGATCGCAGGGGGTCCGCCCTCTGAGGAAAGTCCGGGCTCCATAGGACAATGGCGCCGGTTAACGGCCGGTAGCGGTAACGCTCAAGATAGCGCCACAGAAAACAAACCGCCCGCGAGGGTAAGGGTGAAAAGGTGGGGTAAGAGCCCACCGCGTGGCTGGTGACAGCCACGGCATGGCAAGCCTCGCCAGGAGCAAGACCGAGTAGTAGTCTGGGTGGTCCGCCTATAGGCTACGGGTAGGTCGCTTGAAACCACGGGTAACCGTGGTTCTGGATAGATGATCATTGATACAGAACCCGGCTTATTGCCTACCGGTTTCTTTTGAGAAGGATGGAAGAACGTGGGAAAACGAGTGCTCCTTGGTTTCATCGCGTTCTTCCTTTTTGTATGTCCCCTTTGCGCGGCAAGCGACCTCCAGCAGCTCTATGAGGCAGGAGCCTACCGCAAGGTGATTTACGAGGGGAGGTCCTTGCCGATCGACCAGGACAGGCTTCTCTGGGAGGCATTGAGCTATGAGGCGCTTGGCGAGTTCCAGGCAGCCTACGAGACCGCGTTGCTCGGGCTTGCCTGGAACCTTGAGCCGAATCCGGAACGGACGCGGCTGGGAAGGATCGCCTTGGTCAACGGCTTCGCGGCCGGGGATTCCCGCGGGGTGCTCGACCTGATGGCGGAGGTGGAGCTCGACCAGAAGAGCGCCGAGGCCTGTTATCAGGCGGCCCTGCAGGTGGGGGAAGCCGAGACTGCAAGGAACCTCTTTGACACGTGGTTGCGGTCGACAGTGGGCGACTACGAGTACGCATTGATGCTGGTAAGGGGAGGCGTGGCCGTTTCCGACGTGCTGGATGCCTCGTCCGGACTGACGCCTACGCAGAGGCTTGCCGTCTATCAGGCGGCCGCGAGGCGCGCTCTTTCTGCCAGCGATCTTTCGCTGCTCATGCAGGCCACCGAACTGCTGGAGGGAGAGGATGTGGAGCGCAAGGGTTTGTATACGCTTCTGGCCGACTTGGCGGAACGAATGAACCAACGCGTGCTCGCTCGGAGATACCGGACCCAGGCGGGCGAATAAAGGATGTCTATGTATCATACGTATGAACGACTGAAACAGGATCTTCTCTTGGTGCAGAACCCGGCCAGATATTGCGGCGGCGAGTACCATCTTGGCGTGAAGCACGCGCAGGAGGGAGACTTGCATGTGGCGGTCTGCTTTCCTGACTTGTATGAGATTGGCATGAGCAACCACGCCATGCGCATCCTCTACGACTTGTTCAACCGCATGGAAGGAGTCTCTTGCGACCGCGTCTTCGCCGTCGCTCCAGATTTCGAGAAGCTGCTGAGGGAAAAGCGGATTCCACTCTATACCCTGGACGAAGGGCGTCCGTTGAAGGATCTCGACCTTCTGGCGGTCAGCCTTGGCTACGAGCTCTGCGCCACCAACATCCTGCAGGTCTTGGAGCTCGGTGGCATTCCGCTCCATGCCGGGGATCGCAGGGAAGGAGACCCGATCGTCATCATGGGGGGGCCTGCCTCCACGAACCCGGCGCCTTTTGCCAGATTCATCGATTTCACCTACATCGGCGAGGCCGAGAACGGCATGGAGGAACTGGTCGGAATCATCCGCCGGGGCAAAGCGCAGGACAAGCCGAGAAAAGAGATCGTCGAGGAGCTGAAAGGCCTTGATTTCCTCTGGTACCCGGGCAAGAAGCTGGCCGTGCGGAGGATTGACGAGCACTTTACCGACACGGAGGACAAGCTCTTCAAATACTATGTGGTGCCCGGCTTCCAGGTCGCGCAGGACAACGGCATCGTCGAAATCATGCGTGGCTGTCCCAACGGTTGCCGTTTCTGCCATGCGGGGCAGTACTACAAGCCGTACCGCCAGAAAAGCCAGGAGGTGATTCTTGCCCAAGTGGAGCAGAATGTCCACCAGTTCGGTTTCCGCGAGGTGACCCTTTCCTCGCTGTCCTCGGGCGACTATCCGCATATCAAGGAACTGATCCAGAATCTGAACAACCAGTATACAGCCGAGCATATCAGCTTCAGCCTCCCCAGCCTGAAGGTCAGTACCTTCAACCTGGACGTGTTGGAGCAGCTGAGCGAGGTGCGCAAGAGCGGCCTGACCTTCGCCATCGAGACCCCGATCAAGGAATGGCAGCAGTCGGTCAACAAGCTGGTCGATGTCGAGACGGTCATCGACATCATCACAGTCGCCAGGCAGCGGGGCTGGAAGCTGGCCAAGTTCTACTTCATGGTCGGCCTTCCTTTCGTCGACCGGGCGGTGGAGAACCAGGCGATTGTCGATTATCTGGCGAGAATCTGGGATGCGACCCATATCCACATGCATATCAATGTCGGGACGTTCGTCCCTAAGGCGCACTCGCCCTACCAGTGGGCCGCCCAGCTGACCGAAAGCCAGTCCTTTGAGCAGCTTTCCACATTGAAGCGGATGGTGACCGCCCGGAT
>CAJMOS010000151.1 GCA_905215015.1 uncultured bacterium | reverse complement strand
AAGGATTGCGTTTCCCAGGGAGTGACGGTCTACAGGGGAAAGGGCAGCCCCACGGTGGTCGCCTGGGTCGCCAACACGTGGCTGCCCTTCTGCCTGGCCGAGCTGGAAAAGGAGATGAGGCAGTTCCCGGGAAACAAGACGGTCGCCACCGAGCAAAAGCATTTCGGCGAGGAGGTGAAAGTCACCATCGCCGGTCATGTGCTGACGCTGATCGGGCAAATCGACCGGGTGTTGCAGACGGAGGATGGAAGGACCGCAGTCATCGACTACAAAGCGAACAAAGGGTACGTGAAACTCGGCTCCTTGAACAATTTTGAGAAGTTGTCCGATGAGGAGAAAGGGGAAAAGCTCACTTCCACCCAGCTTCCGTTCTACGATGCGCTCAGCGGAGGAAAGGTGGATATCGCCGCCTACTACAGCGTGAAGGAGAAGCGGTTCATCGTCATCTGGGGGAACAAGCATCCCGAGATGAAGCAGATCGGTTCCATGGTGCTCCAAGAGCGGTTGGAAGCCTTTGTCAAAGACTTGGAAAGCGGGCGATGGGATTTTACCAAGGATACCAGCCAATGCAAGGAAACTGATTTCGGCTCCTGCCCGTGGCGGAGCGTCTGCAGAAGGAGATATTCGACCCTATGAACACGATGGACGAAATCATGGCCTACTTCGGCCGGAAACTGGATGCGGACCAACAGCGTGCCATGGAGAGCGATGGCAATACCGTCGTCTCCGCAGGTGCCGGATCAGGAAAGACGACGGTGCTTTCCTATCGGTTCGTCCGCCTGCTGTTGGAGAATCCCGATATCCATGCCGACAATATCCTTGCCTTGACGTTTACCGACAAGGCCGCGAAGGAGATGAAAAGCAGGATCTCCAGCCATATCCGGACACTCGCCGAAGCAGGAGATCCCATCACGCAGGACACGAAAGACCGTTTTGCCGACGAGTGGGCCAACCATTTTCCCCAGAGCCAGATCAGCACGCTGGATAGTTTCTGTTCCTCCATTGTCCGCCTGGATTCCCTGCGCTATGGGCTGACCAAGGACTTTTCGGTTGATGAGCAGCGATGCCGCACCCAGTTTTCCGCCATCGCCCGTGACATGCTGTGGAACGACCCCGGCAGGGGAAGGCAGCTGCTTGCCGCCTTCTACCAGACCGACAACCTGATCGGGATGCTCGGAAAGATGGCGATGGAGGAAGGATTCCTGCCAGACGTCATGGATCCGGAATCGTACCGGAACATGGTCCTTGAGATTGTCCGGAGGACAAAGGACGGGCGCATTCCGGAAATCGAGAAGTTCTACGGAGACATGCTGGGCGCGGAGGCGTGCAATCCAGGCGAGAAGACGGCAAAAAAGATCTGCACAGACGCGTGGACTGCATACGGACAGCATCAGGATATCGCTATCCTTGTGGATGGTTTGGTCCGTGTGAAAGCTCAAAGGGTTGTGCCCCAGGGATGTGGTACAGTCTATGTGGTCAAGAACGCGTATAAGCACAAGATTGACAACTGGGCGGCGACCATGCCGCCCCTTGGAACATTGTTGGAAAGGGGAGACGACCTGCTTGCCGTAGCCCGTTTCCTGGCCGCGTATCTCGAGCGATGCCAGGACTTCAAGCGCCAGGAGAGCGTCCTCTGTTACAAGGACCTGATCCACCTCGCCATCGACATCCTGAAGCACAATGTCGGGGTCCGTCGGTACTATGCCAAGAAGTTCCAGAAAATCATGGTCGACGAGTTCCAGGACAACAACGACCTGCAGAAACAGCTGGTCTTCCTGCTCGCCGCGAAGGATTCCTATGCGGGCGAGGAGGTGCCCACAGCGGACCAGCTTGATCCGAAACTGTTCTTCGTGGGCGACGAGAAGCAGTCGATCTATCGGTTCCGAGGGGCGGACGTCAGCGTGTTCAAGCAGCTGGGAAGCGAGCTTGTGTCGCATGGCGGCTCCAGCATCGAGATGGCGACGAACTATCGGAGCGAGAAACTGCTGATCGATCATTTCACCACGATGTTCACCAAAATCATGGAGAACCCCCAGGAGGACTATGAGGCGACGTTCCAGCCGCTCGGGAGCGCGAACGACCATCCAGGGCATGCCTCGATTACGATGATGGCGGCCAGAAACGATGCAGACAAGTCGGATAGTGATGACGACGACGCCCCTACGAGCGGACATGCCTGGGAAGCGAAAGCCATCGCCGAAAAAATCAAGGAGATGCTTTCCCCGGAGAGCAAGTTCCTCATCCGCAATGCCGACCCGAAGACAAGGGCGAGCCAGCCGTGGGTGAGGCCAACGGCGGACGACATCGCCATCCTGATGCATTCGACGAGCAACCAGATGCTCTTTGAAAAGGCGCTGCGGTCACTGGACATCCCCTATGCCATCACCCAGATCAGCCGGAGCCTGACGTTGGAAGCGGTGGCGAACGACCTGTATTCGATGCTGCAGCTTTTGGTCTATCCCTCCGACAAGCTTGCCTATCATGCGGTGCTCCGCTCGCCGTTCTGTCGCCTGGACGACACGGTGGTGGAGCAGGTGATGCAAAGCGACGTGTTTGATCCGGGCGCGTCGGACGACCCCCTTTTCCAGCAGGGGTGCGCGCTGTACCGGCACGTGCTCGGCATGGTTGCCACCCAGCCGCTGACCCGGATCCTGGACTATCTGTGGTACGAGAGCGGATACCGCCTGAGCCTGCTGGCCTATCCGACGTTCCAGAGCTATCTCAGCCACTACGCGGACCTGAGGCAGATGGCGGCGGAGCAGGAGGAATCCGGCAAGGGAATTCCCGAGTTTCTGGATTACCTGAGGCCTATGCTCGGGCATAGCCAGAACATCAAGATTTCCTCAAGCGAAGGGGTGATCGAAGAGCAGCAGTTCGGCGTGAAGATCATGTCCATCCATGCCTCGAAGGGGCTTGAGTTCCCCATCGTGTTCGTCCCTGATTTAGCCTATGATATCAAGAAAATCCATACGAATGCCAATAATCCTGATTTTGTCAGCGTCCAAGGGCACAGCATTCCGTGTTATGCGTTTGACGCCGAGAATAACGACCTCGTGAAAGACGGCCTTGGGGTCTGGCTGAATGAAGAGAATAAAAACCAGCAAGTCGCGGAGATCAAGCGGCTGTACTATGTTGCGGTGACCCGCGCAGAGCAGTACTTGGTCCTGTCAGCGACCTATGGGAAACCGCCCAAGGATCTGAAACCTGACGACACGCTGTTCGGTTGGACGCTGGAGGCCCTCGGCATCGACAAGGAAGCGCTGCTCGCCCAAACACCGGGAGAGGAGCGGTGGAGGGATGACGGGATCTGTCTGGAAAGCATCAGGCCGATCACCGAGGCCGAACTTCATTCCCAGCGGAAATTCAGCGGTGTCGACAAATCCATCATCTCCGACTGGTACACCCCCGAAGCGTTCACCCCCGACCTCGACCAGGCGCGCATCGCCGTGACCAACTATTGCGGGCCGCTGAAGAAGGAGCAGGGGGCAGAATCGCTTCCAGCTTCACCCGCGGATTCCATCCTTGGCAATGACAATGACCTGATTACCCGGTGGGGCACCTACGTGCATGCTCGGACCATGCAGATGATGGGGATCTATGAGACGGACAAGACGCGCGACCAGCTTGCAACCAAGGCGTTCGAGAAAAGCAAGGTTTCCGCAAAAGACCTGCATGTCCTTTTGGATGCGGGAGACGAGATTGCGCGGCAGTTCATCGAAAGCACCTATTACCACCGGGAAATCGAGCCATATCTACAATCCACGAAAGCGGAAGTCCATCTGTATTTCCACCCCCAACAGGATCCCGACAAAGATTTGGTGGTGGAAGGGCAGATCGACATTCTGGTCAAGAAACCCGACGGTAGCTACGACATCCTTGACTTCAAGACCGACAAAGAGAGGAACAAGGACGGCCATAAACAGCAAGTGACGCTGTACAAGGAGGCACTGGCCCAAATCACCCACTGTGACCATATCCGTACCGCCATCGTCTACCTGCGGGATCCGGAACACGTGGTCTATTGGGAATAGACTGAAAAAATGAAAAAAGTAGACAAATCCTTCACAACTCTGACGCGTTTTTCAGGGTTGTGGGATACCCTTTTTAAAGGAGGAAACTCAACGAATTAAGACTACCGTAATCTTCTTCCAGTTAGAAGGTTAGGCGGCATTATAATTTCTACTTTCTGTAGATTACTGTTGTAGATATGATGTTCTACCATTGGTATTATTGACTGGACGCATGCTTTTTCGCATTTGAGAGAATCGGTTGGATTGGAGTGCGATGCAGAACATTCTCAGCAATATGAGAAAGGGCATGCAAACCCATGCGGTGATAATAAAGTTGGGAAAATTTAATCCAAACTAACAATAAGGAGTACAATTTATACCCCGAAATTTGAAGCATACTGAAACAGTTGCTGCATATAAAGGAATGGTAATATATGATTTAACAGTCCTGAATAATACAGACTTACCAGCAATTGTTCATGATTCACTGTTATATGGTGGAGATTAGGGATTCAAACACTGGTAGAAGGAATGATAAAACAATATAAACTAAATATTCATATCATTCGACAAACAAGAAGCACACACTTCTGACCTTAGTAGTATACTTCTTATTAGGAGTAAAGTTCACTTTAACTTCTTTTTGAC
>CAJMOS010000150.1 GCA_905215015.1 uncultured bacterium | reverse complement strand
TGCCCATGCCTCCCATCATCTCCACCACCTCGCTCTTCCAGCCGGTGATCAGGTTGACCAGGTGCTGCGCTCCTACCTCCGGGTCGAGCCTGGCTACCAGGTCGGGACGCTGGGTGGCGATGCCCCAGTTGCAACGCCCGCTCTGGCAGGTGCGGCAGAGGTGGCATCCAAGCGCGATCAGCGCACTGGTGGCAATCGATACGGCGTCCGCACCCAAGGCGATGGCTTTGACCACGTCGGCGGAGCTGCGGATCGATCCGCTGACGACAAGGCTGACACGGTCGCGGATGCCCTCGCTGCGCAGTCTCCGGTCGACCGCCGCCAATGCCAGCTCGACCGGGATGCCGACGTTGTCCCGGATGCGCTTCGGGGCCGCCCCGGTACCGCCGCGGAAGCCGTCGATGGTGATGATGTCGGCGCCGCTGCGGGCGATGCCGCTGGCAATCGCGCTGATGTTGTGCACCGCGGCGACCTTGACGATCACCGGCTTGGTGTAGCCGGTCGCCTCTTTCAGGATCGAGACCAGCTGCCTGAGGTCCTCGATCGAGTAGATGTCGTGATGCGGGGCGGGGCTGATGGCGTCCGACCCTTCAGGAACCATACGGGTACGGGCGATGTCGCCCACCATCTTGCTTCCCGGAAGGTGGCCGCCGATGCCCGGCTTGGCTCCCTGTCCCATCTTGATTTCGATGGCGGCCCCGGCGTTCAGATAGGCTGGCTCGACGCCGAAACGACCGCTGGCGACTTGGACGATGGTGTGGGGCCCGTACGGGTAGAAGTCCTTGTGCAATCCGCCCTCGCCTGTGCCGTAGAAGGTGCCGAGCCGCTCGGCGGCCATGGCCAGCGCCTTGTGCGCGTTGTAGCTGATCGAACCATAGCTCATGCCGCTGAAGAGGATTGGCAGGGAAAGCTCCAAAAGAGGATGGCTGTTGGGGACGATGCGTCCCTCCTTGTCCCGTTCAATCGGGCAGTGCTTGTTGCCCAGGAACGTCTTGGTCTCCATCGGTTCCCTGAGGGGGTCGATCGAGGGGTTGGTCACCTGGCTGGCCCCGATCAGGATCTTGTCCCAATAAATGGGGTAGGGCTTCGGGCAGCCCATGGAAGAGAGCAGGGCTCCTCCACTTTCCGCCTGCCGGTAAATGTCCTGGATGTTCTCCGCGAGCCAGCCGGAGTTCTCCCGGAACGTCTGGGGATTCTTGACAATCCGGATCGCATGGGTGGGGCAGAAGATGGTGCAGCGCATGCAATCGACGCACTTGGTCTCGTCCGCCACCATCCGGTTCAGCTTGCTGTCGTAGTGGTGTACCCCGTTTGCGCACTGCCGCTCGCACTGCCGGCAGACGGTGCAGCGCTCCCGGTCCCGCTCCACGAGGAATTCCGTAATCTGATAGTCCATCTCACATACCCTCCACTTGAACGACGACCGGTTCTCCTCCGCGCGGGGCGAACAGATGCTCCACATCGGGTTCGACGGCCCTGATGGCCGCTTCCTCGCTGGCGAAGTAGGTCATGGAACCCTTTGAGCCGGATACCAGGCTGCGGAGCTTCAGGCGGTCGTTCAATGCCATCAGCCCCCCGGTGAAGCCAATCAGGATGCTGAAGGGACCGGTGACGAGGAAGCTGCTGTAGGTAGTCCTCAGGTAGGTTGCCAATTGCTTCTCCTTGTCGGGCATGCGCTCGATCTCGAACCAGAAAGGAGCGGCGAGGATCTGCGCCGTCTCCTTGAAGGAAAGTCCTTTGCGGCGGTGCAGGTAGTCGAGCATGTAGGTGATGACCTCGGTGTCGGTCGAAAGCGTGCAGCGGTAGCCGAACATCTCGATCGCCCTCCGGTTGGCGTCGTAGCTGGATATTTCCCCGTTGTGCACCACCGTGGTGTCCAGCAACGCGAACGGATGGGAGCCTCCCCACCAGCCGGGAGTGTTAGTCGGATACCTTCCATGGGCGGTCCAGCAGTAGCCCTCATACTCGTCCAGACGGTAGAAACGCCCGACGTCCTCGGGATAGCCGACCGCCTTGAATACGCCCATGTTCTTGCCAGATGAGAAGAGATAGGCTCCCTTGATGGTCGAGTTGATGTGGATGGCGCTGCGGACGACGAATTCCTGCTCGTCCAGCTGGCTTTCCGCCAGTTTGGTGGGGGAGGGCGCGACGAAATAGCGCCAGATCAACGGCTCGTCGGTGATCGCCTTGGTCCGGGTGACCGGAATCTTGGAGAGGTTGATCACGTCGTAGTACTCGTCCAGGTACGCTTCGGTCTGTTTCTTTGCGTCGATGGAGTAGAAGAAGAGATGAAAGGCATAGAAATCCTTGTACTCCGGATAGATGCCGTAGCCGGCAAATCCGCCTCCCAGACCGTTTGAACGGTCGTGCATGACACTGATGGACCTGATGGCGGCATCGCCACTGAAGCGTTTGCCAGTCCGGTCGATCAATCCGCTGATCGCGCACCCGCTGGGGATGTGCTCCCGTCCTTCCAGAAAACCTTCTTCGCCTGTCATCCCGGCACTCCTCTTGGAATACAAAAAAAGGCGTCCGGTATCGGCACCTTTCGCGGTGCGGGTACCGGACGCCTTTGTCCGTATCGTGAGTGATGAGTGTAACGTGGCGATGAAAAAATGTCCAGCCGCAAAAGGGGTGTTGACACGGACCGCAAGAAGGTTTATTACCTATCGACATACAGCAATGGCGCTGTGGTTTCGGCCACGGCGTCTTTTTTTTGTACCCTGGAGGTATCAGATGGAAACTATTGCGGACTATTTTGGCGAGTATGTGTTTAACGATGCCGTCATGCAGAAGCGTCTTCCGAAAGAGACATATCGTCAGCTGAAGGAGACAATCAGCAAAGGCAAGGATCTTGATCTGACTATCGCAAACGTCGTCGCCAGCGTCATGCGTGATTGGGCCTTGGAGAAGGGGGCTACCCATTTCACCCACTGGTTCCAGCCGATGACAGGCATCACTGCGGAGAAGCACGACGCCTTCATCGCTCCCGCCGGTGGCGGACGCGTGATCATGGAGTTCTCCGGCAAGGAGCTGGTCCAGGGTGAGCCTGATGCCTCTTCCTTCCCCTCGGGTGGCCTGCGGGCAACCTTCGAGGCTCGTGGCTACACTGCCTGGGATCCGACGAGCTACGCATTCGTCAAGGGCACCACGCTGTATATTCCGACCGCCTTCTGCTCCTACTCCGGCGAGGCGTTGGACAAGAAGACCCCGTTGCTGCGCAGCATGGAGGCCCTGAACGAGCAGGCGAAGCGTATCCTGCACCTGTTCGGCCATGACGAGGTGGGCAGGGTGATGACCACAGTCGGCAGCGAGCAGGAGTACTTCCTGGTCGACAAGGAGCAGTTCCGTAAGAGACCTGACCTGGTCTATACCGGCCGTACCCTGTTCGGTGCCCGCTCTCCGAAAGGGCAGGAACTGAGCGACCACTATTTCGGGTCCCTTCGTCCACGGGTCATGAGCTACATGGAGGATCTGGACAAGGAGCTGTGGAAGCTGGGTGTCTACGCAAAGACCCGCCACAACGAGGTTGCCCCGAGCCAGCATGAGCTTGCTCCGGTCTTCACCCAGAGCAACGTCGCCACCGACCAGAACCAGCTGACGATGGAGCTGATGCGCAAGATTGCCGACAAACACGGGCTTGCCTGCCTTTTGCACGAGAAACCGTTTGACGGGGTCAACGGCAGTGGCAAGCACAACAACTGGTCCATGTCCACTGATACCGGCATGAACCTGCTCAATCCTGGCGAGAATGCCAGCGAGAATGCCCAGTTCCTGCTCTTCCTCTCGGCTGTCATCGCTGCTGTGGACGACTACCAGGAGTTGCTCCGGGTCAGCGTCGCCTCGGCCGGCAACGACCACCGTCTTGGCGCCAACGAGGCTCCTCCCGCCATCATCAGCATGTATCTTGGAGACGAGCTCTCCGGCCTGCTGGATTCGATAGCCGCGGACAAGCCTACCGGCAAGAAGAGCAGGGAACAGATGTTGCTCGGCGTCCACGTGCTTCCGAAGTTCCCCAAGGATTCGACGGACCGCAACCGTACCAGTCCGTTCGCCTTCACCGGCAACAAGTTCGAGTTCCGCATGCTGGGTTCTTCCTTCTCGGTCGCTGGTCCAAACATTGTCCTGAACACCATCGTGGCCGACGAGTTGTCCCGGTTCGCCGACCGCCTGGAGAAGGCGGAAGATTTCCGCAGCGAGCTGAACAAGCTGGTCAAGGAGAACTACCTTGCCCATAAGCGGATCATCTTCAACGGCAACAACTATAGTCCGGAGTGGGTCGAGGAGGCCGCCCGCAGAGGCCTTTCCAACTTGAAGGATACCCCGGCAGCCTTGGCCAGGTTCCTGGACCCGAAGAACGTGGAGGCGTTCAAGAAGTTCCACATCTTCACCGAGACCGAGTTGAAGAGCCGCCAGGAGATCCTGATTGACAACTATGTCAAGACCATCCATATCGAGGCGCTGACTGCGATCGACATGGTCCGTCAGCAGATTCTGCCCGCCATCTCCCATTACGTTGGTGACTTGGCCGAAAGGGTGGTGGCCCGTCACAGCGTGAGCCAGTCGCTTGCCTGCAAGGCGGACACCGCGCTGGTCGAGCAGCTCGGCGGCATCGAGGACAAGCTCTATGATGCTGTCGGGACGCTGAGCGACGAGACGGAGAAGGCGGAGAAGCGCGAGCGTTTCGAGGCCGCAGCCTATTACCCTGATATACCTGCGGCAGATCATACTTGATATAGATACCCGCATGGGCCAAAGCC
>CAJMOS010000149.1 GCA_905215015.1 uncultured bacterium | reverse complement strand
TCGTTCTCCGGCATGGAATCCCGGAATCCCTTGAGTACGCGTGGTTCTATGATTTTTCCGTTCGGCACGGTAATGCGCTCCTGTTGTCATTCAGATTCGATTCGTGTTACAAACCTTATATCAGAAAATCTTAACTCTGGAAATAGATACACCTTTTCGAGCAACGCTATGTTAATCAGATACAAACAAGATACGAAAGGGAAAAGTGTTCCCTTCGCGAGAATCTATACGCCGGCCGAGCACCATATCAATCCCAACCTGATTGACAAGGACGCCTATTGGGCCGTGCGCAAGTTGCAGAACAGCGGCGCCGAGGCCTACCTTGTCGGTGGGGCGGTGCGCGATCTTCTGCTTGGGCTTGTCCCCAAGGACTTCGACATCACCACGAGCGCCAGCCCGCGCCAGATCCAACGGATGTTCTGGAACGCCCGCATCATCGGCCGCCGATTCAAGCTGGTGCACCTGGTCTTCGGTGACAAGATCATCGAATGTTCCACGTTCCGCAGCGGGGAGATGGCGGAAGATGGGTCGAACAACGTCTTCGGCAGCGTCGACCAGGACGCCAAGCGGCGGGATTTCTCCATCAACTCCCTCTACTACAACCCTGTCAACGGGCAACTGTTGGACTTCAACAACGCGATGGCCGATTTCCGCAAGCGCAGGATCACCAGTATCATCCCGCTGGACCAATCCTTTGTCGAGGATCCGGTGCGGATGATCAGAGCCTTGAAGTACTCGGTGACCACCGGTTTCCGGCTCCGCATGGACATCCGCATGGCAATCAGGAAATACGCCACCGAGCTTGGCAGAGTCTCCACCAGCCGCCTGACCGAGGAGACCAACAAAATCCTTTCAAGCGGCCATTCCTATGAGATATTCATGGCCTTGGAGCGCTACCGGCTGCTGGTCTACATGCTTCCCTGCTTCAGCATCTACTGCAAGTATCCGGAGGTGAAGAAAAGCCTGGCCGCCCTGGACAGGAAGGTGATGGACGCCAAGAACGGAAGGGGGGCGGAGGTCTCGCTTTCCGAGCAGATCAAGTATCTGGTCCAGCCGATGGTGGTCCTCAGCGGCAAGGAGGAGATGACCAGCGACGAGCGCTTCCACGAGGTCTTCCGGCAAATCAAGGTGCTGGTCAATCCGATGACACCACCGAACTACGAGGTGGAGGGAGCCGTCAGGGCAATCCTCAGCGAGCAGGGCTACAAGATTCCACGGACCAAGAACCGGGTGGTGAAACAGAACCGGCCCCAGGCGCGTGGCGGGCAAAGGAGGGGAGCCCCGATCCGCCGCAACAGGAAGCGCACGGATGGAGGGGCGAGAAAGGCATCCCCTCCTGTGGCAGAGCAGGCCGTCCCGAAGACAAGCGCCGAGGCGCATGACCTGTAAGGGTCCTGTCAACCCCATTCCTCGATCTCAATCGAGACCGAGGCGATGAAGATGGAGCTGCTCTTCTCGAGCGAGTCGGCGATGAACTCCTGCAGTTCCGTCAGCGTGCTGGCGATCTGGTGTGCCATCGGCATGCGGAGCCGGATGGCCAGCACATAGCCTTCCGGACGGACGATCGAGCTGACCGAGACCACCTGCAGCTGGCTGTCGAACTCGGACAGGCACTGGGCGACCATCTGTTTCAGCGCGACGTCGCTGATCCTCACCTTGGTGTATTTGCTGAACTCCGGACGGACGATTGTCTTCTCGTATTCTTTCTGGTTGCGGACGACCGGGTTCTTCTTCCGTTTCAGGAACACCTTCAACGAGTCATAGACTATCTGCGGATATTTGCGCGTCACCTCGATGGTGGGCACCGGAATGACGTGCTTGCCCTCGGCATAACGGCTGCGCATCGCCGCCTCGATTTCCGCCTTGGTGGCGATATCCTCGATATGCAGGATCTTCTCCGGCTGGGGAAGCCCCAGGCGGGAGCAGATCTTGAACACCATTTTCTCCGAGGTGCCGATGATCAGGATCTTCCGGTACTTTTCCTGGCGCAACGCCTTGACCACGCCGTCCCGGTGCGCGTCGTCTCCGAACACGGCACAGCGCACCGCCCCCAGCATGCTGTCGGCGCGTTTGGCCGAGCGGCCTGCGATGATGCGGTCCCCTTTGATCAGGAGCCCGTCGTCTATGATCAGCTGGCAGTGGTACTGGTCAGCGATGATTTTCGAGCGAAAACTTTTGCCTGTACCGCTTTTACCCACCAACGCCATCGTTTTCGGCTTGGTGATCTGGAAAAAGAGGTACCGGAATATGCGATTCATAGACTGTATCATACAATATGTATGGATATTTGCAAATTAGCGAACATGTTCCGGATGCGAGCAGGCAAAGACAAACAAAGAATCTTTGTGCACGGAAAATGGAAGTTTTGTCACATCAGACAAGATATGAGGAATATCAATTCGCGTTTCCTGTTGGTTTCGCAAAGAAGGAGGCTGGTCTGGTGGCATGATTTGCAGGATTTTGCAGTTGTTTATGCGATTTCATTGTCATATAATAAGCGATGATTGTTTCAATAAGGAGAGTGTGATTCATGAGAGCACCTACGTTCACGAAAGGTGGTGTGCATCCCGCAGATAAAAAAAGCCTCAGCAAGGGCAGTCCCATCGAGGTCCTGCCTTTGCCGGGCGAGCTCCTCGTTTCCTTGTCCCAGCATCTCGGCGCGCCTGCCAAGGCCCTGAAGGTGAAAGGCGACCATGTCGTGAAGGGCGAGAAGATCGGAGAGGCTGCAGGATTCATCAGCGCTGACGTGCATAGCCCGGTCAGTGGGACCATCACCGATATCAGGCCTGTACGGCTTGCCAGCAGCGTCCTGTGCGACGCCTATGTGATCAAGCCGGACGAGAGCCAGCCCGAGTGGCCTGAAGAGAAGTACGACTGGAGAGGCCAGGGCCCGAAAGAGCTTCTGGACCAGATCAAGGAGTATGGAATCGTGGGTATGGGGGGAGCGACATTCCCTACGCATGTCAAACTTTCCGTTCCACCCGACAAACAGGTGGAGGCGGTTGTCGTCAATGGTGTCGAGTGCGAACCCTACCTGACTGCCGACTATCGCCTGGAACTGGAGCATGCCCGCGAGGCGATGGAAGGGGCGTTGATCGCCCAGAAGATCACCCACGCGAAACGGGTGATCATCGGCATCGAGCTGAACAAGCCTGACGCCATAGCCCATTGCAGGGAGATCATTGCCAAGGAAGGGCTGGGTATCGAGGTGATGGGACTCCAGATGAAGTACCCGCAGGGCGACGAGAAGCAGCTTCTGAAGGCCACGCTTGACCGGGAGATTCCCTCAGGCAAGCTTCCGCTGGATGTCGGGGCTGTGGTCTGCAACATGGGTACCTGCTACGCCATCTACCAGGCGGTCGTGCTGCACCGCCCTCTGGTCGAGCGGGTCGTCTCGGTCACCGGCGAATGCATCAAGAACCCCAAGAACCTGCTCTGCCCGATCGGGGCGAAAGCCAGCGACCTGATCGCTTTCTGTGGCGGATACAGCAAGGAGCCGGAGAAGCTGGTCAGCGGTGGTCCGATGATGGGATTTGCCTTTTTCAGCGCTGATACGCCGGTATGCAAAGGCACCAGCGGCATCATCGCATTGGAGGCGCAGCCGCAGATCCGTCAGACGCCATGCCTGAACTGCGGCAAATGTCTGGCCGCCTGTCCAATCGGACTGGCGCCGAACAAGCTCTACCGCCTGATTGTCCACAGCAAGTATGCCGAGGCCATGGAGAACGATTTGATGGACTGCAAGGAGTGCGGCTGCTGTGCCTACAGTTGTCCCGCGGGTCTCCCGTTGGTCCAGGCGTTCAAGACCGGCAAGAAGCTGGGGAGGAAGAAGAAATGAATGCACCGACTTTGACGGTATCGACTTCGCCGCATGTACATTCCCGGCAGAATACCGCTTCGATCATGTGGACGGTCAGCGCCGCCCTGCTCCCCGCGGCTTTGTGGGGAATCTATAGTTATGGACCGAGGGCGATGTGCGTCCTGCTCGTTTCGGTGGCCACCACCGTCCTCGCGGAGCTTTTGTGCGACAAGCTGACCAGGCAGCCATCGACCCTGTGGGCCGGGTCCGCCGTCCTCAGAGGGCTTCTTGTCGGCATGAACATGAGCCCTTCGATTCCCTTTTTCATTCCGATCATCGCTGGTCTTTTCGCCATGCTGGTGGCCAAGTGGAGTTTCGGAGGTCTTGGGGCCAATTGGGCGAACCCCGCCATCGCCGGACGCGTCTTCGTTTTCTTCGGATTCACCAACGCGATGAGCAGCTTCCGCCTTCCCGGCGCACTGGGAAGGGCGCTTGGCGCTGACGCGATTGGCGGCGCGACTCCGCTTACCTATCTGAAGAGCCGCTTGGTCGATGGCCTTGCCAGCGCCGACGTTCTCGGTGGCAACGGCTATCCGTTCACCCAGTTCGCCGCGAAGGTGGCTGACCTGTGCCACGTCAGCCCCTATGTCGTCGACGCCTTTTTCGGCAACATCGCCGGCTGTATCGGCGAGGGGAGCTCGTTGTTGCTCCTTGCCGGCGGTATCTTCTTGCTCTGCAAGAACGTGATCACCTGGCACATTCCGGTTGCCTATCTGGGAAGCTTCGCCCTCCTGAACTGGCTCTTTGGCGGTTTCGCCCATGGCGCCGGTTTCGCCCAAGGCGAGGTCCTGATGCCGTTGTTCACCGGAGGCCTCTTCCTCGGCGCCTTCTTCATGGCCACCGATTATGTGACCACCCCCTGTACCCACAAGGGTGAGGTGATTTTCGGTATCGGTTGCGGATTCTTCACGTTCCTGTTCCGGAACTTCGGCTCCATGCCGGAAGCAGTTTCCGTGTCGATCCTGATGATGAACATCGTCACTCCGACCATCGACAGGTATGTGAAGAACCGGAAGTTCGGCTACGTGAAGCCGGAAAAGAAGGGGGCTCAGGCATGAACAAGGATATGGCCAAGAACCTGCGCTACGGTGCCATC
>CAJMOS010000148.1 GCA_905215015.1 uncultured bacterium | reverse complement strand
ATGACACCCATGCCTCCGACCAAGGGGAGCAAGGCCAGCATCGTCAGCTCGGCGCCATAGAGGTTGATGCCGAACAAGCGGAGGGCTAGCACGACAATCAGGAATATCTCGCTTCCGAAGGAGAGCGCGCCGCAGAAACTGACCAACGCGCAGGCCAAGGCGACCAGTACCTCGATCCTTCCGGTCAAGGCGCCCGGGTTGACCGCCGCGATGAGACTCAAAGTACAGAGGGTGCCGATCATCGCGGAGCCGCCACGGCCGAACATCGCGTGGAAGGGGATGGCTGTGGAGGCGATGCGCTTCTGGCAGCCAAGATTGTGGCGCGCCACCGGCTGTCCGATGAGGGCGGCCAGGAGGATGTCACCGGAGAAAAGACCGGTGATCACAGGTGCCAGCGAACGATACACCGTCTGATACGGATTTACCTTGAATTTGGTGGCGCAGGCGAAAAGGAAGGGAAGGACGATGAAGATGGCGGCGCTGCAACCAATGACCAGCATCGTCAGGAATTGTCCCGCGACAAAGATGGATCCTTCCTGCATCAGTTTGGAGAAAAACGCGCTTGCCGCGACAAACACAAACAGGTAGGAGGAAAGGGTGATGGCGCGGGTCATGCGGAACATCACCTCGCTGAAACTGTTCATCACCACGTAGGCAGGTCTGACGACTTCGACATTCGGCTTTAGGAAATATCCAACCAGGAAGCAGACAATCAGGAATGCCGGCATCAATACCCGGACTGTCTCGAAGAAACCCAGAGGACTCGCTCCCACGAGACCGAGGCTGGCAAGGCTCTTGCCCGGGAAAGCGGAAATGTCAGCTCCCGAGCCGGCGGTACTGGTTACCGGAAAGGAAGCGCTGAAGGAACGGAAAATGACAACGGCGCTCAAGCTCAGCAGCACGGTCGAGGCGAAAGCCCAGATTGCTGAGGAAATCAGGACAGTGTGGAGCCTTCCGTCCTTCCGGCAAGAGGCGATTCCGCTGGTAAAGCCGCAGATGACCATCAAGAGCAGGACGCAGAACCCTGTCTGTTCAAGAAAGACCGTCAATTCTGTCATGGCGGTCAGGAAAACCGGACTCTGGCCAGCTACCAAAGTAGCAGCCAAAGCCATGAACACAGCCGCCAAATACGTGAGCCAAGTTTTCATATTGCTTAGAGTAACCCAACCTTACTGGTGAGTCAATTCTGCATAGCGTCCAGACGGTAATTTGCGTTCGACTCCTTTGCCAGCAATTGCCGAAGGATGGGGACCGCCAACTTGTCGCCAGCCCGTTCCTGGCTCAATGCCTGCAATACCAAAAGGTCCTGCATCGACTCTTTCTTGTAGTAAGTGACACCGTGGTAGATATTGCAGCCGGCGAAGAGCCACAGGCTGTGGTCCCTCATCATCTCCTCCAGCATCTTTCCCGCCTCCCGTTGGGTTGTCAGCCTTCCGCTGACGGCGAGGATCGCGCCCATATGGCAGATGCCGCGGATCTCGTCCTTGGAATACCCGAGAGGTTCCAAGACGGGGGCGAGCAACCTGTTCAACAGGATCCTGTCGGCAAGAGCCATGGCCTCCTGGACCGATTGCACGTCACCCGTCATGGGTTCGATGATGAATGAGGCTATCATCGCATAGGGAAGCTCGGGCATCACCTGCGCGATATGGCGCTCGATTCCCTCAGCCTTGGCAAATGGGGAGAACTGCCGGTCCAGCAGGTTGAGCACGGTTCTGCTTGCCAGGTTCGCGACGGGGACCCGGACGTACCGGGAGACCTCTTCCGGCATCGCGAGCGAATAGCGGTAGAGCTCCTGATAGATCTCGGACAGGTCGATGGCCGTGGCCCTGATGGCGGGATCCTCCCCCTTCAGGGCGTGCTGGACATTGTGGATGAACGGGGATGCGGTCAGGGAATGGAACAGCTTGTGCAGCGGCTTCAGCCTGAGCATGGCGATCTCCTCTTCCAGGTTCGGGACTCCCTTCCCGTTCAAGGTCTCGCAAAGCGTCCGGTAGGTGCCGTCGGTGTCGACAACCTCGTGGACTTTGACGAACACGATTGTCTGGTAGCCGTCCAGGTGGAAGGAGCAACCATGACGGCAGATGTCGCCGGAGGGCCGGATATAGGTCAGCATCTCCGGGAATTGGGTGTATACGAGATAGTGGTCTGTCTCGTCGTGGACATCAAGCGCCTGGGCGATGGAGACCTGTTCGGTCGTGCGTTCCTGCCCGTGGCGCACCAGCTTGTCGGCGCTTCGGAAGATGGTTCCCTCGACCGCCTCATACTGGTTGTTGAACAGTACCAACGAGCGTTCCTCGTTGGTTCCATTGGTGTAACAGTATGCGGACTCCTCGACCTTGCCGAATGGTCCGACGAGGTCGAACAGCTGGAAATGGTCGCAACCACTGAACAGATAGCGCTTCCTGAGCAACGGGAAGATTCTCCGTTCGTGCTCGGAAAGCAATCCTTGGTCAGGTTGTTCGTCCCAGTAGGCGCGACGGTACTCCATTCCGTACTTTTCGCGATAGCCCTCGAGCTGTCCATGACCGAACATCGGCAGTCCTGGCATGGTGGAGAGCAACGTGCAGACTCCGAAATACTTGTCGCCGTTGCCGAACTGGGCGATGGCGGTTTCCTCGTCCGGGTTGTTCATGAAGTTGACGAACCGTTTCAGGATCTCCGGATCGAAGCTGATGGTCTGCTTGATGGTATCCCGGTACTTTTTGTTTTCCTGGTTCTTCAGCATGTTCATGAAGGCGCTGTTGTAGACACGATGCATGCCGAGTGTACGGACGAAGTATCCCTCCATCATCCAGAAGGCCTCCGCGAGCAGCAGGGTATCGGGAAGTTCCTGGGCGATCCGGTCGACCACCTCACGCCAGAATTCCTTAGGAATCCGGGCGTTGAACTCGGCGTCGCTCATCGACGCGTCCGCCCGTCCCGCGATATCTCCTCCGGCACCCAACTGAGGATACCACAGACGTCTGATGTGCTTTTTTGCCAAGGTCATGGCGGCGTCGAAGCGGATGATCGGGAAATTCTGCGCCACATGGCGGATTTCCTGGTAGACCGCCTCTCTGGTGACCGGGTTGAGGAAATCGAGCTGGGCGGTGTCGTTCCAAGGCATCGAAGTACCGTCATTTCCGTGGAAGATATAGGTGGTCTGCCCGGTCCTCTTGTCCCTGCGGCGGAAGGTTACCGCCGCGTCGGTGCGGTTGTAGTAATGGTCTTCCAGCTTGATTTCGATGTCTGGGTTGGAAGAAAGGTCGGGACCGTTGTAGGAGTAGGAGGGGAAGGGGGGATAGTCCTGCTGGATGAAGTACTCCGGATGCTCCATGACCCATCGGCTGTCGATGCCGGTATGGTTGGGGACCATGTCGCTGGCAAGCCGGATTCCACGGGCGCGGCAGCGCTCGCGCAGGTTTTCCAGCGCGTTCCATCCTCCAATCGAGGGGGAAATCTCATAGTCCTCCAACGAGTAGGCGGATGCCTCGGCGTCCGGGTTCCCGCACAGGTTCTTGATCTTCTTGCTGGCAGAGGAGCGCTCCCAAAGGCCAATCAGCCAAAGCGCTGTGAATCCCCTTCTCTTGAGCTGGTCAAGCTCCTCGTCGGGAATCTGGTCCAGCGTGGTGATTGGCCGCTTGTACAGCTTGGAGAGCTGGTCCAGCCAGACCAGCGTGCTTTTCGCCATCATGACCACGTTCGGCATCCAGTTCCGGTCTTGGGAGAAGGCCTCGTAGTCACTATCCAGCGCGCTGTAGTCGGGGACGTTCGTCGGGGCCGGACCGCCGCCGATAAAGCGTGGCTTGTGCTCCTCGCGCATGATGGTCATCGCCTTGAACAGCAATGTCTTGATGGTTTCGGGCACCAACGCGCCCCATGTGTCCAGGATGAAGGAAATCTGGGCCAGCAGGTCGGTCGGGTAGAGTCTCGCCGGTTCGGTCAGGAACGCGAACAGGTTCATCTTCCTTGGCCCCACCTCCATCGGCTGTCCTCTGGAGACGTCCTGCTCGAGAATCCTGATCAGGTTGGAGGTCTCCGGCGGGAATGCCAGCCCGCGAGGAGCGATCAGCGGCCTGATTGCCTTGACCAGGGCCGGATTGACCTGCATGACCCTGTGGATGAAGAAGCCGCGGAGGCTCTCGTCGGTGAATTCGGCCTGGTCAGGGTGCCGCTCGACCAAAAGCGGTGAAGGGAACTCCTTCACGTAGAAGGCGAGGGCGGACTGGGCCGGAGCGTCCAGATGGGAGCTGGTGGCATGGAAGAAGGGAGGGTTGGTGGTCCTCAGATAGGTGTCGAGCACCGTCTGGTAGAGCAGGTGGAGCAGGACGCCCGCATTGAGGTCCGCGGGCGAAAGATATTCCCACTCCGGGTGAGACTCCACCGCCTGGTTGTAAAGGAATGCGAAACGGCTTGCCTCCTGGTAGAGCTTGTCCATCTGACGACTTTCCGCAAAGAACGGTTGAAACTGCTGCAGATCCGTCCGTAATCGTATGGAAACCCGAAGGTCATGGCTTTGCATGTCCGACTCCCCCTCATTGCCCATAGTATATGGGTCAAAAGGGGTTGCGGGCAAGGTCGAACAACAATCTTGCCTTGCTAATCGTCGATATCATGGGAGCTTGTAGACTTGCGGAATGTGGTCACAGGTTTCCACCATGGTGCGGATATGGGGCAAAAGCAAATCCCATCCAATCCACTCGTCTTTGGTGAATGGAGTCAGCACGTACTGGGCCACGCCTCCATGCTGGGGTCTTCCGATGCCGATACGCAGTCTGGCGAACTGGTCGCTGCCCAGCCGTTCCTTGATCGAGCGCAATCCGTTATGGCCCTGAAGGCCACCGCCGAGCTGTAACCTGACTTCCCCAAAAGGAAGCTCCAGATCGTCGTGAGCCACAAGGATTTCCTGTGGCTTCAGCTTGAAGAAACTGGCGGCCTCTCCGACACTGGTCCCGCTGAGGTTCATGTAGGTCTGCGGTTTCAACAGCTTCATGCTCCCCTCCACGGCATATTCCCCGTGGAACTTGTCCTGCCAGCTGGCCGAAGGATACATATGGTCGGCGACGATGAAGCCGGCGTTGTGCCTGCCCCTGATTTTTCTTAGAATATGATCTTTTGGAACAATCATGTCATATAAATCTGA
>CAJMOS010000147.1 GCA_905215015.1 uncultured bacterium | reverse complement strand
CTGGGAACAGAGGGCGATCTCCTCCAGGGAGGTGCCCATGGACATGCTGGACAGCACCTTCCAGCCGTGGCCGGAAAACCATGCCCGGACCGCCTCGGCGTTCCCCCTCGCGCCAAAGTCGAAGGGCGTCAGGCCAAGCAGGTTCACCGAATGGGGGATGGTTTCCTCCGCAGGTTTCGTATACCGGTCGACCAGAGCCTTGCAGGCAAGGAAGACGCCCCGGTCATAGAAGGGAATCCCCGTAGTATCGAAACCGAAAGCGGGAATCCCGGTCCTCGCCTCGATTTCCTTGGCTACGCCATCATAGTCGCAACCGACCAGCATCGGTACCGGGCTGCCGATCACGGCGACAAAGCGGGGATGCATCTTTCCGGCCGCATCCACCGTCCGGCTGACCAACTTGTCATCGTTGCCGAGGATGGCGTCCAGATGGCGTAGTCCGGAACAATAGACGACCGTGCTGTGTTCCGCCCAGCGCGGTTCGTCATACCCCAGGTAGTTTCCGGTACAGCCGGAGGCGTCGTGCAGGATCAACATGCCGCCAAGCTCAAACAGGGCGGATGCCACTCCCGAATAGTCGGGAGAAAAGGGCGGAAGCGTGATTTGCAGGGTACTCATACGACGAGATTTGCCTCCTTGATCAGCGAGTGCAGGTTGGATTTGATGCTTGCCGCATCCATCAGTTTCTTGCAGAAGCGTTCGACGCCCTGATACCCGAAGTGGTCGTCATCCTCCAGAATGGGCGCCACATTGGGGGAACCGACCATATCCCCGACGTCGAATCCGATGCAGACATCGTCGCCGTCAGTGGAGCGGTAGCGGTACTTGGGCCCCTCGGGATCCAGAGGACTGGCGACTTCCACATGGGGGAAATGCTCCTGGATCCACTCGAAGCTCGGCCTGTCCATGCCCGAGACTCCGTCTGTCGCGACCAAGTTGACGTTGAAGCCCATCTGCAGCATCGTCCGAGCCAAGGTGTATGGCTTGGCCACCGCCTGGAAGTCGATGGCGACCTTCTTTCCTTCCAGCGCTTTCCTTGCTTCTTCCCAAGCTTTTTGCGCACGCCCTCTCCGTTCCGCAAGATGCAGGACAACCTTGTGGCCGAGAGCCTTGGAAAGCATGTCGGAAAGTTGCTCGTAGAAGGCGTCGATTTCCTTTAGGTCATAGGTGCAGAACGCGGATAGGTACGGTATGCCGCATAGCGTTTCGAGGTGCTTCGCCCCTTCCAGCGCGCGCGGGTGCATCACGAGGGAAAGCGACGCGTTGGCCATCTCCAGGAACTGGTCGAACGTGGTCATATCCGGAAGCTGGCTGATGGCGCCGACCCCTGCCTGACGCAATACCTCGACAATCTCGTTCCCCGGTGTCATGGACAGCACGTTGCCGAGCAGATCGACCCGATCGGGCTGTGGATTGGTCCGGGCCCCTTCCAGCATGTCGTACATGTGGACGAACAGGGAGATGCCGGGGGCCTTCCTCGCGGAATCGAGCTGGATCGGATCCATCTGGCAGAAACGGAATTTGATATCGGGGTACTTCTCCTCCATGGCATGCCGTAGCGCCGGACGGTCGGTACCCAACAGGTCGTCGATGCAGGAGGTGTAGATCAGGATCGCCCTCGGCCGCTTGGGCAGGAAGGCGATCAGGTCGTCCACCGCGGGGAGGAAGCTCTTGATGTAGGTTCCTTCCACGATCTCCTTCTCGGTAAAACACACGTAGCTCACATGGTCCTTGATGCCGTTGACGACCGAGCTGAGGGCTCCATGGCGGCCACAGGCTGGCGGCGAGAAGAAAAGGAGATGGGCTTCGGGAAGCTGGGTCGCCAGCTTCACCAGCCCCCACCCTCCGTGGGCAGGGGACTCATACCTCAGGGTCTTGACGAAACATGCTTCACAAGCTTGCATCTATTCCTCCATGTCCTGGCTCTTGGCGAGTACCGCTTTTGCCAAGGTCCGGTAGCACTCCGCCATCGGACTGTCAGGGAAAGCCTCGATTACGGTCTTGCCCTGTGCTTCCGCCTTCTGCACGATGCCGTCACGTGCGATGGTGGCGACCACTTCTCCCCCGATTTCCTCCAACGCCTTGTCGACGACCTTCCGTTCGTCAGCCACATTCCTGCTGTTCAGGATCACCCCGCTGTACCGGGCGTAGCCACGCGGTCCGAAATTCTTGATCGCATGGGCGATGTTGGATGCGGCGTAGAGACTCATCATCTCTCCGCTGGTCACGATGAAGACGTTGCGGGCATAGCCGGCGCGCATCGGCATGGCGAAACCGCCGCAGACCACGTCTCCGAGGACGTCGTACAGAATCACATCCGGCTTGTAGACCCTCTTTGCCTCGAGCTCATCCAGTTTCTCGAAGGCGGTGATGATGCCCCGGCCGGCACAGCCGATTCCCGGCGTAGGTCCGCCAGCCTCGACACAGAAGGCACCGCCGAATCCTTTGAAGACAATGTCGTCCAACGAGATGTCGGCGTTCTCGTCGTCCCTGAGCTGGTCCAGTACCGTCGGTATCCGCCTTCCCCCCATCAGGTTCTTGACGGAATCGCTTTTGGGGTCGCAACCGACCTGCATCACCCGATACCCCATCTGGCATAGGGCGGCTGTCAGGTTGCTTGTCGTGGTGGACTTGCCGATTCCTCCTTTTCCATATATTGCAATTTTTCGCATACTATCCTTTCCGAATGAGTGGTTTTCTTTAATCTATTGGTTAGGTTATCCTAATTCAAAAGCAACACTACTCTACTTAGATAAATTTAGTCAATACAATTTGATAAGTATGTGTATACTAACTTTATGTGTATGAATTTCCCTCTATATTTTCGTTGAAATAGCGATTTTCATACAGAAACAGACTAGGCTTGAAGGGCAATTTTTTGACTAAACCGGTGGCATGGCAGAGACTGCTTCTCCACCATCGCACGACCAAGCAGCCATCAGGAGAGTGATGGCTGCCTACGTTTGCGGATGATGCCGCGGGATGACTTCGGAAAGGTCCCTTTCCCCAGAAGGACGCTCAGCCGAGCGCGACATCGAGCACCATCATCAACACGAACCCCAAGGCGAAGCTGATCGTTCCCAGGTTCGAGTGCTCCCCTTCCGACATTTCCGGAATCAATTCCTCGACAACGACGTACATCATGGCTCCCGCCGCGAAGGCAAGCATATAGGGCAGGAAAAGCGAGACCAGGCTGGTGGCGAGCAGGGTGAGCAGGGCCGCGACCGGTTCCACCACTCCCGAGCCGACTCCGTAGAGGAACGTTCTCGTCTTGCTCATTCCGGTCGCGCGCAGCGGCATGGAGACAATCGCCCCCTCAGGAAAGTTCTGCAGGGCTATGCCAAGCGAAAGCGCCAGAGCGGCGGAATGGGTGATTCCAGCCTCGCCCTGCATCCACCCGGCGTAGATGACTCCGACGGCCATGCCTTCGGGGATGTTGTGCAGGGTGACGGCAAGGAACAGCTTCGTCGCTCTCCGCAGGGAAGACTGGGGGCCTTCCTCATGCATGTCCATGTGCATGTGCGGGGTCAGCTCATCAAGCAAAAGCAGGAACCCGACGCCAAAGAGGAAGCCCACCGACGCGGGCACAAACGCGAAGGCACCCATAGGCGCGCTGCTGGTCAACGCGGGTTCCAGAAGACTCCAGAAGGTGGCGGCAACCATGACGCCACCGGCCAGACCGGTCAGACACCTCTCAAGGGAACGGGAAAGATGCCCGGTGAGGAAAAACACCATCGCCGAGCCCAACGAAGTACCAAGAAACGGGATGATGATTCCCATTGCGATTTCGGATGACATATGCATGATGGCCCATTATACAGGCACTCTGGGAACGATGGATAGGCTTTTGATGCATATCGCTGAGGTAATTGGTTTTTATATGTATTACGTCTCTCTTTCCACTACGTCCGTATACCATTCCTATGGTAGACCCATATACGGTCCTAGGAGTGTGCAAGCAATCTGTGCTGTTCTTCCTTGTCGTACAGGAACACATAGAAGACGTCGCCGAAATAGGCGCTGTGGACCAGTTTGCCGGCATCGAAGATTTCCTTGATTGTGCCTTGCTTGGTGATGATCCGGTACTCGACGAAATCACGGTCCAGGTCTTCCTGCTCGATTTGGTTCCGGATACTGGCTTCAACACGCCCGACATCATCAGGATGGACCAAGGTGCGGAAGCTTCCTTTGACATGGTCCAGGAAATCCTCAAGGTCGTCGCACCCGAAAATCCGGATCAGTTCATCATTGGCGAACAGGATCTGCTCGGTCTTGTCCGCCTTGTAGACCAGGATGGCTCCGGGCAGTCCTTTGGCAAGATCTTCCAGGCTGAAGCCCAGCTGTGAGCGCTCGTCGCGCTCCATTTCCTGTTTGTACCGAAGGAAGCTCCCCTTCCCTCGCAACTTGACAGCGTACAGGGCGATATCGGCGCACCGGTACAGCCTGCTGAAGCTTGTCGCCTGGTCGGGATAGGTCGAATAGCCAAGGCTGATCGAGTAGGGATAGGTCTTTCCGTTGATTTCCACGTCATGTTCTTTTTCCACGAACTCCTGGATCAGCGTCACCAGATGTCTGGACTTGCAACCTCTGACGAAGAGCAGGAACTCGTCTCCGCCATTACGGGAAAGATAGGCGGTACGGCCAAAGCCCATACGGAGTTCATCGCCGAGAGCGACAAGGACCTTGTCTCCGTTCGCGTGGCCGAACATGTCATTGAACCGCTTGAAATTATCGATATCCACCATCACCAACGCGCTCTGGCTGTCCGCATGGTTTTCAATATAGGAGTTCACCCTTCGCTCCAGACCGGCCCTGTTGAGAAGCCCGGTAAGGGGATCCACGTCCGCTTTTGCCGGCAGGGGAACTGCCGCCTGATAATACTTGTCAGCGAGAAGCAAACCCACATCCAGGATGAGCTGGTCCCCTTCCTGGTGGATATTGGCGCAGACCCGCAACCAGACGCGCCCGCCCTGCCGGTCGAGCGGAAACTCCCGACTCTGGTAGCCGGTTCCCTTCTGGTAGGATCTCAGCAAGTTCTCCGGATCAAGCATCTGCAGAAAAGGATGCTTGTCTTGCAGCTGGAACCGTTGTTGCTGCGCTTGCAGGAAATCCCGATATGTTCGCGCATCGTCCGCTTCCTTGGCGCCACGGCTGGAAAGGATGGCGCCTTGCGGAAGCGCGACGGTAAGGAAGATCGAGTGCTCCGCGTATTCATGGATGTCATGGAAGCCAAGAATCCGAATAGAATTCTCGGCCATCAGGGCAATCTCATTCTTGCTGAAAGGTAACATTGTTGTAACTCAACATAGCGTATGTAATGTCATATGTAAAGCACAAACTGAAAAAGTATTTCTTGACGCAGCTGCATTACCATATATGTAAT
>CAJMOS010000146.1 GCA_905215015.1 uncultured bacterium | reverse complement strand
CCGACGGACTTACCGTTTTTCTTGTAGTTGACAAAACAACCGAACCGAACAAGGAAAACGTGGAGAAACAGCTTTCCCGCAATCCGGACTACGTGACCGATGGAACCGTGGACATCGTGAAGAACGCCAAGAAATGGCCGAACCTCATCTTGCTCCAGTAAAGAGGAACAAAAGCAGGTCACCATAGGGCATCCGGTCAATTCCGGGTGCCTTTTTGTTATGCGCAAAGCAAGTATTTCACGTTCATCTCCGCCGATGCGATTCCGTCAGGAAGATTCGGCAAAGTTGTTGCATGAAGGATTTCTGCAGACCTTTTCGACGGCAAGCCCTTGCCGGTCAGTAACCGCAAAACGAAGCGAAAAGCGCGATGGGCAACGCGCATCCAGCCTCATCCTTCTGAGCCATCGGATATCCATTAAGGACCGTAGCCGCAGCTACGGGAGTTCCGGAAGTATGGGTCAGAAATGAGACCCATATTCTACATCATCCGGGGAAACTCCTTCATTATCAATTGACGCTCATAAATGGTTTTAGATGTAAACGTCCATTAATTATTGATAAATCTGATTTATCTTGTTATATTTGTAGAATTACTACAAATTGGAGGGGTTTATGCTTGTTGAAATGCGTTTTTCGAACTTCTTTTCTATTAAAGACGAAGTATCCATTGATTTTAAGGCCGCCTCCATCAACACAACCAAATCGCGAGAATTGTCTGATAATGTTTTTTCTGTACACAATATGACACTCCTGAAGGTAGAAGGCTTGTTCGGGCCTAATGCATCGGGAAAGTCAAGTATCGTTAAAGCTGCGAACTTTTGTAGAACGCTTGTCCTGGACTCTCACCGGAACAACGAGGGTTCTGTTTTCAATTTCCTTCCATTTAAGTTTGACGGATATGGTAATAAGCCTAGTTCTTTCTTCATTGATTTCATTTGCAACGGTGTGGAATACGAGTATTCTTTCTTGCTCACACGTACTGAAATCATGAAAGAAGAACTCTACTACTATCCGAACAAAAGGAAAGCGAAGGTATTCACAAGAGATGAAACCTTGGGACCCGAAAAATCCAAAATCTATAGCTTCGCTGAAGGCCAATTCATAAAACCAATGGACGTTGCGGAAAGTACGGGGAAGACCACCTTGTTCATCAGTAGAGCAAGCCAGATGGATAGGAGTTTGGGAAAAACAATCTACAACTATTTCAGGACAGAACTGCTGATTGGCCTTCCCCATCTTTCCGGCGACTACGCTGTCGCACTGTTCAGGCAAAACAAGGAATTGATTCTGGAAGCTTTGAAAATGGCAGATAGCGATATTTCAGATATACATGTGAAGATCGAACAGAGGCAAGTCTTTCCGACTTTCAGGGGGAATGGACTTGCCCTGTTGCCGAATCAGGATCCGCAACTTTTGAATGTGGTTAATTTCTATACAGTACATAAAAGGAATCCCGACATCCAGTTTTATCTTGAAGGAGAGGAATCCACTGGAACTATCCAAATCTTCAACCTATTGTTGCTGCTGCTTGATATTTGCCGGAAAGGAAAGACTCTGATTCTCGATGAATTTGACGGAAGCCTTCATACCGAGTTAGCCCGATTCGTACTCGACATGGTGCATGCCTCAAAAAACGCGCAATTCCTTTTTACCAGTCACAATACAAATCTTTTGGATGTCAATAGGCTACGAAGGGACCAGATCCTTTTCACCAACAAGAAGAGCGATGGGTCTACAGAAGTGTACTCACTTTTCGATTTCAAGGATTTTCGGGAAAACATGGACGCTGAAAAATGTTACCTCCAGGGAAGGTTTGATGCTGTTCCCTATATCAATTCTTCTGTTGCCCGTATCAAGGGACTTTTGGGAGATTGACCACATGGGAAGAGAGAGGAAAAGCAAGCTTAAGAAAATGCGCCCCCAGTTTCTTGTCCTGTGTGAAGGGGATACTGAGATAACCTATGTGAACATGTTGAGACAGAATTATCGTCTTCCCATTAAAATAGTTGCGAGGAAAGTTGGGTGCAGAGTGTCACAGAGACTGATCAATAGATACAGGAAAGATCTGGCTGGTGCTGTGGACGTGGAATCGACATTCCTCATGTTTGATGGAGATAAGCCGGAAATAGTGGACACCATCCTGTCCTGTAAAGGCGTGCCTTTGGTGAGCAAGCCTTGTATCGAAGTGTGGTTTTTTGCCCATTTTCGTGTTCCTCCTGAAACAAGCGTTTCGAGTGCTGAATGTGTGAGACAACTGAACAAAATCAAAAACTGGGAGATGTATCAAAAAGGTTTCTTATCCAGTACTCAGGAAAAACAATTGTGGACCAATCGAAAAACCGCAGTAGACAATATGAAAGCAAAGTCTTCTGAGTCCAATCAATTCAGTTCGATTTACCAATTTATCCAAAAACTGGAAGAGGCCTCGGAACAACAGTAACCAAAAGGGCGGAGGAAAATCTGCCCCGTCGCATCTGTCGAATAAAAATACCGCACCCCATCGTGGGGTGCGGCAGAAAGGAACCCAATTCCCCGTGTCAGTCGTGGATGTACTTCTTGACTTCCTCGACCCGCCTTGCCACCTCTTCCGGGGTCTTGGCCTCAAGGACCAGACGGAGATAGGGCTCGGTGTTGGACTTGCGGACGTTGAACCACCAGTCCTTGAAGTCAAAGCGATAGCCATCGAAGTCCAGAACCTTGTCAGCCTTGGATGCGTAGGCATCGTACAGGGCCTTGATGACCTCGTCCTTTTTCTCCAGGCGGAAGTTGATCTCGCCGCTGGTCGCCCATTTGACGATTTCCTTCACCAGATCGCTGGCGCCTTTTCCTTCCTTCTTCGCCTGGCTGAAGACCGGCAACAGGTGCAACGTGGCGAAGCCTGCGCTGTCGCAGTTGAAGAAGTCGCGGAAATAGTAGTGGCCGGCAAGCTCGCCGCCATAGACGGCTCCGATTTCACGGATTTTTGCCTTGGCGTTGACGTGTCCGACCTTCCACAGGTAGACATCACCGTGGAGGGTGTTGTTGATATAGTCGACGGCGCTGCGACTGGAGCGGATGTCGGCGACAACCTTTCCGCCCTTGATGCCCTTGAGCATCTCGATGCCGAGGATGGCCATGGTGATGTCGGCGAAGATGTAGTTGCCCTTTTCGTCGACCAGGTTGACACGGTCTGCATCCCCGTCATAGATGATGCCGAGGTCGCAATGGTTTTCGCGTACCACCCGCATCAGATGTTCGCAGTTCTTGATTTCCAGCGGGTTGGGCTGATGGTCGGGGAAATTGCCGTCCAGATGGTCGTTGATGTAGATGATGTTGTCATCGCCCAGCACCTTGTGGACCAGGATCGAGCTCATGCCGTTTGAGCAATCGACGGCCAGCTTCAGGTTGGAGAAGTCGGTCACATACTTCCGCTGGAACTCGACATACGGAGTCAACGCGTCCTTCTCGATGATGGTGCCCTTTTTCCCGACTGGAAAAACGGGCTGGGTGGCGACCATCTTCTCAAGGTCCGCCAAGCCGGTATCGTAGCCTACCGGAACCGCCATCGTCCTGCTGACTTTCAGCCCGTTGTACTCCTTCGGGTTGTGGCTCGCGGTGATCTGCACCGAACCCCCGACCTTGAAATGGCAGGTAGCGAAATAGACCATCGGTGTGGTCGCTTTGCCGATTGTCCAGACGTCGGCGCCACTGTCGGTGATGCCCTTGGCGAGCGCTTCGAAAATAGTATCGGAAGAGAGACGCATGTCTCGCCCGACCAGAATCTCCTTGCAGTCCAGCAAGCGGGGAAGGAAGAAACCGATCTTGTAGACCATCTCCTCGTTCATATCGGTGCCCCAGACACCACGAATATCATATGCTTTGAATGCACCCATGTGTATGCTCCTTATCTTCGTCTATCATCCCATGAAATGAGCGGATTGTACAGAATGAGAACGAAAAGCAGGAACCCTTTGGCCCCCGCTTTCCGTAATCTTACTCGTGATGCATCTGCTCCAGCCAGACTGTCTTTGTCGGACGGTCGGTGATGTTCTCAGGCCCCCAGTACTGTATGGGCCCCGGGTTGTTGTAGCAGGTCTCGACCTCCCATTGGTCGCGATGTGCCTTGAAGAACTGGAAGGGGATGCCGTTCAGGTCGACCAGCGCCTTGCGGATGACCGGCTTCATGACCCCCATGCGTTCCTCCATGTCCATCATCATGGTCAGCGGAATCCCGCCCGGCTGCCAGTTGTCGACATAGTCGTGCAGGTTGCCGATGCTGGCCATGTACCCGGACAGGCCGTTGGCGATCAGCACGAAGCTGGTGTAACCCAGACTGTAGCAGTAGTTCGCATCGAAGTTCGACGGGAAGGCGCACCGGCCCTCATATCCGAAGAAGTGGGTCTGGTAGTTGAAGGAACCGCGATAGCAGCCCGCCTTCTTGCGCTTGGCCATCTCGATGTCCACCATCTCGGCAATCAGCTTTTCGGTCTCGATCTTGGAGACCTGCACGTTGCCGTGCGGGTCGCGGTCCATCACCAGTTCTTCTTGAACGAAGTCTGGCAGCTGGCTGAAAACCTTGCAATGCTCTGGCGTCAACAGTTTGGAAACAAACGCAATGCGTTCCTTGCTGGAAGCCAGCTTGGAGATTTCCTGCTCTTTCTGGGCAATCCGCTCGTTCATCTCGTTGATCAGGGACTGGAACTCGGGAACGAACTCGATCACGCCTTCAGGAATCAGGACGACACCAAAGTTGTTGCCCCGCGCCGCACGGGTGGCGACCACGTCGGCGATGTGCTTGATCACATTCTGGAAGGTCATCTTCTCCGCTTGGATTTCCTCGCCGATCAAGGCGATGTTGGGCTGGCACTCCAAGGCGCACTCCAAAGCGATATGGCTGGCCGACCGGCCCATCAGCTTGATGAAGTGCCAGTACTTCCGCGAGCTGTTGGCATCGCGCTCGATGTTGCCCACCAGCTCCGAGTAGGTCTTGGTGGCGGTATCGAAGCCGAAGGGGAGTTCCACCTTGTCGTTGCGGAGGTCCCCGTCGATGGTCTTCGGACAGCCGATGATCTGGACCGGCACCTTGTGCTCGGCAAACTGCTCGGCAAGCACCGCCGCGTTGGTGTTGGAATCATCGCCACCGATAATCACCAGGGCGCTGATCTCATGTTTCTGCAGCACCTTCTCGCACTGGGCGATCTGCTCATCGGTCTCGATCTTGTCCCGTCCGCTGCCGATGATGTCGAAACCGCCTGTGTTCCGGTAGTATTCGAGCAACGGCTGGGTAATCTCCATCCATCGGTCGTTCAAAAGACCGCTCGGGCCACCCTTGAAGCCAATCAGGTGGCTGTCGATGTTGGACTTGTGCATGGCATCGTACAAACCCGCAATCACGTTATGACCGCCAGGGGCCTGGCCGCCAGAGAGAATCACGCCGATGTTGATTTCCTTGCCGGTCCC
>CAJMOS010000145.1 GCA_905215015.1 uncultured bacterium | reverse complement strand
AGGGTGCCGTCGTGTTTGGAATGCATGGATGCAACCTCCTACACTACCATACCGGTCTCCTGAGGGATTTGATGGGCAAAAAAGGAGGAAAATACAGATTACAGGAACAACATGTTGCAGTGCAAGGAATAAGGATCTCTCATTTTTTGTGGGATGGAGCGGAAATGCAAGGAACCAGGGGGTGTGGACTCTGTAATAATCTGCCTTAGTACAGATGCTGACGGGCAAATCTTTGCTGGACTTGAGCCTAGGGCTTTCCCATGTGAAACCTCTCTGTCGAGTCGAAAATCTTCATTCCCCGCATAGCATTTCCGGTTGTAGACAGTGCAAGGAGTGGACCGCAACTTGGTTTTGAAGATATTTGCTTCTCGCATGGTCGAGGAAGATTGTAATAATTCCGCAACTGTCTATAATAAAAACGGATATTATTGTCACTATATTAAGCAATAAAATATATCTTAGAATTAGAAAAGGAGATATGTATGCATAAAGGGTTTCTTCATATGTGCCTAGGTCTCTCGCTATTGGCCTTTGTCGGGTGTTCCGCTCCAGCAATCGAAGACATGGAGATCGTTACGGAAAACAACTTTGACGTCGCAGGCAAGACCTACTCCACGTTACAGGATGCTATCGATGCCGTAACAGACCAGCAGACCACCAAGAACCTTACGTCCAGCTCTCCTACAACCATTACCTTGCTATGCACGCTTTCCGGTCCCGGTGCAAAAGTGGCAAATGCCTATACGGGAGACTTGACCATCAATCTCGGGCCATACACCTATACGGTCAATACCGGTGATCTTGGCATTGACTTCAACCATGCCAACGGTGCAATCAAGTCGGAACCTAATGGCGGCCTGGATGTGTTGAAGACGGCTATCGTCACCAGCGGATCTTTAACCATTCCTGCAGATTTTCAAGGAAAACTTACAGGCAAGGTGAACGTGCAAGAACACGGCTCCCTCTTGCTGAGCTACGGTGACACGGCCACCATCACGATGCCAGAATTGCAACTGGATGGCAACTCCCTGGTAACCTTCGGGGCGGAGACAGAAATCACCATCAACGGATTGCAGATGGGGGAAGGCGCTACTCTCAAGGCTTCCTCTTCTGGGATTGTACCGAAGATATTCACAAGCAGTCAAAAAACGCAGGCGGATATCGAGGATGCGTTGCCTAATTCCATCGTCACGCTCAGGACAGAAGCCACGCAGATGATTGAGGAAGGCATCGCTGACATCGAGAACAAGAAGTACGATGAAGGTGTGGCAAAGTTCAATGAAGCATATGCGCTTGAGCAGACTGACGAGACCCGCATCTATTCTGCCCTTGCTGCGTTGGCTTCAATCAGTACCAAGCAGGCCACGCAGGACTTCGTCAAGAACCGTCTGGGAGTCACCAACTACCCGGCTACCATGAACGCTTTGTTCGATACCGCATGGCTTGAGTCGACGGACGGGTATTGGATTGAGCAGGAAGACAGCATCTATGGTGGCAATGGGGTAGAGAAAACGACAACCCAGGATAATTATGGTTCTGGTCCGTATTATCGCGCATCCCTCGTCGATGCCTCTACTTCAGGAGCATTCCAGATTGTAGATGATAGGTGGGGCGTGCTCAAAGAGGCTGCCATTGAAGGGCATACTCTCTATCCATATCTCGATGAACTTCGCAGGTACGAAATCAACACCAAGCAGAAGTCCGGCATCACCTATGGCAACTATTATGTCTTAGACGAGAATGGCGACTACTATGTTTGTGGTTGGGTTCTGCAAAACGGACAGGCTGCCGGTCATCAAGCCTATACGCTCACCAATTGGGAAGATGTTGAGTACAAGTACAAGGAGTACTTGGAGACTCTCGAGATGGGCACGCCTGAATGGATCAAGGATTCAAGCATGAACACCAGTCTCCCGTTCTTGGTGGTTGCCAACATCCTCAACGGCAACACAAAGGGGCTGAACGAGGCTTTGGATGAACTGGATTCCATCATTTTCGGTACTGAATATGAAGAGGCATGCAAGAAGATCGATGCCATCGAGAGACCGGTAAGGGTACCGGAACGGGTCATTACGGATTTTGGATTCGACGATGTGGTAGGAAAAGCCTCCGTCTACATCGGGCCGACCGAGATGAAACTTATCGAAGCGTCTTTCGACGTCTTGAAAGCGACAATCGAGTACTTCCAGTCCTACGATCTCAATATGCAAACCGTATTGGAAAGCATGAAATTCGACTGGGCGGAAAAAGAAACGTGGGGTACACGGTATACGGAGTATCTGGACCGCACCTCTACCATTGACACGGCCTATGATCCGTTGAACAACGGATTCCTTGGTGTCCGTGATGCGCAGAAGATGGAAGATGCGAAAAATGATTTCATCGCTGCTGTCGACCTCGCGATTGCCGCCTATGACGATATCATAGCGAACAATAACCGCTATCTCTATCCCACGGTCATGATGGACACGCTGGATGAGTACAAGGCATTGCGTGAGGCGGCTGTGACTCTGAAGGAAGGGATTGAAAAAGGGTCCAAGTTCTACATCCCCGACGCCATCCAAGCGAACATGACCTGGCCGGAGACGGGAGATCGCTGGCTCGATCTTGGGAAGCTTTTCAATAACGAGAACTATGCACTGGCGAAGTTCATCGTCATGGAAAGCGGCAGCAATGTTCCGAGAATCCGTATCCTGAAGGAAAGGAACGGCGTTGTGGCTCCTGTACAACAGGTTTCGTTTGTACAAGAGGGAACACGGCACACCCAGATCTTTACTTCGGATTATCTTGATTCCGAGACAGTCGAGTTAGTGCTCGGCATTTTGGAGGATCCGGAGAAAACGCTCTCGGAGGATTCTGTCTTCGGTCTGGAGATTGATCTTTCTCCAATCAAAAACACCGTGGGAGGAATGGAGTTCGAAGACCATACCTATTTCTTGAAGTTCCCGGAAACCTTCGCATTGTTGCTCTACAATTTCTACCACGAAGGCAAGTATACGGAACGTATCAAGAAAATTATGGATACCAGGGGCTGGTTCCATCCGTAAAAGCGGGGATTTCCATCCGCCAGGGACTTTCCCTGGCGGTTTTTACTTTCCATGCGTACATCATTCCTGCCATTGCTCGTAAGCCTCATCCTCCTCCATTCTGGGGAAGCCGTTGCTTTCTCGGTCTCCGAGGACGCATGCAGAACACCATTCGCATCCTTTTCCGCGTCGATGGGAAATCTGGGATTTCCGGTGCGCCTTGCGCAAGGCAGGGCGACCATCAGTATGCCGCAATTACACACCTGCTTTTCCGCCAGTGGAGGGATACTCGCCTATGAAGCTGACTTGAAGGATTATCAAGGTGATTTCGACGCCGGGTGGGCAGGCATTCACCTGGAGGCTTCCCGCCTCAAACTGTTCCTTGTTGGAGGGAAAGCATCTTTCCCCGATGAGACCCACATCCTGCACAACAAGCCCCGCTACATCCTCAACGACGGTTCCGGTGAAGGTTTGTCCGGGATGGTTTCCTATCGCTTTTCCCGTTGGTTTGGACTAGCCGCTACCGGGGGCTACATTGATGGCTCCTTCGCCTCTGGCGACCTGTATTATTTCTATGGACGTCCTTCGAGCATACGGCTGAGAGGAGGCACCATATCCCTTCTTGGACCTTTGGGTTCATCGTTGACATTCGTGGGAGGCAAGTTGCACGTGGATGTCCAGTCCAATGAGGACATCAAACTGGGCGAGGGAGAATTAACTCTCAACGGGATTTTGTTGGGAACAGACTTCCGCTTCGGGAAATCCCGCCACCGATTGTCCCTTACGGCCGGCTATCTGCAACTTGAGTATCTGGCCGGAGTCCTCGCTACCCCGGAGACCCAGAACTATGTGTTTTTCCCCTATGTGAGGATTGCGGGAACCAGCAACGGAACGATGCACGTTGCACTAGGAAATCTTTTTTATTCGTATCGTGGAGCCCATCTTTCAGCCTTCCTGGACGTTGGAGTGCTGGTGTGCATCAATGATTCATTGGCCGCAAATTACCGTTACACATACAAGCACACCATTTTTTTTGATGGGACAACCCATATCGGACGCGTCATCTTCCCCGGATATGGAGGAAATTTCATTTTGTTGGGGAAGGGTTCCCTTTCCTATACTTTCTCTCTCTCCCATGTCCTGGTTACGCTCTCATGCTCAAAGCTTTTCGGCTTCGTTACCGACCCATCTGTATTCAGGAAACAGAAGGATAACAAATCTTCATCGGAACCTTCCTCCTCCTCCTCCTCTTCTTCTGATGATGATTCCTCCTTCATGGATACGCTCCTTTTCCTTCTCAAGACAGGCACATTCCTTTCGGTGTGCATCTCCTTCTGAACAAAACAAACCGGTTTTAGCGGGATACCCAGCTTTGCGAGAGCCTCGGAAAATGGCCCGGAAGGAACAGCTCTCCTTGCAGGTTTGCGTCGTTTGCCACCAGCGCTCTCCCTTGATAGCCTTGAAGTATGGACAAAAAACGACCACCAATCATCACGTCGAACAGCTCATTCGAGGTCCTTCGGCAAGAGGGCTACGTGTACGTGGACAAGACCGCGTATCTGCATTCCCTTGTCCGTCAGGAAGGCAACATGTTCTTCCTCTCCCGTCCCCGAAGGTTCGGGAAGACGCTGGCCATCTCCACGTTGGAGGCGATCTTCCAAGGCAGGAGGGAACTGTTCAAAGGGCCTTGCCATCGACCAGCCCGACTACGACTGGAAGACGTATCCAATCATCCACATCGACTTCGGGAACTGCGGGAGGAACACTGCGGAGGACTTGGAGGCATGGCTGCGGAAAGCCATGAAGCAGGTCGCCGTATCCTACGGGATTGCCGTGCCCGACCTGTCCCAGCATGCCGACGACGTGTTCTCCGACTTGATCGACGAACTATCCGGCCTAGGGAAGGTGGTGGTCCTGATCGACGAGTACGACGTGGTGTTGCTGGACAACGGTTGCTCGGAGCGTGTGGAGGAGTTGCGGGACACGCTGCGGAAATGCTACCAGATGTTCAAGTCAAAAGACTCCTTGATCCGGTTCGCCCCGGGGTGCGAGACGGTGTACAACCCGATGTCGATTCAGAAACAGGGCAAGGCAGGGACTTCCAGAACTATTGGGTCGACACGGGTGGCTCGAAACTGGTGATGGACCTGGACGCCCTGTCCTCCTTCGATGTCGCCGAGCTCCGGCACGCCGAGGGCGACATCAACAAGGTGCAGGCGTTCCTGTTGCAGACGGGATACCTGACCATCGATTCGGGCCACGAGAACATGCTGATGTTGCGTTTTCCGAACGTCTACAGCAAGAGCCTGCTGAGAAGACTGTATGGTCCGCGAGCCAGAACGTCATCATGGCGATGGAGGACAGGCTGAAGGAAGTGTTGCTGGGTACCCGTCTGTGGTTGCCGATCAATGTTTCTCCCTGGACTATCCTGCTGTATTTTCCTTGTTGTGCACATCGCGGAAACAAAGTAGAGTAAACCAAAAGAAGGATGAGTTCGCCATGGATGAGAAACTTCAGAATCAGAACCAGTCCGGCTCCAAGCCGACGGTTCTCAATACCATATTGTTCATGATCTGCGGGACCTTGTTGAACCTGGTCCTGATGGTGGTCCTG
>CAJMOS010000144.1 GCA_905215015.1 uncultured bacterium | reverse complement strand
TCCTCGGCCTCAGGAAGCACGGCGACGCTGGCAGCCGAGGTGTGGATGCGTCCGCCACTCTCGGTGACGGGTACGCGCTGGACGCGATGGACACCGCTTTCCCAGCGAAGCGAACCATAGACATCCTTGCCGCTGATCGAGACGATGATTTCCTTATATCCCCCCAGGTTGATCTGGTTCTGGCTCATGACCTCCATCTTCCAATGGCGCTGCTCGGCATAGCGGCTGTACATGCCGAAGAGGTCTGCCGCGAAGAGTGCGGCCTCGTCCCCGCCGGTGCCGGCCCGGATCTCCATGATGATGTTCTTGCCTTCAAGCGGGTCGGGGGGGATCAGGAGGACTTTCGCCTCATCCTCGACCTGGGAGATTTTCGCCTTCAATGGATCGATTTCTTCCTTGGCCATCTCCGCCATTTCCGGATCCTGGAGGAGGGCTTCAGTCTCCCGCAACTCGTCATCCAGCGCCTTGAGTTCTGCCAATTTGTCGACGATGGGGCCCAAATGGCCGCGCTGCTGCATCAATGTCCGGTACTGGGCCCGGTCCGCGACCACATCGGGATCCGCTAGTTTTGCGTCCAGTTCATGCAATTGGGTTTTGAATGCGTCCAGCTTCTCAAGCATCGGTGTTCCTCTGCGCGAAAGTATAGGAAAATATCAGCGCTTCGACAACAGAACAAGGCTTGCCGTATAGAAGGCAAGGCCCAAGGCAAGCAACATCGCCATCGCCTGGACGGCAAATGCGCCTCCTCTGGCTTTCCAAGCCAAGGCCACCGCCAACGGGACGACAATCTTTCCGGTTGTCTCTCCGAAACCATGCATGTTCATTACCTGGTCAATACGCCCGCTCCATAACGTCGCGCCGAAAACGTGGCAGAGCGGGTTGATGGCGCCCATGGCGAATCCCATGACCGGCATCAGCATCATCGCGTTGGAAAGCGTGGAGATGGAGAGCGTTGCCAGGCAGAACGTGGCTACCGTTGCGAAGCCATACAGGAAGGCTCCGGTGTGTTTGGAGCGGGAGAAAAATCGCACCACAAGGATGCGGCTGATAGTCATGCCGGTGAAGAAGAGGGTAACCGCAAGTCCTACCTGGTCGGCGTTTGCCTTGAGATTCTGCTCGATGAACATCAGCGGGTAGACCATCGAAAGCCCTTCGGCGGTAGCCGCTGTGGCGATGAAGGGGTAGTAACAGAGATAGGCGGGATCGGCCAATAGCGAGAAGCCGTCCTTCAATCCGCTTTCCCCATGGGTGTCGTGGTGCATCATCGCCGGAATCTTGTTCGCTTCCTTCCATGCGAGGATGAAACCTACGCCGAGCAGGGCATAGAGCAGACCCGTCTGCCAGAAGGCGATGAACCAAGCCTGTTTCTTGCAGAATGCGACATAGAATCCACTGAAGATGGAGACGATGCTGTAACACAGGTGCATCTCCGCCAGGTGCTGGCTCTTTTTCGTCGGGTCATAGTGGGTCATCAAAGCGAACTTGCTTCCCGCAAACGGATACTGGATGATCGACCAAAGGGTATAGACTGCGGCAAAGACGGCGGCGCCATGGGCGCAACCGATCAGGAAGAACCCCAGGGCATAGCCAAAACTCCCCAGGATCACGGCACGGTAAGGGCCGGTCCTCCGGACAATCGAGGGGTAGACCAGGATGGCCAGGATGGTCGCGGCCTGGCTGAGACTCATCACATAGCCTATGCCCTCGGCGGAAATGCCGGTGGCCGCCTGGATGTCGGTGGAAAGGGTTCCATACAGGTTCTGGGTCAGTCCCGTCAGGCCGGTAGTCGCAAGTAAAAGGGGGAACAACATAGGCCCCTCAGTTCTTGAATGAGTGCACCGGTGCCGGTATGCGTCCACCGCGTCTGATGAAGGCCTCGCAACTCTTCGTGTTGACCGGCATGATGGGTCCGTCGCCAAGCAAGCCCCCGAAATGCGCGATCTCGCCGACGGTCTTTCCGATGACGGGAATGACACGCACGGCGGTCGTCTTTTGGTTGATCATGCCGATGGCGGCCTCGTCGGCGATGATGCCGCTGATGGTGGCGGCGCTGGTGTCTCCCGGAATGCAGATCATATCCAGGCCGACACTGCAGACGCAGGTCATCGCCTCGAGTTTCTCGATACGCAATCCCCCGCTTGTCGCGGCGCGGATCATGCCGGCGTCCTCGCTGACCGGAATGAAGGCCCCAGAAAGCCCTCCCACGGAAGAAGATGCCATGATGCCGCCTTTCTTCACCTGGTCGTTCAACAGGGCGAGGGCTGCGGTCGTGCCGGGACATCCCACCTCTTCGAGCCCCATGCTCTCCAGGATCTCGGCGATGGAGTCGCCGACAGCTGGCGTGGGGGCGAGGGAAAGGTCGACGATGCCGAAGGGGATGCCCAGGCGTTTGCTTGCCTCTTGGGCGACAAGCTGTCCTAGGCGTGTCACTTTGAATGCGGTCCGCTTGATCGTCTCGCACAAGGTGGTGAAGTCGGCTCCCTTGATGGACTGCAGGGCCTCGTTGACGACACCCGGACCGGAGACGCCTACGTTGATGACCACGTCACCCTCGGTGGTACCATGGAAGGCGCCAGCCATGAAGGGATTGTCGTCAGGCGCGTTGCAAAGGGCGACCAGTTTCGCGCAGCCAAGGCTGTCGTGTTCTTTGGTAGCCATGGCGGTTTCCTTGACGACCTGGCCCATCAGTCCGACGGCATCCATGTTGATGCCGGTGCGGGTGGATCCAAGATTGACCGAGGAACAGAGGTGTTCGGTCTCGGCCAGGGCTTGGGGAATGGCGTGAAGCAGATGGTAGTCGCAGGTACTCATGCCTTTGGCGGGAATGGCGGTGAAGCCGCCGATGAAGTTGACCCCGCAGAAGTTGGCGGCATCATCAAGCACCTTCGCGAGGGCGACGTAGTCCTCGCTTTTCCTGCAGGCCGAAGCGCCGACAAGACTGATCGGGGTGACGCTGATGCGCTTGTTGACGATGGGAATGGCGTAATCGTTCTCGATTTCCTGACCGACCTTGACCAGGTCCTTCGCCACCGTGGTGATCTTGTGGTAGATGTTCTTCTTCAGCGTCTCGATATTGTCGGAGACGCAGTCGAACAGGCTGATGCCGAGCGTGATGGTCCTCACGTCCAGATGTTCCTGCTCGAACATCTCGTTGGTTGCCTTGACTTCGTTCAGGTTGATCATATGCGTTGCATTTTCTCGAAGATTTCTTCACGTTGCAGCTTGACCTGCACGCCAAGTCTCTTGCCCACATCCTCAAGATCCTTGCTGATCTGATGGAATTCTTTGGTCGCTCCGTCCATCTTGCACACCATCATCATGGTGAAGTAGCCTTGGATGATAGTCTGGCTGATATCCTCGATATTCACGTTGACTGAGGCCAGGTAGGTGCATACGCCAGCGATAATGCCGGTGCGGTCCTTACCGACCACGGAAATGATTGCCTTTTGCATGAAAGCCATAGTACCACAAAAACGGCCTCGATACAGCATGGAAAATGAAAACCGCGTATCTTTCTGAAACGATGCCGTCTGTGCTCGTATCGGGATGTCCCGATTGTTTGGTGTGCCGGCTTTCCCTGTGTGCCATACCAAACGCATAGGTGCTTGAATACCGATACTGATACTGATACGTATACGTATCCATGGAAAATCTGTAACCAAACACAGTGGTTGCGGTTTACCCTCATGAAACTACCTATACGTATACGCTGACGGAGGAGCTCATGGTCATTTCCATAGTCAATCAGAAGGGGGGTGTCGCGAAAACCACCACGACCCTTGCGCTTGGAGCGTTTCTCCATGACAAGGGCCGCAAGGTCCTGTTTGTCGATCTGGATTCCCAGTGCAACCTGACCCACACGATCGGTATCCAGGAAGGCGGTCCCACCGTGTTGGACATCATGGACCACAAAGAACTCACCGGGGATGCTGTCATCCACACCGAGTGGGGCGACGTGATTCCTTCGACGGGGAACCTTGCCATCGCCGACACCCATTTTGTCGACTTTGCCAGGGCCTATCATTTGAAAGAGGCTTTGGAGACATTGCGGGAGGGTTACGATTTCATTCTGATCGATACCCCGCCTTCGCTGGGCGTGCTGACGATGAACGCGCTGACTGCAAGCGACAGCCTGGTGATTCCCGCACAGGCGGACCGGTACAGTCTGGAAGGAATCGCGCAGCTGTATCAGACGATTGACGTGATCCGCAAGTACAGCAATCCGGATCTCAAGGTGCTTGGCATCCTGATTACCAGGTACACCAACCGGTCGATTCTCCGCCGTACGGTCGCACAGACGCTCGGACAGGTCGCCCAGGCGAGTGACACCCACCTGTTCGAGGCGCGTATCCGCGAGTGCGTCGCCATTTCCGAGGCGCAGACCAAGGGTACCGATATTTTCAGTTACAACAAACGCAGTAACGCGACACAGGACTATCAGGCTTTCGGCAAGGAGTTCCTGTCCATGGTAGAGGAGAAGAAAAAGAAATGAGCAAATCGGTAAAGAAAGAGTTTTCCAGCAGCATCACCCAGAACAGCATGTTCGAGCAACTGATCCATGGCTCGCAAGCAAGCGAGGAACCGGTCAAGGAATCTGTACCTGTTCCTGCGCCCGCGCCAGTCTCCCGTCGTCGCGTCCAGCGCCAGGAAAACAAGACCAAGCGGGCCTATCTGCTTGTCAAACCCTCCATTTTGGAACGAAGCCATGCCTGTGCCGAGGATATGGGCATCAGTTTCAACCAATTGGTTGAGAACGCGCTACTTGCGTACCTGAAACAGAACCAGTATTGAATTCTTTTCGGAGCTTGATGAGCCGGCGGTACATCTGCCGGCTTTTCTTATTGAATTTCAAAGATATAGTGCATAATTATATTCCTATAACGGTATCTTAATACAAAAAATCTTATCATGCACAGCTCTAAAGACAAGTGCATGCACGGCATGACTCATTGCCTTTCCTTACATGCGTGTTCGGATGATTGTAGGGCCAACAGGTGATGGATGGCCAGTTTTGCGAGAGCTTGAGTAAGTTCTCGTGGAGCTTTGAAAAAGTACCGGAAGTGGATCTGCGAGTAGTCTGGCGCCTTTGGCCGCAAGCATTTTCAGCCGTCTCTGGTTGCGTGTAGATGCATCTGGACGGTCACGTCAAAGCTTGCATGCAATTGCCACTCATGGAAAGTCAGAACTGGCTGAGAAGGGAAAGCCGTTTTTGGGGAACACCGTTCGCTTTCGATGCCCCTCAGGACAGCAGTCTGAACGATGCCGTCCGGATTTGATGCAAGAACCGGCATCTTGCCGTAAAATGAGCGTTCTTTGCCATCGGGGCTTTCCTATGGTATTCTTGAGCCATGAGCAAGCAATTATCTCCCATCATGACGGAAAACAGTTCGTTCTCGAATCTCCGGGAGAGCGGGTGCATCTATGTGGACAAAACGGGATACATCGCAAAACTAATTGCCATATCGGGAAAAATGTACTTTCTTTCCCGTCCCCGTCGTTTTGGAAAGTCGCTGACGGTCTCCACCTTGGAAGCGATCTTCCAGGGCAGAAGGGAGCTGTTCAAGGGCCTTGCCATCGACCAGACGGACTACGACTGGAAGACCTATCCGGTCATCCACATCGACTTCGGCGATTGTCCGGAG
>CAJMOS010000143.1 GCA_905215015.1 uncultured bacterium | reverse complement strand
CTGCTTTACCGTAGCTTGCTACCTCGCCTTTGTCACCGTTCAATACCACCATATCCCAGACAACCAGCAGCTGGACATCGCAGGCACCCCATCGGAGCAGATGCTGAAGAACGACACGGTCTATCGGATCGCCACATGGAATATCGGCTGGGGAGCCTACACGCCATCCTTCAGCGCATACCAGGAAACGGGAGCCATGCAGGACGGCAGCCCCACCCGGGGCCTGCATGCCAAGGCGCCTGACCAAGGCGCAGTAACGGGCACGCTCCGTTCCATCATCGCCCAGGCCAAACAACTGCAGGCGTCCATGATCCTGCTCCAAGAGGTGGATGAACCGAGCGGCAGGAGCCGGAAGGTTGACGAGCGTGCCATGATCGAGAGCGGCATGACAGGCTTCGAGTCCGTCTGGGCCGAGAACCTGCATACTGCCTTCCTGCTCTGGCCCCCGAAGGACGTCCAGGGATCCACCACCAGCGGACTGCTCACCCTGAGCCAGCATCCGATCGAGGAGGCGGTCCGCAGGAGCTATCAGGCCGACGACGCCTTTCCGGAAATCTATTTCAACCTGGATCCCTGCTTCTCCGTCGCTAGCCTGCCGGTGGAGAACGGAAAGACCTTCTACCTGATCAACAGCCAGATGGTGGGGGCGGTCAAGCCGTTGCAACTCCAAAGCCTGGTGAACGTCATGCTCCAAATCCAGGCCGAAGGAAACTATGCGGTCTGTGGGGGGGACTTCAGCATGGCCCTTGCCAAGACCCAGTTTCCCACCACCCAGCAGGAGCCGGTCTGGGCGAAGGAAATCGACAAGAGCGCGATTCCCGACGGGCTGACCCTCTACGCCGACGAGAAGACGCCCACTGTCAGGGCTGCCGACATCCCCTACCGGAAAGGAATCACCTACACCACCATCGTAGACGGTTTCCTCGTCACCCAAGGGGTGAGGGCGCAGGTCTCCACCGTGGACATCAACTTCGCGCTCAGCGACCACCAGCCGGTCCTGCTGGACTTTGTCCTGGAGTAAGCGATGGTTGACCTGCATGCGTATCTCACCTGCCCCCTGTTCCATCTGAAGGACATGCGCTCATTTTGGAACACCATCACCCTCCTCGATCTCCACGAGGAGGAGTTTCCTGCCGGCTCGGCAATCCTCGGGAAAGGAATGGCCAGCAAGGATGTGCTGATTGTCCTTGAAGGGACGGTCGAGGAGCTGGCGGGCGAGGTACTGCAACGCACGCTTGAGAAAAACGATTGCTTCGCCATGACCCTCGCGCTCACCCAGAACCGGAGCACGCTCACCTACCTGGCGAAAACCGACTGCACCATCGGCTACGCCCCGATCTGGACGCTCCGTGGGCATGGGGAATTGATGGAGAATATGACGAAACTGATAGCAAAGGAAGCGGAGGACGCCCTTTCCCGGCTTGCCATCCTGACCCAGAAAAGCGCCAGGGAAAAGGTCTCCTGGTTCCTCGAGGAACAAAGCCGGCTGCACCACAGCCGTACCTTCGTCATCCCCCTGAAAAGGAAGGAAATCGCCGCCCTCCTGGGCATCACCCCGACGGCGCTCTATCTGGAGCTCCGGAATCTGGAAAAGGCAGGAAAACTCAAAAACGACCGCTCCCTCTACCAGCTGTCACGCTAGCGGCTGTGGGTCTCCGGCCACATCGACGATATCCAAGGCCCACTCGAACAGGCATTCCTTCGCCCCGAGCAGATCCATCTTCTCGTCAAACAGCCCCAGGTCCTCGCGCCTGGCGCCCCCATAGGCAACGATTCTCGGCTCGCCGAAGTAGCCCTTGGTACCTCGCTCCTCCTGGAGCTCCCGCACCGGACATCCCAGCGATTGGGCCAGGGCGCGCAGGTCGTCCTGCTCTATGGAGACCACGAGGATCACCTTGCCCTCATGGCGCACGGTGACCGCCCAAGGGACGTAGACCAGGTCCTCGTTTCCCCGCATCCGCGGATTCTTGTGCAGCGTCAGGGTAATATCCTTCAGCCGGTACCGCTCTTTCGGAAGGATACCGCTCTCCACGTCGATCATCTGGTGCCAGAGCATGTCGACCATCCCGGCCTTGTCTTTCTCAATCAGCATCGCTGCCTCCTCCTCTCATACCCGTTCGAGCAGGTTCTCGACCGTCAGATCCCCGAGGCAATCCACCCCGTCGTCACGCACCGCCTTCGCCACCGCCTCGCCCGCAGTATCCTTGTCATCAGGTCCCAAGGTGCCGAGTCCGTACAATGCGTTGGCCAGCTGGTAAATCCGTAAATCACCCAAAGGACGCGCCACCGTATAGCGTTTCTTGTTCGGCGCGACCGGCTGGATGAACCTGAGAGATTCCAGCAGGTCGAGGAATCCATAGAGCCGATATCCGGGAATCGCCAGCCGCTCCACCATCTCCGCCGTCGAAGTGCTCCCCTTCCCATCCCGGAAGTTCGCGCCAACCAGCATCATGATGTTGATGCCGTCCGACAGTTGCAAGGCAGGACTTTCCGGCAGGCCGTGGAATTCCTGCTCGTCGGGCCGGAACTGGTGCACGTAGGCGAACTCGACAGCCCAGAGCCCGATCATCCAGAGCACGTAGACACGGAACAGGATCAGAAAGACCGCGGCAAGAGAACCATAGAGGACCGAGTAGCGGGTCGCCATGCCGGTCAGGCCGCTCAGGACCGTGTTGGAGACGAAGAAGCCGACGGCAGCGTAGAAGGCGGCCAGCATGGCGGAGCGGAAGCGAACCCTGGTGCTTGGGACGAAGGAGATGGTCAGGTACATGCCGAGGCATATCAGTCCGAAACGGAAGCCGCCGGTAGTCAGCTTCATGCTGAACAGGCTCTCCAGACCGAGCAGCCTGCCGTACCAGAGCATCTTTCCCTGCAGGGAAAGATAAACGCCTCCAAAGACCAAAGAAAAGGCGATGAAGATGATGATGCCGGCAAAACGGTTGACGAGCGTGCGGCGCATCGAGGTGTGGTAGATGCGGTTGATCTCCGTCCAGACCTTGTTCAGCAACAGGGTCATGGTCCACAAAAAGGAGAGCAGGCCGATCACCCCAAGGCTCAGGGCGTTGTGGCTGTTGGTCCCGATCCACTCGACAAACTGGTTGGCGATCTCCGCACCGAAGGTCTCGGTCAAGAACCTCCCGAACGAGGCCATGAAGGCATCGAGCACCCCGAACGCCCCGAAGAAAGCGGAATAGAAGGCAAATGCCGGGACCAAGGCCATCAACGTCGAATAGGTCAGGCTGCTGGCGGTGGAGAAGATATTCTCGCGCATGCCGTTCTGATAGGCGAGAACCAACAGGTTCACATGCCTGTTCTGCTTCAGTTGCTGCATCACTGTCGGTCTTCCATCCAATCCAGCAGGAAGCGATAGGTGTCCTCCCGGTCCGTCTCGTTCAACACCTCATGGCGCGCGCCATCCACCAGGCGCAGGGTCAGGTCTTCAATCCCCGCCTCGTGGTAGAGGGTATAGACCTTCCGCACGCCTTTCGACCAGCCGCCGACCGGGTCCTCGCTGCCGCTGATCAGAAGGATCGGCAGGTCGTCGGGCAACTTCTCGGCGTTGGCCGGGTCGTTCGCGTAGGCAAGACCGGTGAGCAAGTCACGGAAAAAGCTGGTCGTGCAGGTAAAGCCGCACTGGGGGTCATGCTCGTAACGGTCGACCATCTTCTCGTCCCGGGAAAGCCAGTCGCTTCCGGTACGCGGGTTGGGAATATGTTTCAGGTAGGAGGCGAAGGAGAGCTTTTCCAACATCGCGTCCGGGGTCCGGGCTCCCAGTTTCCTGACGTGGCGTCTGGCAAGCCAGAGCCCGAACTTGCCCGCCATGCCCTGTGAGCAACCGGTACCCATGACGATGACGCCGCTGAACAGGTCGGCGTGGCCGACCATGACGCTGCGGGCCAGGAAAGAGCCCATGCTGTGTCCGAGCAGGAAAAAGGGAAGCTCGTCCGACTGCTCGTCCATGATGATCTGGTCCAGCATGCTGCAGTCGTCCATGATCCGTTTCCATCCATCCTGCTCGGCGAAGAACCCGTAGGGCATGTGGTTGCGCTCGGCCGTCATGCCGTGGCCACGGTGGTCCTGGGCATAGACGATATAGCCGCAGCGGGTCAGAAAAGACGCGAATTCCTCGTATCTGCCGCTGTGCTCGGCCATGCCGTGGAGGATGTGGACGATTCCGACGAGCTTGTCATCAGATTCAGGCTTCCAGACCCGGTAATAGATCTGCAATCCGTCATCGGCCTTGAAGGAATGGATCTCGCTTGCCATACGGTGCTCCTTGCATGCTTGCATCGTACCCGAAACGCAAGCGTCCCTCAACACCTCGCGCCGTCTTTTCTCTTTACCGGTTCCGTGGTAGGCTTGCCCGGTATGGAAGGATATCTGGTCGCGAGCGACATCCATGGGGATCGGGAGGCCTTCGAGCGGCTGCGGGAACTGCTCGTCGCCCATCAGTTGGATTCGATGTTGGTCTGCGGGGACCTGCAACCCGGGCATCTTGGTCCGACGCTCACCGGCACGGCGGAGATGACCTTGGTCAAGGGAAACTGCGACAGCTCCTATGACTTCCAGAGCATCGGAAAACCGGTTCCCCCATTGGTGCAGCGTCTTCCCTGGCATGGCCGGACCATCGTCATGACCCACGGTGACCGTTGGCCGAGTCCCTATGGCCTTTCGATGCGCGAAGGAGATTTGTTCCTGTTCGGGCACATCCATGTCCCCAGACTGTATGTGGACGACGATGGAATCATCATCCTCAACCCGGGTTCAGCAGCCTACCCCAGGGGTGGCAGCGCCGCGTCCTACGCCATTCTCGCCCCTGCCAGGATCGAAATCAGGTCGCTGTGGAAGGATACCGTCCTTCAGGCGTTGGAAATCGAGGACCGGAGCGCCCGGTAGACCTCGATCAGACGGCTCGTCCGTACCAGGTTTTGTCCGGGATCCCCGTACATCACCCCGGTGACGAAACAGTCGGGAATCCGTCCCCCCCGCGAGCGGCCGAGCCTGGCGTCCAGACGGTCCTGCATCCGCATCGCCTCATGTCCCAGCTCAAGCACCGCGTCCTCGGTGAAAAGGTGCCCCTCTCCATCGGTGGCGAGCCGCGCCAGCATCCCCATCGGCCGGATATGGCGGTCGGCGCAGACCAGGCCATGGAACGCTTTGGGAAGGCCGAGCGTCTCCATGACCATCCGGATTTCCACCCCCCGCAGCGCCATACGCGCCAAAACGAGGTTGTCGCCCCTCAGATAGGCGTTCCCTCCGGATCCGAGCAACTCCTCGAAAAGGATCGTGTCGTCCCCCGAGCATGCCAACGTCGCCTGCGCCGGCAATACCCGGAGATCCAGCGGCAACAGCTCCAAGGCTCCGATCCGGTAGGATGCCAACGTCGGACTCTCCATCACCGCGCTGTACCGGGACTGGGCCATGCCGAAGCTGCGTACCACCTCGACCAGTTCCGGCCCGTCAGCAAGCTGGTCCTGCCGGGCGGCGATCAGGGCGATTCCGCTGGAAACGGGATCCACACCCACCTCGTCGCACATGCGCGCCAGCACGGAAATGTGCTCGGGGTTGAAGAGCCCGAGGTTCGGACCGAGGGCAAGGTAGTCCATCCACCGGTCACGGATCTTCTCCAGAGCCCAGAGCCTGCCATCAGTGAAATCATTGAAACCATGCAGGGCGATCCATCCCCTCTCCCTGCCGATGGCAATCAGCGAGCGCTGGCCCTGTCGGGCAACGGCGGCACGGTATTCCTCCAGAAGCATGCCCATGTCGGTCACGTCATAGCTGATCCGCTCGTGGAAGGGCCCCCGGAGGGCGAG
>CAJMOS010000142.1 GCA_905215015.1 uncultured bacterium | reverse complement strand
CTCCGGACAATCGCCGAAGTCGATGTGGATGACCGGATAGGTCTTCCAGTCGTAGCCTGTCTGGTCGATGGCAAGGCCCTTGAACAGATCCCTCTTCCCTTGGAAGATTGCCTCCAGCGTGGAGATGGTCAGCGTCTTCCCGAATCGGCGCGGTCGGGAGAGGAAGAACATGTTGCCTTCCTGCCGGACAAGGGAATGCAGATACGCGGTCTTGTCCACGTACACGTAGCCCCCTCGCCGAAGATTCTCGAACGAGCCGTTCGCCGTCATGATGGGAAGTAATTGATTGCTCATGCTTCAAGGATACCACAGCAAAGCGCTGGTGGCAAAGAACGCCCGCTCTCCGGTTCTTGCATCAAGCCTGTCGGGGTCCTGTCTCCAGTGCGAACAATGTTCCCGCAAGCACGCACAAAACCGGTTATCCCGTAAAATGCTGGTTTGAACCGAAAGTTTGACGTGTCGATCCCCATATGGTCCACCGGCGATGTGTTCGCCGTCTTCGGCCCTAGCCAGGAAAAGAGCCGGAGTCTTCGCTACCGGCAATGATTTCTTCCTTACCTGGGAGAACCAGCGCTTCAGGGACAGCGCGCGCCGCCAGCCTGTCTGCGTCGTGCTGATGGTGACTGCTGGCCGCCTTGCGGGACTTTATGGCGTTCGCACAATCGTATTTATCCAAAAACATCCATCAAATTTCCAGAAATACCGGCTTACACTGAACAAAAGGGGTGTTTCATGAAAAGATGTGTTTTGCTGCTCTGCCTGCTGGCATGCTCGGTGGCTTTGTTCGCCGGAGCGTATCTCAATGTGAATGATCTTGATCCGGTCAAGATCACTTCGAACAAAAGCTATGATGACGTGCGCGTGCTGGCGACCGCGGAGAAAGCGGTCACCGTGGAGGCGATTCCCGTCAGCCGCGAGGCGGCGGATGGCGAGGTCTTCAATGCCCGCATCAAGCTTGGCGGTTCCGGCAACGCGACGTATCGTGCGCTTTCGTTCAATGGAAAGAAAGGGGAGAGCCTGGTCGTCTACCTCAACTCTTCCAGCAAGACGGACGCACGCCAGTTGGCTTTGGTCAATGCCGCGACAAAGGCCGAGGTGACCGTCTTCACCGCGCCGCCGGATGATGAGGCGCATGCAGGCAAGGCTGAGTGCACCATTCCCGCCGATGGCACCTATCTGCTGTACTCCAAGGGCAGCGGCATCAACCTGTACGCGGTGATCTGCGAGTAAAAAGCTATGAAAAAGACACTGGCATTGCTGCTGTTGCTGGTGTCCTCCTCGTTGCTGTTCGCATCGTGGGCCGGCACGAAAGCGCCGGTCATCACTTCCATCGCCCCTTCCGCTTCAGACCCGTTCCAGGTCGAGGTCAGATTTGATTTCGAGACGTCTGGCGAGGCGGGGGACAAGGCGAGTGTCGAGTGCTACGACGCGTCGGGGAACCTGGTGGACGCCAAATTGGTCGGACGGAGCCGCAAGCTGGAGAAAAAAGCCAGCTTCACGCTTTCCTCTTCGGGCGACTACTCCTTCGTGGTCCGTGGGCAGAAACGGAATGAGGAGGACAAGCTGTCTTCCCTCCAGTCCTACCACTACACCTACCCGCTCGTGCCGCCGGAAGTGACGGTGAAGAATACGGGGGGCTATTCCTTCCTTGTCAGCTGGAAACCCGTCAGGGAGGCGGAAGCGTATCTCGTATCGGTCGACGGGGCGGAATACCGGCCCCTCGGCCTTTCCTATCCGGTCAAGGCGCTGCAGCCGGAGAAAACCTACCAGGTCGCTGTCTCCGCTCTCCGGGGCGGGGAACGGGCGACATCGAGCCAGCGCAAGACCGCGCGGGAAAAAGAGGATAGGGAGTGGCGCTTCACCTGGTTCGGACAGTCGACCAAGGGGTCGCTCAACCGCATGGAGATGGTCGACGCGGACAACTTGCGGTTCCGCCTTTTCTCCTGCTCGGAAACCTCCAATGGCGACATCGACGAGAAAGGCGGCAAGTTCACCGCCTTCCATGACGGCATCTCCTACTACTATACGGTCATCGACCCAAGACGGGAAAACTTCACGCTGACGGCCACCTTCACCGTCGATTTCCTCAACCCGACTCCCGATGGGCAGGAAGGCTTCGGCATCGTGGCGATGGACACGCTCGGGACGGACGGTGTTTCCATGGAGAACCACTACACCAACTCCGCGGCAATTCTCGCCACCAAGTTCGAGGACACGATCGACGGGGTGAAACATACCTGCAAGGACACGCTTGGCTCCCGCTTTGTCACCGGTCTGACCGACGAGGTCGTCCAAGGCGGGGATGCGGAAATCGCCAGACACGGAAAGAGCGTCAGCAAGGCCTATAGCTACTACTATTATGATTTGGTGCAAAAGGGGCGGAGCTACACCATCACCTTGCGGATGGACAACACGGGCTTCCATGCCATATACCCCAACACGAGCGCCAACAAGGAGCAGGTCGAGGAATATATCCTGTATGGCAAGGACAAGCTGCTCCAGCAGGATCCCGAGCACATCTACGTCGGCTTCGCCGTGGCCCGCGGATGCAATGTCACGGTCAGCGACGTGCGCTTTGCCACCAGCGACCCGCAGAGCGACCCGCCCGCCGAGCAGGCGCCCCCGGAGTACGTGCCCTATTCCCTGAAGATCGACTCTCCCTCAAGCTGGTACGATGGGAACTACCCGTTCGTCTATGCGGCCAACAGCGACGGCCGGCTCACGGTCAGCGACGGGAAACGGAACCCCCGTTACTACATCCAGGACGCTCCGGTGAAGGCAGGGGTCGACTTCACCGCGGTCATCCCCATCCGGAAAGGGGTCAACGACATGCTCGTCACCTTTACTCCGGATAGCGGTTACATTCCCTACCCGGGCGCGCGCATGGGCGTCCTCAATCCGGTGACCCGGAAGTATGAGGAGGACTACCAGCCGGTTGCCAGGAACCTGACGGTCTATTACGTGCCCAGGAAGGGAGAGACCCTCTACGTCTCCCCGACCGGAGACCCGCTTGCCAAGGGGAGCCGCCAGAGTCCGTTGGACCTGGACAGCGCGTTGCGGTCCTGCGCTCCGGGACAGACGGTCGTCCTGCTTCCCGGCACCTATCATCCCGCTGGTTCCGTCAAGATCGAGCGGGGAAACAGCGGCTTGGAGGGCAAGAGGAAAAAGCTGGTGGGCGAGGGGGACGTCGTCCTTGACTTTTCCTCTGGCACCGGATCCTTCGAGCTCTGGGGTGACTACTGGACGCTGGAGCACTTCACCGTGACCGGCACCAAGGGAGACAGGAAGGGATTGCAGATAGCCGGTGATTTCAACGAGCTGCGCTTTATCACCGCCTATGGCTGCGGGGATACCGGCATCCAGATTTCCGGGACGAGCGCCGAGCCCTTCGCGAAATGGCCGCACGACAACCTGGTCTACGGGTGCGTCAGCCATGACAACATCGACCCTGCGGCGAACAACGCCGATGGGTTCGCGGCGAAGCTGACCTGCGGGGAGAACAACGTGTTCGATTCCTGTGTCGCCTATGCCAACATCGATGACGGGTGGGACTTGTTCGCGAAGATCGAAACGGGACCGATTGGCGCGGTGACCATCCGCCACTGCCTTGCCTATGGCAACGGAAGCCTGTCGGACGGGAGCGGAAACGGGGACGGCAACGGCTTCAAGCTGGGCGGGGACGGCATCGCCGTACCCCATCTGCTGGAAAGCTCGGTCGCCTTCCGGAACGGAGCGGCTGGAATCACCAGCAACTCCAACCCGGCTGTCCGTCTATCCAAGGTAGTCTGTTGGGCCAACGCGGGGCGCAATATCGCCCTCTACAGGAAAGGGGATGGTCCCCGCCAGTTCCAGGCCAGGGATGTGGTCTCCATCGACGGGGCGGACTCAGACAACTGGAACGAGATGCCGGAGCTTGCCGGAGAGACCACCTTTTTCTGGACCGGCGCGGCCGCCGTCAACAGCCTGGGGGAGCAGCTGTCCAAGGATGTCTTCCTCTCGACCGACTTCCAGGGTTTCCATCTCACCGGGCAGGGCATCGACCTCGGGAATTTCCTGAAGGTGAGGAAGGACCTCGGATTCTCCGCCGGCCTCTAGCCAGGAAAAAAACGGCCATCCTTCTTTGGCATACTTGCCAGAGGGGGATGGAATCCGTACACTAGGAAAGGTTGCGCGGCCGACGCTTGCACGTTCTTTGGGGCCGCGTGCCAAGTAGAGATATCGTGAGTCGATGGCTTGGGAAGCGCACCGGAAGTGTGTGCGGACAGGTCGTCATGAGGAGTTTTGAGATGGCGACGTGTGAGGAAAACCGCACGAGCAAGAAAAACCTGCAAGTCCTTCTCATCTTTTTGTTGGGAGTCTTCCTGGAGACAGGCTCCCATGTGCTTCGTACCAAGGCCGAACGTCTGTTCCTGTATGATCTTGGCGGCATGGTCGTCACCATGACCGTGGGGCTGGTCGGGGGAGTGTCGGTGGGAGTTGCCAGCTTGTTGCTGCTTCTTCCCTGTTCGATGGGTTCCCCCTATTTCTTGCTTCCCTCCCTGGTCGTGGTGCTGGTGGTCTACTTCTCTGAAGAGCGGGGCCTGTCCAGCAGCTGGTGGAGACGAGTGCTGCTGGTGCTGGGAATGGGGTTGTTCGAGGGTTTCTTCGATTACCTGGTTTCCCTCGCCTTCTACGGTTCTTTCTCTCTCGGCCTCTGGTTCTTCCCGGTCGCCATGCATTCCCTTGCCGGCTCCCTGCTGTTCCATACCTTGGATTTGGGGCTCTCCGTCCTCGTCGCGGCCATTCTGGAATGCCATCAGCCCGAATCGGTGCGTCTGCGCTGGCCCTTCCAGCACCAGGAGCCGTATCATCCGTCCGGAAAGGATTCCGGACACCGTTCGGTCCAGTTCACCATCGGATCCGCCTGCATCGCCAGCACCGTCATCGGGGCGGTTGTGCTGCTTGGGGTGACCTGCCATATCTATCTCGTCCGGAGCATTTCCAACCAGCGGACCATCGCCAGGCACTACACTTTCGCTGCGGCGAGCCTCGTGCATAGTGACGACATCGACACGATTGTCGCCCCGGACGGGGACAAGAGCGCCGCATACCAGGCGATGGCGGACCGGTTCGAAACATACCTTGCGTTCTCCGGGGGCTACATTTCCTCCCTTTCCCTGTACCAGGTCCTTCCGGGATCCGAAGGTCCGGTCATCCGGACCATCTATCATTCGGGCCCCGCTGCCGATTCCTATGGTTTCCTTGTCCTGGACAGCAACCAAAACGGTGCCGCGCAGGACGGTCCCGTCATCGGTCCGGCCATCGGACGGGACAAGCGGGGCTGGATGATGAGGGCCTGCAAGCCGGTTTCCAACGACAAGGGAGACGTGGTCGCCTACCTCGGTCTTGCCATCAACATGGACGAGGTGGTCCGCAATGTGGCGGAACTCCTCCTCAAGGTGCTGACCATCACCGCCAGCGTGTGCATCCTGATCCTGTCGGTCATCTACTCTTCCATCAAGTACCTGGTGCTCCAGCCGGTCGACCGGCTCATCCGCATGACCCGCGACTTCCGGGCTTCCCGGCAGAGCCAGGTGGACGAGAGCGACCCTGTCCGGAGCGGCAATGAGTTCGAGACCCTGTATGTCTCGATCCGGGAAATGGAGGAGACGGTAGTCAGCGACAACCGGAGGATGCAGAGCTACATGGGCACCATCCAGAAGCTTGCCTACCAGGACGAGCTGACCGGGGCAAGCAACCTGACCGCCTACGACCGTGAGGTCGAGCGGCTGAACGAGGAAATCAGGAAGGGAAGCGCCTCCTTCTCCGTGGTGATGTTCGACATCAACCAGCTGAAACTGATCAACGACACCTGTGGCCACGCCAAGGGCGATGCCGCGATCAAG
>CAJMOS010000141.1 GCA_905215015.1 uncultured bacterium | reverse complement strand
CGGTGGTTCTTCTAGATCGTGGATTGTGCTGAAAGGTAGGAGTTCATCGCCCCCCCGTTCAAGCGCTCTTCCTGCTGTTCCTGTGCCGGCGGCACCATCGCGAGCCTGATGGCATACAATACCGCCAAGCAGTTCTCCCCGTACAAGGATGAGTTCGGCAAGGGGGCCATCGAGGGGCTCGCCGCTCCGGAAGCCGCGAACAACGCGGCGAGTGTCGGTGCGCTGATTCCGATGCTGGCGCTCGGGGTTCCCGGATCGGGGACGACCGCGGTCATGATGGGCGCATTGCTCATGCTCGGCCTGCAGCCCGGACCCAAGCTTTTCCAGAACCAAGGGGACATCGTCTGGGGCCTGATCGCGTCCATGTTCATCGGCAACATCATTCTCGCCATCATCAACCTGCCGCTTGCCGGTATTCTGGTCCGTGTGCTTTCCGTCCCGCCCCGTATCCTCTATCCGGTGGTGCTCGGACTGACCTTCATCGGGACCTATGCCATCGCCAACAGCGTCGCGTCGTTCTACCTGCTGCTGGTTTTCGGTATCGCAGGATATTTCCTGGTAAAGGCGGATTACCCGACCTCGCCACTTGTCTTGGCGGTAATCGTCGGTAATAGTATGGAACAGAGCTTCAGGCGGGCGTTCACGCTTTCCAACGGTTCGTTCAAGTTCCTGGTGGGAAGTCCGCTTTGCATCGTCCTGATCCTGCTCACGATTGGTTCGGTCCTGTTGCCCTACATGCAAAAGACGATGTCGGCCAGGAAAAAGGCGAAAGCCTGAGGAGGTGTATATGGAAATCAAGAAGACCGCAACGGCGGGGACGCTGGAGTCCAGCGACATCATGGTCACGGTGGCACCCTCTTCTGAAAAAGGGATCCACATCCATCTGACCAGTTCGGTGGCCATGCAGTTCGGCCCCCAGATCAAGGAGGTGATCGCCTCCTGCGCCAAGAGGCTGGGAATCGATGATGCGGAGATTACCGCGGTGGACCAGGGAGCCTTGGACTGCGTCATCAAGGCGAGGACCGAGACGGCGCTCTATCGTGCGGCCGAGAGCACCGACTACAAGTGGGAGGCGTGAGATGGTTGATCACGAAAGGCTGAGAAGAACCATGATGTTCATCCCGGGCAACAACCCGGCCATGATCAAGGACGCCTACATCTACGGCTGTGACAGCATCATGTTCGACCTGGAGGACAGCGTCTCTCCCTTCGAGAAGGATGCCGCCAGAAGCTTGGTCTTCCACGCCCTGACCACGGTGGACTACGGCACGAAGGAGAAGGTGGTGAGGGTCAATGCCCTGGACAGTCCTGTCGGCATCGCCGACCTCGAGGCTATGGTGCGCGCCCATGTGGATGTCATCCGGCTTCCGAAGACCGAGAAACCTGAGGATATCGTCTTCTGTGACGAGCAGGTGACCCGGATCGAGAAGGAAATCGGGCTCAAGGTAGGAACTACCGGCCTGATGGCCGCCATCGAGAGCGCCCAAGGGGTGCTGAATGCCCCGGCCATCGCGTTGGCGAGCCATCGCCTGATTGGCATCGCCCTCGGAGCCGAGGACTACGTGACCGACATGAAGACCTCCCGCTCCCCTGAGGGAACCGAACTGTTTTTCGCCCGCTCGATGATCCTGCACGCCGCCCGGGCTGTCGGAATCGCCGCACTGGACACCGTCTACTCCGACGTCAACAACGAGGAGGGCTTCCGCAAGGAGGTGTCGCTGATCAAGCAGTTGGGCTTCGATGGCAAGTCGATCATCAACCCGCGCCAGATTGCTCCGGTGGTGGAGATCTTCACTCCGACGGAGAAGGAGATCGAGAAGGCCCAGGCGGTGATGGCCGCCATCGAGGAGGCCCACAAGAAGGGCAGTGGCGTCATCAGCCTGAAGGGGAAGATGGTCGACCGACCGATCGTGCTGCGCGCCGAGCGGACGCTGAAACTCGCCAAGGCAGCCAAGGTGCTGAAGTGAGGGGGGAAGACATGGAATCATTGCAACGCATTCCTCACATCGAGGAGTTCAAGGATGAGCTGCACGGCATCTTCGACGAGAGCCGTGTCAAAAAGAGTTATCTGACCCGTGCGGAACAGGAGACGAAGCGGAGCAAGGTGGTCCCCAGCCTGGAGGAGGCAATCCGCCTGTCCGGGCTGAAGGACGGCATGACCATCAGTTTCCACCATCATTTCCGTAACGGGGATTACGTGGTGAACATGGTGATGGAGACCATCGCCAGGATGGGAATCAAGCATCTGACGTTGGCCGCTTCCAGCCTGATCGATATCCACAAGCCGCTGATCGGGCATATCCGTAACGGTGTGGTCTCCCGCATCGAGACCAGCGGCATCCGGGGTGAGCTGGGAGAGGCTATCAGCCATGGGCTGATGGAAACGCCGGTCATTTTCCGGTCCCATGGAGGAAGGGCCGCCGCCATCGAATCCGGCGAACTGAAGATCGACGTCGCCTTCCTGGGCGCTCCTTCTTGCGACGTGTTCGGCAACGCCAACGGCTACAGCCGGGACAACGACAAGGGTGTGACCTGCGGCTCGATCGGCTATGCCAAGATGGACGCCCAGTACGCAGACAAGGTGGTGATCATCACCGACAATATCGTTCCCTATCCCAACGTTCCTTTCGGCATCCCGGAGAACGACGTCGACTATATCGTGAAGGTGGACGCCATCGGCGACAGCGAGGGAATCATGAGTGGAGCGACCCGCTACACGAAGAATCCGAAGGAACTGATGATCGCGGAAACGGCCAGCGAGGTGATCGAGGCTTCAGGCCTGTTCAAGGATGGCTTCTCCATCCAGCTGGGCAGTGGTGGAGCCTCTCTCGCGGTGGCCCGCTTCCTCAGGGAGAAGATGCTCAGGGAGAACATCCGGGCCTCTTTCGCCCTTGGCGGCATCACCGGCCAGATTGTGGAGCTCTTCCAGGAAGGCCTGGTGAAGAAGATCCTTGATGTGCAGTCTTTCGACCTGGACGCCGCCAACTCCCTGAAGAACAACCGCATGCACCAGCAGATCTCGGCTTCCTACTACGCCAGTCCCAACAACGTGGGCAGCGCCTGCAACCAGCTCGATTTCGTCATCCTTTCCTCCCTTGAGGTGGACGTGGACTTCAATGTCAACGTGCTGGTGGGTTCCGACGGCGTGATCCGCGGGGCGATCGGCGGTCACCAGGACACCGCTGCGGGCGCGGCGATCTCCATCATCACCTGTCCGCTCACCCGTGGCCGTATCGCCACCGTGGTGGACAAGGTGAACTGCAAGGTGACTCCCGGCAGCACGGTGGATGTGGTGGTCACCGACCAGGGCGTGGCGGTCAACCCGTCCCGCCCCGAACTGCGGCAACGCTTGGTGGACGCCGGCATCAACGTGGTGGACATCCAGGATCTTCGTCGCAAGGCGGAGCGGATTGTCGGGCACCCGCTTCCAATCCAGTACACCGACCAGATTGTCGGCATCGTCACCTATCGTGACGGGTCGGTGATCGACTTGGTGCGTGGAGTGAAGGAAATGGATGAGGCCTGAGATGGACGCGCGTCTTGCCCAAGTGCTGGAGGCGAGGGACCTCCGCTGGAGGAAGTTGGCTGGGTACTGCAGGCTCTACCAAGGATGCATCGTCGTCGCGACGATGAACATCCCGGGTCCGGAGAAAAACAACACGGTGGTCAGCCATGCCTTCGGGCGGATGCTCCAGGACTTGGAGCGCGAGACGGGCTCCAGTCTTCTCTGTCTGGAACAGGACTCCCCTCCCGGCGGTCCCTATGCGTTCTTCCTTGACCGGGAAGGACGCGATGCCGAGGGGCTGAAACGGGTCCTGTTGGAGTTTGAGTTGCGCCATCCGGTCGGCCGGTGGATCGATCTGGATGTGCGCAAGTCCGACCTTTCGGCAGTCAGCCGGGTCCAGCTGGGCTTTCCGGAAAGGCGTTGCATCCTTTGCGACCATCCTGCGAAGGAGTGCGCCAGAAGCCGCCGCCATCCGGTGGAAGAGCTCTATCAGGCGACCATGCGGGCGTTGGAGGCATATGCGGGGATGTGACGCTTCGATGATTGCCTCGGTGACGCGGGAGGCATTGTTGCTCGAGGTGGATACCAGCCCGAAACCGGGACTGGTGGACCTTTGGTCCAATGGCTCCCACCATGACCTGAACCCTTGGCTGTTTTACCAGAGCGCCTTGGCACTGGCCCCGTATTTCCGTGACTTCGCCCGGCTCGGGGCTTCTTGGAGCGGGATGGACCCCGAATCGCTTTTCCAAGATGTCAGGGAAATCGGGAAAGAGGCGGAAGACGCGATGTTCAAGGCCACCGGAGGAGTCAATACCCATAAGGGTGCGCTCTTCTCGCTGGGGATTCTCGACACCGCCTGGGGCTATGCCCAGAAACAGGGAATCGCCTCGGCCGGCACCGTCTGCCTGCTTGCTTCCCACATGGCCTCCACCAGCCTTGCCCGGGAGCTTTTCCTTTTGGGCCGTTCCTTGCCAAGAAGTCATGGGGAGCGGGTGCTCCATCGCTATGGGGTTCGCGGCATCCGTGCCGAGGTGATGGGGGGATTCCCTTCCGTGCGACGGTACGGCCTGCCTGTATTGCAGTCAAAGGGCGGGTGGAGGGACAACCATGCCCGCCTGTCCGCGTTGGTGGGGTTGATGGCGCATGTGGAGGATTCCAACCTGTTGCATCGGGGTGGAAGGGAAGGGTTGCTGTTTGTCCGACAGGCCATGCGGGACCTAAGCCCGGCACGACGGCTCGAGGACCAGCTGGCTGCTTTGGACGAGCCCTTCATCTCCCGCAACCTCAGTTCAGGCGGGGCCGCCGACCTGCTCTCGGTCGCCATGGTCTGCTCGCGGATCTGATGCTTCGATCCAGTCGATTTTTCCATCCCGTAAATGCAAGATCCGCTGGTTCTCCGACCCTCGGAAACGGAGGCGGATGTTCTTTTTCGCGATGACGAACTCGCCGTCTACCAACACGTCGATCATCGACAGCATCCTGTCGGTCACCTCGCACCGCGGGCTTGCAGGGAAGATGGCGGCGTGCGGGTCCACCCTGTTCCCGTCCAGCAGCTCTCCGGGTTTCGCGCCACGAAGGTCGGTCTCGTAGGTGTAACCGCTGTAGCACCAGATGGTCTTTTCGGGGAAGGCCTTCCTGACATGCTCCAGAAAGGGGACGAGGGCGCGTTGGTTTTCCGGTTCCATCGGTTCTCCTCCCAACAGGGAAAGGCCACTGATCCAAGGATGGTCAAGCAGGGCGCACAGGTGTTCTTCGGTCGCATGGGTGAAGGGCTCTCCGTACAGGAAGTCCCAGGCGACACTATTGAAGCAACCCTCGCAGTGGTGGGTGCAGCCTGAGACAAACAGGCTGACCCTGACCCCTTCGCCGTTGGCGATGTCGCAGTCCTTGATGGTGGCGTAGTTCACAGGTGCAACACCCTGTCCCTGATTTCCTGCGTCCGTCCTTGGTTCCAGTACTGGGTGCCGATATACCCGCAGGTGCGACGGGCGACATTCATCTTGCTCTGGTCCTCGTTGCCGCAGTTCGGGCAACGCCAGACGAGCTTGCCGTCCTTCTCGACAATCTTGATCTCTCCGTCGTAGCCGCAGACCTGGCAGTAATCGCTTTTGGTGTTCAGCTCGGCGTAGAGGATCGTGTGGTAGATGTGCTTCAGCAGGGCGAGGACGGCAGGGATATTGTCCTGCATGTTGGGGACCTCGACGTAACTGATGGCGCCACCGGGGCTGAGTTTCTGGAAGGCCGCCTCCTTGGTCAGCTTGTCAAAGGCGTTGATCTGCTCCCTGACCGAGATATGGTAGCTGTTGGTGATGTAGTTGTGGTCGGTCACCCCTTCGATATTCCCGAAGCGGTTCTGCAGGCATTTGGCGAACTTGTAGGTGGTGGACTCCAGCGGGGTGCCATAGACGG
>CAJMOS010000140.1 GCA_905215015.1 uncultured bacterium | reverse complement strand
ATGCTCAGGGGCATCGGGCTGACCCAGCCCGAGCTGGAAATCCTCGGCATCAGCCATGCGGGAGCTTGATATGCGGCAAATCAATGTACAGGGAATGCGGGCGGAAGCCTTGAATCAGATGATCCGGACCAGCAAGGAACGGGAGTTCCTGCTCTGCGGAGTCAATGGACAGCGCTATATCGGCTGTGGACTGAAGGGGTATTCGATCACCATCGAAGGCACCGCAGGAAACGCCACTGGCGCCTTGAATGACGGTAGCAAGATTGTCGTGCACGGGAATGTCCAGGACCAGGCGGGAGACACGATGAACGATGGCAGCATCATCGTCACCGGCAGCGCCGGGGACGCCCTCGGCTATGCGATGCGCGGAGGCGAGATCCTGGTCGGAGGCTCGGTGGGATATCGTTGCGGCATCCACATGAAGGCGTATCAGGAGCGCCAGCCCCTGATTGTCATCGGAGGCTCTGCCGGCTCGTTTCTCGGAGAATACCAGGCCGGCGGGACGATCATCGTCCTCGGCATGCACGCCTCCGGCCCCCTTGTGGGTCCCTGTTGCGCCCGCGGCATGTACGGAGGGACCATCTTCCTGGCAGGGGACAAACCGGAGGATCTTCCCGACAAGGTACTCCATCGTGACGCCACCAGTGAGGACATGGAACACATCTCCAGCCTAATTGAGTCGTATTGCCAGCTTTTCCGACTAGACAAAACGAGCCTGCTTGCACATCATTTTTCCGTATTGGTACCCAACTCGTCCAATCCGTACCGGCAACTGTACACCTACGCGTAAGGAGGAAGTCATGAACACGACCGAACAGTCCGTACTGCAGTTCGTCAGGGAGCAGGATGTCAGGTTCGTCAAGTTGTCCTTCTGCGACATCTTCGGGAACTTGCAGAACATCAGCATTTCCAGCAAGGAGCTGCCCCGCGCCTTCGAAAGCGGCATCAGCTTCGACGCCTCGTCGATCCGCGGCTTCCTCTATTCGGACCGGTCCGACCTCTTCCTCTTTCCAGACACCACCACCCTCTCCCTGCTGCCCTGGAGACCGGCCCAGGGACGGGTGGTCCGCATGTTCTGCTCGATCCGCAAACCGGACGGCACTCCTTTCGAAGGAGACAGCCGCGGCTACCTTGCCCGCACGGTAGAAAGCGCCTATCGGAAAGGCTACGATTTCTCCATCGGGCCGGAGTGCGAGTTCTACCTCTTCAAGTGCGACCCGGAGGGCAATCCGACCCGCACCCCGATCGATACCGGCACCTACTTCGATGCGGCCCCCCTTGACCGGGGTGAAGATATCCGCCGCAACATCTGCCTGACCTTGGAGGAGATGGGTTTCTACACCGAGCGCAGCCACCACGAAAGCGGCCCGGGGCAGAACGAGATCGATTTCCGCTATGGCGAGCCGATGGAGGCTGCCGACAACACGATCCTCTTCAAGAACGTGGTGCGGATGATGGCGGACCGCAACGGCATGTTCGCCTCCTTCCTTCCCAAGCCGATTTCCGACGAAAGCGGCAGCGGCCTGCACGTGAACATGTCCCTCCGGGAGCCGGATACGGAAAAGCACGAGCAGATGATTGCCGGCATCCTCAGCCATATCTCGGAAATCACCGCCTTCGCCAACCCTCTGGCAAACAGTTACGAGCGGCTTGGCAGCTGGGAAGCGCCGATCCATATCGGCTGGGGTGACTCCAACCGGAGCCTTCTTGTCCGCATCCCCGCCGCCAAGGGAGCATACACCCGCTTCGAGGTGCGTTCCCCCGACCCCTCCTGCAATCCCTACCTTACCTACGCCCTGCTCATCAGGGCTGCTGTGGAAGGGTTGGAAAAGCAGATGGAGATGCCTGCCTACGCCGGCAACGACCTGCCTGGCAACCTGGGCGAGGCGCTTGCCATCGCCCGCAAGAGCGAGTTCCTCAGAGACGCGATGGACGAGCGGATGCTCGGCGGGTATCTCGAGGCCAAGGAGAGTGAATGGGAGGCGTATCAGGAGTCGGGCGACAGTGTCAGCCGCTACTTCCTGACGACATAGCATGGAACGGATACTGGTGGTTTCGCGCAGCGAGCAAGGAGCGAAGGCGCTCCAGTCCCTCATCGAGACGCATGAGGGGGCAGTCTCGCTCACCATCAGTCCTTCCGCCTCCGACGCCCGGGCCAAAGTGCTTGACGAGGACTGGGATCTCGTGGTAGTCAACACCCCGATGGAGCATGGCCTCGGCGAAGAGCTGGTGCGCATGATCACCGAACAGTCCTCCACCCCGGTCATCATGCTGGTCCGCGACATCTACATTGGTTCCATCAAGGACGAAATGGAACGCGAGGGGGTCCTCGTCGTCTCCAAGCCCTTGATCAAGGAGCTCTTCTGGCAGGCGCTGAGCCTGTCCCGCGCGATGCGGGCCCGCATGCACGGGATGGAGGAACGAAACCGGTCCTTGGAGCGGAAAATCGAGGAAATCCGGATGGTCGACAAGGCCAAATGGGTTCTGATCCGTCGGGGGATGGACGAGGAAAACGCCCATAAATATATCGAAAGACAGGCGATGGACAGGCGTCTGAGCCGCGCCGCCATAGCCGATGAAATTCTCAATCGAGGTGCGAAATGACCAAACATATTTTTGTGACAGGAGGAGTGGTTTCCGGCCTTGGAAAAGGCATCACCGCTGCCTCACTCGGACGGCTGTTGAAATGTCGCGGACTGAAGGTAGCCAGCCAGAAGCTGGACCCCTACATGAATGTCGACCCGGGCACCATGAGCCCCCTGCAGCACGGCGAGGTCTACGTGACCGACGATGGCGCGGAGACCGACCTGGACCTCGGCCACTATGAGCGTTTCATCGATGAGAACCTGAACAAGTACGCCAACCTGACCAGCGGCAAGGCATACTGGTCCGTTCTGAACAAGGAACGCAGAGGCGAGTACCTGGGCAAGACGGTCCAGATCATCCCCCACGTCACCAATGCGATCAAAGAGTTCATCTACGCGCTGGACAAGAGCACGAAAGCAGACGTGGTCATCACGGAAATCGGTGGCACGATTGGCGACATCGAGAGCCAGCCCTTCCTCGAGGCGATCAGGCAGATCAGCCATGAGCTGGGTCCGGGCAACTGCCTGTTCATCCATGTGACGCTGGTCCCCTACCTGCGTTCCAGCGGGGAGCACAAGAGCAAGCCGACCCAGCACTCCGTCAAGGAGCTGATGAGCAGCGGCATCTTCCCCGACATCATCGTCACCCGCAGCGACATGCCGATCGACCAGTCGGTCAAGGAGAAAATCGCCCTTTTCTGCAACGTCAAGCAGGACTGTGTCATCGAGAACCGCAACTGCAACATCCTCTATGAGGTGCCGCTGATGCTGCACGAGCAGCATTTCGACGATATCGTCTGCCGTGAGTTGCGGCTGGAGACCAAACCGATCGACCTGACGGCCTGGCAGGCGATGATCGACCGGGCCAACGAGGCGAAGAAGCAGGTCACCATCGCCATGGTGGGCAAGTACATGGAGCTGAAGGACGCCTACCTCTCGGTCAACGAGGCGTTGAAGCACGCCGCCTGGCACAATGGCGCCAACGTGACGATCAACTGGGTCGAGGCGGAGGATGTGACCGAAAAGAGTGCCGACAAGCTGCTCGGATCGGCTGACGGCATCCTGGTTCCCGGTGGCTTTGGCGAACGCGGCATCGAAGGAATGATCGAGGCCTGCCGCTATGCCAGGACCCACCACAAGCCTTATCTGGGCATCTGCCTTGGCATGCAGATCGCCGTCATCGAGTTCGCCCGGAACGTGCTCGGCTTCCGCGACGCCACCTCCACCGAGTTCAACCCGGACACCACCCACCCGGTCATCGCCCTGATGCCGGACCAGAGGGGCAACATTCCCAAGGGAGGAACAATGCGGCTGGGCGCCTACCCTTGCGAGATCACGAAGGGAACAATCCTGGAGAAATGCTACGGCACCACCCATATCGAGGAACGGCACCGCCATAGATGGGAGTTCAACAACGACTACCGCGGGCAGATGCAGGACAAAGGGCTGGTGATTGCCGGTCTCAGCCCGGATGGCAGGCTGGTCGAGGCTGTCGAGCTTTCTCCAAAAGAGAACCCCTTCTTCGTCGGCGTCCAGTACCATCCCGAGTTCAAGAGCCGGCCGGACAAGGCGCACCCGCTCTTCTGCGGCTTGATCGCCGCCAGCCTGAACCACTGAGACGACTTGTCTTTTTTCCCTCCCTTCCCTACTCTGGGGAAGGGAGGATTTCTGTATGCGCATCATCGACCTGGCAAACGGCTGGACACTGGCTCCCACCCACGAGCAGGATATCCACCAGCACACCCATCTCTTCACCCGGAAGACGGGTATCCCGGTAGACCTTCCCCTGACGGCCAAAAAGGCATTGACAGCCTGTGGCGAGGCGAAGGAATCGGAAACCTGGCCAGACGAGGCTTCCTGGAACCTGCAGGCCACGTTCCATCTTCCCGAGGAGCTGGGAAAGAACCACCTGTTGGTTTCTCTTCCCCAGCGGAAAGACGATATCGCCGTGACCCTGGGGGATGCCAAGCCCATCAAGGTAGCGAAAGGTTCCCACCCCCTCGTTCTCGACATCACCTCTCTTGTCGCCATCGGCCGCAACACCTTGACCCTTTCCGGGAAGGGCCTCAGCCTTGACGAAGCTCCCCGTCTGGTCGAGACAGACAGTTTTCTGGTCAAGCAGAGCTGGGTGACCCTGCAGCAACGCGGCAGAAGCTGGAAGGTGGTCTGGCATGCCACGGTGGACTGTTTCACCGGCGGACGACAAGGCTGGAAACTCTCCTTGGGTGACCTCAACAGCTCCGGTTCCTGGAATCTTGCCGAAGGAACATCGGAGGTAGAGGCTTCTCTCTCCGTACGGGATCCGGAGCCCTACACGCTGGAAACACCAGTCCTTTCCACCCTGGTGATGGTTGCAGGGGAAACCTGCGAGCAACGGCAGGTCGGCTTCTCCAGCTATGCCATGGAAGGATCCATGCCCGTGGTCAACGGAACGAGGATGCAGTTGTGCGGAGCGCTCTGGAGGGGACATGGAGCCTGTGATATCGGCATGCTGGTGCACAGCGCCAAGGCGGCCCACATGCGGCTGCTGCGCGCGACCTGTTTCGAATCCGAGGAGTTCTACCGTGTCTGCGACCAGGAGGGCGTCCTGGTCCTGCAGGACCTGTCCGACGACCCGGAACTCGATTGGCAGGTGCGACGGATCGCCAGCCACCCCTCCCTGTTCGGGTGGTACCTGCCCGACCTTCCAGAGGATGGAAGCAAAGAGGCATTGCTCACCCTGGACCGGATGGCCCAGGACATCGCCAAAACCGTAGGTGCCTGCGATGGAAGGCACCCGTTGGTTTTCCGGTATCTGGATGACTCCATCGAGGAAGCCTGCGGGAAAGAGATGGGAAACGAAGCCTTCTCCCCCTCTTCGGTCTTGGGCTTTGGCTGGGGAAGCTACCCCTGCCAGTCGGCGTTGCAGCTGGCCACGGGCGAGGAACACCCCAACCTGACCGGAAGCGCGGTGGAGGCTCTCGAGGAACATCCCGGGGAAATCGGACGGGTCTATGGGGCATTGGCGTCGATGTTCGCCATGCCGGATGACCAGGAGCAGGTCGTCTACCTTTCCCAATGCCTGCAGGTGCTTGTCCTGAAGCAGGCAGTCGACGGCTGGAGGGTGCAGGACAAACCGATGGGCATGATTCTGGTCGACAAGCTGGCGGAGGAGCGCCACGAGGTGGGCCGCGCGCTGATCGGGCAGGACTGCAAATGGAAGTTCGCCATGTACGCCGCACGGGATCTCTTCTTCCAGCCGGTACGGCCGATCGCCAGGATGGAGGCGGATGGGTCGGTGAGCCTGTTCGCGGTCAACGATGGGACGCATCCTCTCAAGAGCGCCACGTTCACCACCACATTGCTCCCCTATGACGGCATCACGCGCCCGATTCTG
>CAJMOS010000139.1 GCA_905215015.1 uncultured bacterium | reverse complement strand
ATTATGCTTTTGGCTTTCAATGTCTTCTCTTGGTGGTTTGCTCACCGCCGAATTGGGCAATTGGAAGAGGGTGTGACGGCTTGCTTGGTTTGGGTCTCCTATATCAACATGGGCTCTCATTATCGGAAAAAAGAGCACGTCCGTGTTGATTTCCTTCTGACGAAGCTTTCTCCTCGGAACCAGAAACTCATGGACATTATCAACGATGTGTGTTCGTTCGCCATCGGTGTGGTGGTTCTCTATTTCGGGTGGATACTCATGTGGAAATCACGTAATAAATTCACCGGAGTGCTGAAAATCTGTTATTTCTGGATTGATTTGGGGTTGGTTCTCGGGTTTAGCTCCCTCCTTTTCAACATCATCTATAAGTACCTTCCTCATAAGGAAAGACATGTGGAGGCGGAAAAATGACCTACATCCCGTTCTTTGTCGCATTCGCCCTGTTGTTCGCAGGAATTCCCGTTGGCCTAGCGCTTTTGACTTCCGGTCTGTTGTATTTCGGATTTTTCGCCCATACGTTGCCGATGACCAGCATTATCCAGAACATGATCCAGAACTGCATGTCCACAGGATTGCTGACTATTCCAATGTTCTTGTTCATGGGAACGGTCATGAACTACTGCGGGTTGACGGCACGGTTGCTTGACTGGTGCAACGCGCTGGTTGGACATCGCAAGGGAGGGCTGGCCCAGGTCAACGTGCTCCTGTCGACGGTGAATGGCGGTATTTGCGGATCCTCGGGCGCCGACGCTGCGATGCAATGCAAGATTCTTGTGCCGGAAATGGTCAAGAAAGGATATCCAATCGAGTTTGCAACTGCAGTGACTGCCGCATCCGGACTAATCGCTCCGATGATTCCTCCGGGGAACGCATTGATCTTGTATTCGACGATGACGGACATTTCCTGTGTACGCATGTTCATGGCAGGATATTTGCCTGGATTCTTGATGTGTATTGCCGAAATGATTACCGTCGCAATTATTTGCAATAAGAACAACTATCAGAGTCGCGCAGAGAAAGCGTCTTGGAAAGAGATTCTAATTGAGACGAAACGGGCTTTCTGGGCATTGGTTGCCATTATCTTGCTGATTGTTGGTTTGCGCTTCGGCTTTTTTAATGTGCATGAAGGAGCCGTTGCGACCAGTGGGCTGTGCATCATTGTCGGCCTATTCATCTACAAGACTATCACCGTCAGCGACATCCCAAAGATGTTCATCGAGGCGTTCCATACTACAAGCAACATTATGATTATGTTGATGGGCTCGATGGTGTTCGGTTTCTACCTCACTTGGGCACGTATCCCCCAGAACTTGGCAACATTCATTATGCATATTAGCTCCAGCAAATACGTATTCATGATTCTTTCCTGTGTGCTCATGCTGATTATGGGAATGTTCATGGACGGTACTGCAATGTTGATGATTGTGACCCCACTGTTGTATCCAATCGCCCAGAAATACGGGATTAACCTGATTCACTTCGGTATCATCGAACTAATCTGTGGGTACATCGGTTCTTTGACCCCACCGGTAGGTGGTGTAATGTACACCTGTTGCAATATTACTAAGGTCGCTATTCCCGATTTCTTTAAAGCGGTAAAGCCTTTTATTCTTGCGCTACTTTTTGTCCTGCTCTCTGTTGTTTTCGCGCCGGAGATTGCGACATGGTTGCCTACGGCCGCGTACGGACCGATGTAATGGGAGGAATGCGATGATATTGTCGGCTCCGATGAGTGCGATGCGTTCAGGTTATGGAGATGAAACGTCCCTAGTCCTGATGGCACGTGCGGGATTTGATGCGATTGATTATACATTCAATGAGATGACTGAGCAGGACAATGTCTGGAACCAGCCTTCTTGGAAATCCTACGCAACTCGCCTGAAGGCGAAGGCAGAGGAACTCCATGTATACTTTAACCAAGGGCATGCGCCGTTTGTGTTCCACTGGGAAGACCGAAGTGAATGGGACAAATGGATTATTCCCACCGTCGAACATTCCTTCGAATGCGCTTCCGCTCTAGGAATTCCCATTATTGTCGTACATCCCATTCACCATTTCCGGTATAAGGGGAACGAGTCTTATCTTTGGGACCTTAATCTGGACTACTACCGCACGTTGATTCCATTTGCCCGCAAGGCTGGGGCCAAGATTGCCCTAGAGAACATGCTGCAGTACGACGAGAAACGCGGTTGCATCGTTCCCGACGTGTTCGCCCGTCCTGAGAAGTACCTTGCTTTCTATGATACATTGGCGAGCGAAGAGGTCGTTGCGTGCGTCGATGTCGGACACTCGGGTCCGACAGGGGAAGATCCGGTCGAGCTACTCACGGTACTTGGCGACAGGGTAAAGGCCTTGCATGTCCATGACAACTGTTTCCGACATGACGACCACTATCTCCCGTTTTTGGGAATGATGGATTGGGACGCTATTACCGGCGCACTGGCGAGCATACACTATCAAGGCGATTTCACATTTGAGGTTACAAATTTTCTGAAAAAGTTCTTCCGCCCAAGACTGATTGAGGCCGCCTTGGAATTCGAAGAGCAGGTCGGTCGGTATCTAATCGGTCAAATTGAGGAGAAAATGCGGTCGCTCAAATGAATGCCTGTAGAAAAGAAAAACTGAATAAGACTGTAGGAAAGTGATTGTCAAAAACGGTCTGTTCGCTTAGAAATTTGAGATAAGAGGAGAAAAGTGAAAGAAAACCCTCGAACAACAATCGGCCTCAAGCGATATAACGTCCAGACCGTGTACGATGACATTTATACTCACAAGGAGACCTCCATTCAGGATATAGCCCTCCGGACAGGGCTCAGTATGCCTACGGTATCCACAAATATACGCAATTTGGAAAAGCGTGGGCTCGTCGAAAAGACCGGCGCTCTCGCCTCGACGGGTGGTCGGCGCGCCCAGACCTATGGTTGCCAGCATCAGACCCGCATTGCGGTCGGGGTTGAACTGCTCAAGGAAAGCATTCATATCGTAGCAATCGACGTTTTTGGAATGATTCTGAAGGAACAGGCATGCAATTTGCTGTTCCGGAACAACGATAGGTATTACCGATATTTTGGAAAGACCGTCAACGAGTTCGTGGAGAGCCTGCCGTTTTCCAAGGAAAAGCTCCTCGGAATCGGAATTGCGGTACAGGGGCTCATCTCTAGAGATGGGGAGACCATTGAATATGGTGCCATTCTCGGCTGCACTGCGGTCAAGAGGAGTACGTTCCAGGAATACCTTTCGTTGCCATGCATGCTGATTCATGACACGCGCGCTTCTGCATTCGCAGAAGTCTGGCGGGTTCCTCAGACGCATGACACGTTGTATTTCGCCCTGAACCGCAACCTAGGCGGCACCTTAATCGTGGACAGGGGAGGCAATGTAAACGAGAACAACTTCCCCGGTGACACCATCGAGCATATGTGCGTGGATCCGGATGGCCCTATCTGCTATTGCGGTCACAAGGGGTGCCTGGAGACCGTCTGTTCTGCGGACTCATTGAAAGCTACGGCGGGAACCAACATCCCAGAATTCTTTGACTCTCTTCGCAAGGGGGATGAGCATAGTCAAAAGATTTGGGAACGGTATCTATCGTTTCTTGCCATTGCCATCAATAATGTCCGGATGGTGGATGACTGCGATGTCGTGATTGGAGGGTATCTGTCCCCTTACATGATTGACGACGACTTTGTCTTGCTTGAAAACTTGGTTACTGCGTGCAACTTCAATCATACAGGCCCTTCGCTCTCCAAGAGTCGTCTGGGAGAAAAGGCTCCTTGCCTTGGTGCTGCCATGATGGTCATGGAATCATTTCTTTCCTCTATTTGAAGAAAACTTTCCATTTAACTTCTTAAAAGAATTTAAAAAACAGTTTTCAATTTTATGCCTAGGTGCTATGCTGAGGATAGGGCCTGTGGGCAGAGTGTCTGCAAGGTCTATTGAGGAGGATTGCGCAATCATGGTTCTTTCTAATACAACGCTAAAGAGCATTGACAGGAAGGTCTCATCGGTTCCGACCTATGACCGGTCACGTCTTGCTTTGCGCCAGGTCCATATCGGGCTTGGACACTTCCATAGGGCCCATTACCTTACCTATCTCGATACCCTGCTGAATAAGGGCGTCGTGAAGGACTGGGGCGTCTTCGAGGTAGACATTCCTCCCGCCCGCGAGGAGTTCATCGCCAACTTGCAGAAGCAGGATTACCTGTATTCGGTCCTGTCCTGGGACAGTGACGGTAGTTCTCAGATTCGAGTCAACGGTCCGATCATCGGCTATGCCAATGCCTCGCAGGAGCCGCGGACCGTGCTGGACAAGCTCTCCGATCCCTCGGTGCGGCTGATTACCCTCACTATCACCGAGAAGGGCTACTGCTATCTCGACGACACCCATTCTTTGGACTGGGACAACCCGGACGTCCACAGCGACGTGGAGGGCAAGGATCCTTTTCCTCGTACCGCGGTCGGCTACCTTGCCGAAGCGTTGGCTCGGAGGGCAGATGTCGACGCTCCAGTGACCATCATGAGCTGCGATAACATCCCGACGAACGGGAAGGTGCTTTGGACCTGTGTCCGCCAGTTCTGCGAAAGGAAATATCCACAGATTCTTCCTTGGATCGAGAAGCATGTCGCATTCCCCTGCACGATGGTCGACCGGATCACTCCGGGAACTACCGAAGAGGACAAGCGGACAATCGAGGAGAAGGGTGGCTACCGCGACGAGTGCCCGGTGCACTGCGAGGATTTCCTGCAGTGGGTCATCGAGGGCAAACGGACTACCGTGATTCCCGACTATGGCAAGGTGGGAGCGATGGTGGTGGAGGATGTGGAGCCCTATGAGCTGATGAAAATCAGGCTCCTCAACGGCAGTCACTCCGCCCTTTCCTATCCGGCCTACCTGATGGGGATCCGGGGTGTGGACGAGGCTGCGACCAACCCTTTGATCCACCGTTTCATCCGTGACGTCTATATGGAGGAGATTTCCCAGACCTTGCCCCCGGTTCCCGGCATCGACTTGGTTGCCTACAAGGACAAGCTGCTTTCCCGTTTTTCCAACAAGTATATCGCCGATAAGATTCTGCGTCTGGCCAGCGACGGCTCAAAGAAGATTTCCAACGCGATCATCAAGCCATTGGAGGAGGCGGTTCTCTCCGGCAAGAAACACGACGCTATGGTGTTCGCTTTGGCAGGATGGGCACGCTTCTGCCAAGGCAAGGACGAAGAGGGTAACGCGCTTCCCATCGATGATCCGAAACGCGATGAGCTGACCGCCACCTGCCATGACGCGAAGGCGTTCCTGCGTGGAGCCGGAGTCTCCCGTTTGGACCGGGAACAGATGGAAACGCTCTGCGCCAAGTTTGACCAATACCTCGCCTTGATCGAGCAAAAGGGGACGGAGGGCGCTCTGCGTTCTTTCCTCCAACAGGCATAAGGAATCCTAGTCCAGCACCCCTGCGTGTCCTCTCGCAGGGGTGTTTCTTGTTTTTACACAGGGTGTCGGGGCATCCTTCATGAGGCTTCCGTGCTGCATTTTGCCAATTACGCATGGCTGTGGTATCCTTGAGCCATGAGCAAGCAACTTCTTCCCATCATGACCGAAAACAGCTCCTTCTCCAATCTGAGGGAGAGCGGGTGCCTGTATGTGGACAAAACCGCATATCTGGCAAAACTCGTTGCCGTTTCCGGGAGGATGTATTTCCTCTCCCGTCCCCGGAGGTTCGGAAAGACGCTGACCATCTCCACGTTGGAGGCGATCTTCCAGGGGAAGCGTGAATTGTTCAAGGGCCTTGCCATCGACCAGTCCGGCTACGACTGGAAGACGTACCCGGTCATCCACATCGACTTCGGGGACTGCGGGAAAAGCACCCCCGAGGGGCTGGACGGGTGGCTGAAGGACCGGGTCGAGGAGGTCGCCGACACATATGGGGTCGGGCCGCTGGACAAGACCAAGACGAGCGACGACCTGTTCGCGAAGCTCATCCTGCTGCTTTCCAAGAAAGGCAAGGTGGTGATCCTGGTCGACGAGTACGACAAGGTGCTGTCGGACAACGCCTTCTCGGAGCATGCGGAGGATTTGCGGGACACGCTGAGGGGCTTCTACCAGGTGATCAAGACAAAAGGCGCCTTGCTGCGGTTTGTCTTCATCACGGGGGTGACGA
>CAJMOS010000138.1 GCA_905215015.1 uncultured bacterium | reverse complement strand
TGTGGATGATTGGATGCGTCTTCCAGTCGTAGTCCGTCTTGTCGATGGCAAGGCCTTTGAACAATTCACGCTTCCCTTGGAAGATCGCCTCCAGCGTGGAGATGGTCAGCGTCTTCCCGAAACGGCGGGGTCGGGAGAGAAAAAACAGCTTGTCCATCCCCATGACCATCGAGGCCAGGTAGGATGTCTTGTCCACGTACAAGGCCCCTTTTTCCCGAAGCTCCTGGAATGAGCTGATAGAGGTAGAGAGATTCTTCTGCGTTGCTGTCATGGCTCAAGGATACCACAGTCATGCCCTTGTGGCAAAGAACGTCCGCTCTCCGGTTCTTGCATCAAGCCTGTGTTTGGATCCGGAACAGTTGATTGCACCGGACGTGGATGATGTTCCCGCAAGCATTCACAAAACCAGTTATCCTGCAAAATTCTGATTTGAACCATAAAAAAACCTCCCCTGCACCGCAGAAGAGGTCTCTCTGAGAGCGCCCTACGGGAATCGAACCCGCTTCTTAAGCTTGGAAGGCTTAGGTAATACCATTATACGAAAGGCGCGTTACGGTGACTATTAAAAGCAAAATCGCTTTTCCCGTCAAGAGGGATGACCACTTTTGTGCAAACGTGAGTATCTTACAAATATGTGGTTCGATGATTGGTTTGCTGATTTCTTCGGGGACGGCCCCTCGTTCCGGGAAGTGCGTGGCACCAAGGCCCCGAAAGCCTCAGTACAGCCTGGGGCGTTCAGAAATCTCCTCGATTGGAACGAAGACCCGATAGGACGCCAAAGCGGGCAGCCCCATCACCTCGTCTATGCCCGCATGATTCCCTTTCTCGCCGCCGCGGCACAGCGCGTCAGCGGAGGCAAGGCCCAAGGGCGGAAAGTCCGGCTGGACTGGTACGTTCCTCTGGCAAAGGAGACAATCGCGGACGCGGGATTGCAGACCACCTTCCTCCGCTCCTTCGTCAGCCAGTCGATGAAACTGGCCGCTCCCTACCGGACCGACCAGCTCTTCCCGCTTGCCGAAGCGGCGGGAACCTTCCTGCGTCAGTTCGCCGACGAGGACGAGATGCGCGAGGTCGCCGGCCTGGCAAGACAGCTGTCCTGGGGCATCACCAGCGAGGGAGAGGCGCTGCTCTCCCACTTTCTGGGATACCGCTACCAGCACCGCGCGCACGGGCAGGAATCCTTCTCCCGTTCGGTCCCCATCCATCATGGAACGGAAAAGGACCCCGAATGGGAAGACCTTGCCCGGCTCGGTCTGCAGCCAGGGGCAAGCGACGACGCGATCAAGCATGCCTGGCACGACTTGGTCAAACGGAACCACCCGGACGCCAACAAGGGAAACGAGGAGGCGGCAGAAAAACGTCTCATCGCCATTGGCGAGGCCTACCAGAGGCTACGCGCGCGACGGGGTTTCTGAATTGCCGAGCTCTCTCTTCTTGAGTATCATTCAGAGCTATGGATACGTTACTTGTACGCTACGCGGAATTGGTCATCAAGCAGCAGCTCCAGCTGCGGCCTGGCGAATCCCTTTCCATCAACACCGAGACATCCACCATCGAGTTCGCCCGCCTGCTTGCCAGGATGGCGGCCGAGACGACCCGTGAACCGGTGCATATCGTCGAGACGAAGCACGGAAGGGTCCTGCAGGTCTACCCGATCGACCCACAGCTGAACGACGCGCTACGACCGCCGGTCAGCGGACTGGCCATGTGCCACATCGTCGATCTGGACAGCGCCCCCTACTACAGCGAGGAGAGCCCCCAGGATTTGGCAAAGGATGTGGTACAGCTCGGTCGTTTCGGCATTCTCGCCGACCCGCCGGAACTGGAACGAAGGGTTGCCGCTCCTTGGGCGAACGTCCCCTACCCAGGCCCTGACTGGGGCCTGCAGTACCTTGGCAACGAGGCCACCGAAGGGGATATGTGGAAGCTCTTCATGAGCCTCTTCCGTCTCGACGCACGGGACCCTGCGGAGTATTGGAGCAACCAGGTGGGGATGATGAACCTGCGCAAGCGGATTCTGAACCAGCATCTTGCAGACACCATCACCATTCGCGACCAAGATTGGGAACTGAAGGTACGGATTGCTGAGGACACCAGATGGATCGGTGGCGAGACGGTGCTCTCCAACGGACGCAAGTTCCTCAGCCAGCTTCCGCTCCAGCATGTCTACGCAAGTGTCGACACCGAGAGCGCCAACGGATCCTTCTTCGCTTCCCGCCCCTTCCTGTTGCTTGGCAAGTTGGTGCGGAATGCCCGTTTTGTCGTCGAGGGGGGCCAGGTGACCGGCTGGAGCGCGACGCAGGGCAGGCAGGCACTGGATGCTTTCTTCGACATCGACGAAGGAGCGCGCAGAATCTGCGAGATCTCGCTTGCCGACGACGGAACCAGGGAGAGCAACAGCCTTCCCAGCGGTGCCCATCCGCTGTTCAACAAGTCGGCCACGTGCCATATCGGCTTCGGAGGCTTCCAGACAGACACGCTTGCCAAACAGTTCACCCAGAACGAGCTGGATGAGAAGCACCTCGGACAATCCCTCGTGCGTCTCGACGTACCGATTGGAAGCCCCACCCTCAGCGTGACCGCCACCGACAAGGATGGCTTTGCCACGCCCTTGATGGAGGATGGAGTCTTCGTGGCGGTCTGATACCACACAGGGAGAAGGTATCCTGCCTTCTCCCTGCGTTTCATTGTCATCTATTCAAGTCAGCGATGTGCTTCAGGCCGTTGAGCGTGTGGTCCGGTATCAGTTCGTCGATACGGGGAATGATCGGGGCGATCGTCCGGGAAAGCCCGCCGGTGGCAATCACATGGATGCGGGAACCCACCTGCTTCTCGGTGCGGCCGATCAGGCTGTCCACAAGACCGGCATAGCCGAACATGATGCCGCTGCGAATGGATTCCATGCTGTCCCTGCCGATGGCGTGCTCGGGAACCTTCAGCTCGACCTGCGGCAACTGGGCGGTATTGTTGAACAGGGAGTTCATTGCGGTCAGCAGTCCAGGAGCGATCGCACAACCATAGACCGTCCCGTCGGCACCGACGGTAGTAATCGTCAGGGCAGTCCCGAAATCTATGACGCTGACCGGTTTTTCCGGACAATGGAAATGGGCCCCGCTGGCGTTGCAGATCAGGTCGCTTCCCAGTTCGGGAGGAATCGTCTCGTTCTTCAGGCCTGTCGGCACCTGGCGGGAAACCACCAGCGGACGGACCTCGAAAAGGCGGTAGAGGTTTTTCTCGAAGGAGCGCGTCAGCGAGGGGACGACGCTGCTCAAAGCGGCACTGTCCACATCCTCGTTGTGCACCCCATAATGGTTGCACAGGCTCTCAAGGACGACAAAGTACTCGTCACCAGTCTTCTTCTGGTCGGTATAGACCCGGAAATGCATCACCCACTTCTTCCCATCATGGAAGGCGACGACGATGTTGGTGTTTCCGATATCGACTGCGCAGAACATGGCACTTCCCCTTTTACAGGCTCAGCTTGTACTTGACGCCGCCATACTTGGCATCGCGTTCGGCCTTGACCTGGTCGCTGTGCAGATAGTCCTCGAAAGGCATCATCTTGTCGATGACTCCACCAGGCGTGAACTCGATGATGCGGTTGGCGATCGTGTCGATGAACTGATGGTCATGGCTGTTGAACAACAGCACGCCCCTGAATGCGATCAGCCCGTCGTTCAGCGCGGTGATCGACTCCAGGTCCAGATGGCTGGTCGGCTCGTCCAGGATCATGCAGTTCGCCTCCTGCATCATCATCTTCGCCAGCATGACGCGGACCTTCTCTCCTCCGGAAAGCACCGACACGTCCTTCAGGGCCTCATCACCGCTGAAGAGCATGCGGCCAAGGAAGGAACGGACATAGGTGTCATCCTTCTCCGTGGCATACGGCATCAGCCAGTCGGTGATGGAGACATGGTCCTTGAACAGGCTGGTGTTGTCCTTCGGGAAATAGGAGAGCGATGTGGTCACACCCCAGGCAAACGTTCCGTCATCAGGTTCGGAATTCCCTGCGAGAATCTCGAAAAGCGCGGTCTTGGCCTGCTGGTTGGGTCCGACAAAGGCGATCTTGTCGCCATTGTTCACCACCAGGTTGAAGTGGTCGAGCACACGCTCCCCGTCAATCGTCTTGCAGAGGTCCTTGATTTCCAGGATGTTCTTGCCGAGCTCGCGCTGCATCTTGAACCCCACATAGGGAAAGCGTCTGCTAGACGGCCTGATATCGTCGATGGTCAGCTTGTCGATCAGTTTCTTGCGGCTGGTAGCCTGCTTGCTCTTCGCCGCGTTGCTTGCGAAGCGCTGGATGAAACTCTTCAACTCCGCGATCTTCTCGTCAGCCCGTTTCTTCTCATCCTTCATCTGTTTGGCGGCCAGCTGGCTGGACTCATACCAGAAATCGTAGTTGCCGACGTACAGGGTCGCTTTCCCATAGTCGATATCGACGATCTGGGTACAGACGCTGTTCAGGAAGTGCCGGTCGTGGCTGACCACGATGACGGTATTGTCGAAGTTCTCGATGAAGTTCTCCAGCCAGGTGATGGACTCCAGGTCCAAATGGTTGGTAGGCTCGTCAAGCAACAGGATGTCGGGATTCCCGAACAAGGCCTGGGCAAGCAGGACCTTGACCTTGACCGAGTCTTCCATATCCCCCATCAGCTTGTCGTGCACGTCGGTGGAGATGCCAAGTCCATCCAGAAGCTGGGCTGCCTGTGCCTCGGCTTCCCATCCGCCCAGGTCGCTGAACTCACCTTCCAGCTCAGCGGCCCGGATACCGTCCTCCTCGCTGAAATCAGGCTTCTCGTACAGCGCATCCTTCTCCTTCATCACCTTGTACAGCTTTTCATAGCCCATGATGACCGTTTCCAGCACCTTGTATTTGTCGAAGGCGAAATGGTCCTGGCGCATGAAGGAAAGGCGCTGGCCGGGAGTGATGAAGATCTCACCCGAATCGGGCTCGATTTCCCCACTCAGGATTTTCAGGAACGTAGATTTTCCCGCTCCGTTGGCCCCGATGATTCCGTAGCACTCCTCAGGAGAAAACTTCAGATTCACATCCTTGAAAAGGACTTGGCTGCCGTAGGCAAGAGAAATGTTGTTGGCACTGATCATCAAACACCACCTGCTTTGGAATATGGTAGACAGAAAAAAAGGCAACCAATCGGTTGCCCTCTTCTTTAGTTCCTACCGGAATCGAACCGATATTTAGAGACTGAGAATCTCCTGTCCTAACCATTAGACGAAGGAACCGCTATTACTGGGATGAAGGGATTCGAACCCCTAAAGGCAGAACCAGAATCTGCAGTGTTACCATTACACTACATCCCAATCTCAAAATCCTCAGTTACAATACGAGAAACGAACTTTTCTGTCAATAACATTATGGAAAATTTTCCACCAACCGGCTGAAATGCCGCACGTACGCCATACAAACGGGTTCCGGTCCGCATGCAAGGGAAACTTTTCCCATTGCTTCTCCGTATCATCAGGGAAGGTGTACGGCCTCCTAGTCGTATGGCAGCGCGGGAGCATTTTTTTATTCGTAATCGATCCGCTCGATCTTGAAGATGACGGGCCTCGTCCCGTCCGAGCAGCAGGCGATCATCTCGTTCTCCCGCCCCATCCAGCCTTTCATGATGGAGCCTCCCTGCAGACCGGTGTAGATGTACCGGCTGATGGCGTCCCACAGCTCAGAGCAATGTGGCATCTTCGGCCCGCCCGCCACGGTATCAGGATCCGAATCCGTATGCACGAGCGTGTTCAAGCCGCAATGCCAGAAATCATCCCTCGCATCATCACGGTAAAACTCAAACACGTCGCCCACATGATAGCAGGGACATGCGCCTGAATTCGGATCGGCGCAGTACTGGTGCTGAAGTTCCGGGGACAGCTTTTTATCGATGACGGTTAATCGTACTTTGTGTTTCATGCCTCCCTGCCCCTCCCGACGGCCTATGCTTGTGATATTGGTTCGCTCAGGCAAACCGTCCGTTTGGTTTCGGCGTCAACGGAGTCCCAAGGTCCAGCACGCCCACAAGCAGGCATATCCGCACACAGACCGCCATGCGGACGGCCTGATCAGTCATACTGTTTCTTGAACGCGTTGACCCGAGCGGACGGACCAACCGTGAAATCGTCACGATATCCATCCTTCAGATACCTCCAGGCAAG
>CAJMOS010000137.1 GCA_905215015.1 uncultured bacterium | reverse complement strand
CCTCAGCCTGGTGAAGAACATCTTCTACAAGCTCCGTCACCCCGCCAGAGTGCTGCTGGGGATGATGTACGTCTGCCTTGTCGTCATCTGCGTTGCCGTGACCAGGCGGGGGACCGGACGGGCTTCCACCCTGTTCATCATCTATGGCGGTTCCCTGTTCCTTGCCCTGGTTCCGCTGTGGTATTGGCTGCTTCGCCTCTATTACCAGAAAGGTATCAGGTGGCTGGATTCGGCAGGGAAGATCCGGGATGGACTCTTTTTCGTGGGAATGGGGGGGTACCTGTTTCTGCTGGGCGGCCTGATTCCCCTGAACCTGATCAGCAGCTCTCCTACCGAGTTCGCGTTCCTTGAGCCGTACAGCAGCCCGCTGGTCTTTGCCGGATTCGCCTTCCTGCAGGCGCTTGGGTTCTTCCTGTGGGCAACCGCCCTGTACAAGATGGTCCCCGTGCGCATCCAGTCTTGCTTCACGGTCTGTGCCGTCTGCCTGTTTGTCGTGGGACTGCTGGATACGTTCTTGTTCCAAGGGGCCTATGGCTCCATGCTGGTGGGACTTCAGTTCTCCAACGCGTCGATGGGCGGCCATGGGGCGCGGCAACTGGGAAACCTGGTGGTTTTGTTTCTGGCCTGCATCCTGGTGGGGGTGCTTTTCTCTCTGAGGTGGAACAATGTCCTGATGTCCCTTTGCTCGTTGCTTTTGGGCTCGCTTGTCGGCATGGGCATAATCCGCGTTTTCACCATCCAGCGTGGCTACCGGGAATATGTTCCCGAGCATCAGAAGGCCGTCGCAGAGCAGGAAGGGGGAGCGGGGGATCTTGCAAAGGTCTTTACCTTTACCCGAAGCGGCAAGAACGTGCTGCTGGTCATGCTTGACCGTGGCATGAGCGCCTATGTCCCGTACCTGCTCGATGAAAAACCCGAACTGCGGGAACAGTTCAGTGGTTTCACCTGGTATCCGAACACCATCAGTTTCGGCGAGGATACGCTCCATGGCGCCGCTTCCTTGTACGGAGGGTACGAGTACACCCCGCTGGAGATGCAGGCCAAATCGGATATCCCCATGGTGGAGAAGCACAACGAGGCGCTGAAGGTGCTTCCGAAGCTGTTTGCCGACAATGGGTACGAGGTGGTGATCACCAATCCGCCTTGGAGCAACTACAAGTGGTATTTCGACGGCACCCCGTTCGAGGGGATGGCACATGTCAAGGCGGAAGGAATCACTTCCCGCTACGCGTCATGGTGGAAGAGCACCCGGTTCAGCGGCAGGACAATCCAGTACTCCAAACTGCTTGAGTGCAACATGCTCCGCTATGCGTTCCTGGAGACCGCGCCGCTTGCAACCCATGCGATCCTGTACGACAACGGCACATGGCTCAACGAGCTGAATCCCGAGCTGAACACCACGGGTGGCTTGGACGACCTGTTCGTCCGCCAGTACGCGACGGTGGACGCGTTGCCGTTCATCACGGAAATCACGGATGACCCGACAGACCGGTACAACAGTTTCGACACGGAACTTCCCCATGAAGAGGTGATCCTCCACCTTCCCGATTACATCCCGGTGGAAATCCCGGAGGCAAGCGACAACGTGGCCCCGGTGGAGAACGTGAAGCAATACCATGTCAATGCCGCGTCCTTCCGCTTGCTTGCGAGGTGGTTCGACTACTTGAAGGAACAGGGCGTCTACGACAATACCCGCATCGTCCTGGTCTCCGACCATGGCGCCCAGTCGCGCCGCTCTGCGGCCGAGAACCTGGCGCTTCCTTTAGGAAAGCATCTCGACCAGTACCGCGCGTTGCTGATGGTGAAGGATTTTGGGGCTGGCGGGCCAATGCATGAGGATTTCTCGTTCATGACCAACGCGGATACACCTGCCTTGCTGACCCAGGATTTGCTTGCCTACGCCGTAAACCCATACACCGGAAAGGCCATCACCATGGATGGGAAAAAGGACGGGGTGACCATCACCACCGCCAACAAGTGGAAACCGGAAGAGAATGGAAAATACACGTTGACCATCGAACCGGACCAGTGGCTTGAGGTGCATGACGACATTTTCCGGATCGAGAACTGGAAACAGGTGAGGAAATGAGGGAATCCACAGGTTCCTAAAGGGATATGGGTTCCATAAGGTATATCTTCTCATGCTATACTTGCCCACATCGTGGTGTTGGGCACTTTCCCAGGACCCCTGCTGCGAGAAGAGAGCATGTATGATCGGGCATATCCTCTATTGGCTGTTCATCTTTCCCATCGCGGAAGCCATCGAAATCACCTACACGATCCTCTACCGGGTTGTCGACGACTACGGGATCGCGACGGTGGGTCTGTCGTTTGCGGTCACGCTGCTGACGCTGCCAATCTACATGGTCGCCGAGCACTGGCAGGGTGTGGAGCGGGACAAGGAGATGGCGATGGCTGCGAAGGTGAAGCGGATCCGGAAGGCGTTCCGCGGGGACGAGCGGTTCATGATGCTGAGCGCGTACTACCGGGAGCAGGGCTACAGGCCGGTCTACGCGCTGCGCTCGTCGTTCTCGATCCTGATCCAGATACCGTTCTTCCTGGCGGCGTACGCGTTCCTGTCCAACCTGCCTGCGCTGAAGGGGTGCCCGTTCTGGTTTCTGGACGACCTGGGCTCGCCGGACGGGCTGCTGCAGGTCTGGGGGAAGCGGGTGAACGTGCTGCCGGTGGTGATGACGGTGGCGAACTGCGTGGCGGGGTACCTCTACACGAAAGGGCATCCGGTGCGGGAGAAGGTGCAGGTCTACGGGATGGCGGCGCTGTTTCTGGTGGTGCTGTATGGCAGTCCGTCGGGGCTGCTGGTGTACTGGACGATGAACAACATCCTCAGCCTGGTGAAGAACATCTTCTACAAGCTCCGTCACCCCGCCAGAGTGCTGTATCTCCTCTGTGCGATGGCAAGCATCGCTTTGGCCGTCCTGATGCTGGTCACCCATACCGGCAAACCTTCCACCCAGGCGTTCTTGCTCGTTGGTGTCGCCTTGGTCGTCTGCATCCCGTTGGAGCTTGCGTTTCTGAAGTGGGTCTACCGCAGGTGGCTGACGCCCTTGGCGGATTCCCCCCGGTTCCGGGAACGGTTGTTCCTGCTCAACATGGCCGGTTGTGCCCTTCTGCTCGGAGTGGTGGTTCCTTCGAGTTTGATCGCGTCTTCTCCTACCGAGTTCGCGTTCCTGGATCCTTACCGTAATCCCTTGGCGTTTGTCGGCATCACGTCCTGTCAGGCTGTGGGCTTGTGTCTGGTCTGGCCTTTCTGCTTGTATCGGCTCTTCGACAAGCGTATCCAGACATTCCTCGCTGTGGCATCGACAGTGGCATTCTGCATGGCATTGCTGAACCTGTTTGTCTTCTCATGTTCCTATGGCTCGGTTCTGGTCAACCTGCAATTCACGGATATTTCCGCTTTGGGACGAATCACCTTGGGTGTCATCTTTGACCTCCTGGTGATTCCGCTTGTCTGTTTCTTCCTGTTGCTTCTTGTCGGACATAGGAAAGGACTGGCAATCGTGCATCTCCTTGTCTTGGCCTTGCTGGGTTTGGTGCTGCTTGGCCTGGTCGACCTGTTCCGGACGGAAATCGCCTACCGTAGGTTCGTTCCCCGTCACGAGGAAATGATGCGGAACAACGAGACGAGGACGTCGAACCTGCGGCCGGTCTTTACGTTCAGCAGGAGCGGAAAGAACGTGCTGGTGGTCATGATCGACCGCGGGATGAGTTGTTACGTGCCCTATATCTTTGAAGAGAAACCGGAATTGCGAGAGGCGTTTTCCGGGTTCACCTATTATCCGAACACCATGAGTTTCGGAGGCAACACCATCTACGGGACCCCCGCATTGTACGGAGGATACGAGTATACCCCTGCGGAGCTGAACCGGAGGGATTCGGAACCTCTGAGGAAAAAGCAGAACGAAGCGCTGAAGGTGATGCCCAAGCTGTTCGCCGACCATGGCTATGAAGTGGAGTTCACCGATCCGGCATGGAGCAACTACAACTGGGACTTCGACCCGACTCCTTTTATCGGGATGGACCATGTGAAGGTGGATTCCTTGAAGGGCCGGTACAATGCCTGGTGGCTGGCGAACGAGTATGATGGCGAGGTCGCCAAACCATCGATCGCATTGACGTGCAACTTGATCCGCTATGCATTCTTCCGGGTCTCCCCATTGGTCCTCCATCAAGTGTTGTATGACAACGGCAATTGGTTGAACAAGCTGAATCCCGCCATGCATATCGGCGGGCTGAATAGCGAATTCCTCAACCAATACTCAGCCCTTGCCGCGCTTCCGTTGATTACCGCGGTGACCGATAGCGGAAACAGGTTGAACATCTATGATACGGAAGCGACCCATAAGCCGACAATCCTCCAGACACCGGAGTATGTGCCGGTATCCGAACCGAAAAATGTGCTGGATACCCCGTTCCGGACGAGTCCTTTGTACCATGTCAATGCGGCTACCTACCGGAAACTTGCAGACTGGTTCTCCTATCTGAAGGAGCAGGGCGTGTATGACAATACCCGGATCATTATTGTCAGTGACCATGGCTGGAGCGAGGGTACGGATGCGCCGGGATATCTGCGGTTGCCCAATGGGGAAGACCTGAACAGTTTCCGGGCTGTGCTGATGGTGAAGGATTTTGGGGAGAGTGGCGCGCTTCGGAGTGATGGTTCGTTCATGTCCGTAGCTGACGTGCCTGAGCTGGCAACCAGGGATGTGATCCCGAATCCGGTAAATCCGTATACCGGCAAGCCGCTTGTCATGCAGAAAGAGGACGGGGTGACCATGACGACTGCAAAGCGGCATACGCCACGGGACAACAAGCCGAATACCTTTATCGTCGATCCGGGTGAGTGGCTGCACGTGAAAGACAACATCCTTGACCTTGCCAATTGGTCGGTAGTCCAGCCATAATTCAGGACATGGGATTCCTGATTCATTTTGCCAAGACGTGTCTTGTCCTGCTGTATCGTATGGGTTGTTTCCTGCTGCCGTTCCAGACCCAATGGGTGGCAAACCGTCTGCTCGGGGGAAAGCATGGCATCATTGTCTGCCGTCTGTTGACCCTTTCCATGGACTGGCCTGAGACCAATGGCTGTGAAACCTTCTGGAAAGCGGTGAAAAGCGACTTTTCTTCCAAACGTTTGCATCTGCGTGACGGCAGAATGCGCTTCAATCATGGGACAGATCCCCACCCTGTCTGTTACCTTGACGTGACGAACTATTATCGGCATGACGACAAGACCGGCCTGCATAGGAGGATCTATGAATTGCTTCGGTTCCTGCTTGTCGACAAGGATTTGGATTGTCGGGCAATCTATTGCAACCCGCGCACGAAGGGGTATCAGTATGCGGACCGTCTTGTGCAGGCAAGGTTCCCGGAAGCTCCGGTATATTCCGATCCCGTCATCTTCCAGAAGGGGGACAAGCTGGTGCTGATGCAGGCGGCTGTGCCTGATGGAGTGTCGCTCTCGTTTTTTGTCGAGCAAGGAATCGCTGTCGTCGCCGTGGTGGATGACGTCATCCCCATCCAGCACCCGGAGATGGTCAAGAGCAACATCGGTTTCATCCACGCTTTCCGCGACATCATGGCAAACGCTTCCCTGGTGTTGTCCGTCTCCATGACGGCGGTGGAGGAAATCAAACAGTGTGCCAAGGAACATGGCTATGAGGTGAACCCCGGGATGCAATACGGCTGTTTCTACAACGGTTGCGACTTCAAGAAACCGGAAGGAACGGTCTTGGATATATCCGAACAGGCCTTGGTGGAAACACTGAAGGGAAAACCTTTCGTGTTCGGTATCGGCACGTTCGAGCCAAGAAAGGGCTATGGCGAGGCCATCAAGGCTTTTGAACTGCTCTGGAGACAGGGAATCGAAGTGTCCTACGTGATTGCCGGAAGAGTGGGAATGAGTACGGGGACCTTTGTGTCCGACTGCAAGAAACACCCCGAGTATGGGAAGCATCTTTTCCTTGCCGTCGGGGCAAGCGACCTGTTGCTTTCCAAGCTGTATGGGATGTGCCTGTTCGTGTTGAACTGCTCGCATGCGGAAGGGTTCGGCATTCCGTTGATGGAGGCCACCTTCTACCGGAAACCCATCCTGGCAAGACGGCTTCCGGTATTCAAGGAAATCATGAAGGACCAGATCCGGTACTTCGAGGACAGTTCGCCTGACGCATTGGCAAGGCATCTGGAGAAGGCGGTGCGGGATGGTGCGGATGGCGTGTTTACCAGTGCGGACAGGAAAAAAATCAGCTACTATTCGTGGGATGAGGTTAGTATGATATTCAAGACCTTCTTGCAAAAATAGACAAGGATGTTTCGTGCATCCCGAAGGATCTGGCAACTGTTGACACCTTTTCCTGAAATGGATAATATCCATAGTGCTTACAGCAATCGGGTAGTAGCGCAGTGGTAGCGTACTTGGTTCGGGACCAAGGGGTCGCTGGTTCGAGCCCAGTCTGCCCGATAGTTTAAT
>CAJMOS010000136.1 GCA_905215015.1 uncultured bacterium | reverse complement strand
AAGGAAAGACGATCCATCTGCTTGGCATCGCCTTCAGCTCTACCGGACACACCGTCCAGGACTGGAAAGAAGAGGTGCTGGTTTGAAGGGAGAGTATCGGGTTGTACCCGACTATGAGAAATAGACCAGTATTTCGCGCACCCGGAAAACATGGATATCTCTGATACCGTAGCTTTGGTTGCCCATAAATGCGGCTGGACGGTCACGGTAAAGTGACACCGTCGCTCATGGGAATGTTGACTCTTTGTTTGAGTTGCTGCTTGCAAATCATGAGGCTTCATTCCCTTCTTGCATACCCTTGGGTTTCCGCTCCATCCCACAAAAATCTGAACCGAGCCCTTTTGTTGGGCTTGATGGATACGGACGGCATTTCTCCAAGGACGCAAATTTCCCAGAAATGCGCCAGCGATTCTTTTGGAAAAATAGGGCATTTGCCCCATGAATATGCCATTACTAGTTAAAAGGGTTGTGTTTTGTCCTTCATTAGATCACAGTTGGAAGATGAAAGACTTGAAATGCTCAGAAGGAGGATAGGGATTTGAATCAACTGCCTCAACCTATAGTCGAATATTGTTGCGAACGGATTTCGGGAGACGTGGCAAAATTTTCAAAGGATAAAAATGAGCTTGATGAGGATATAAGAACTCTAAGGCAGATACAGAAAATCTGGATGCGGATGCAGAATCGCTGAATAAGGAAATAGTGATGGCGAAACGGCCAGAAACAATGGTTTACTCCTACGAATGGAAGGCACGCATCCTCTTTTCTTTTGCGGGATTTTCGTATAGAGTCGTGCACGATAAGGAAGGATGCTATGGGACAGAGAGGCGAGGTGTTCTCAACCCGCGTGATGAAGGATGACGTGACCTATTTTTTCAATGTGAAGGAAAATATCTATGGAGAGATGTTCCTGAACATTGCGCAGAGCACGAAGGATGGCGGCCGTTTCGTACGCCAGGCCATTGTCGTCTACCAGGAAAAACTTGATGAGTTCATGCAGGGGCTGGAGAAACAGATTGACTTCGTGAAGACTCACGCGCCAAAGGGGCGTCCGCTCGATTACATGCCGATGCATTTCGGTGATAAAAAGAAGAAAAAGAAGGCCCCGGCAGAGGAAGAGCCCCTCGTCATTGGGCGCGTCTACCAGTTCGAGACCAAGGAGGACGACTGGGGCGATCTTTCGGTGGTCATTACCGAGCGCAAGAACAGCGCCGACATGACCTACAACCTCCGCCAGTCGATCAAAGTCTATCAAGAGGATCTCGGCGAGTTCGTCCGCAAGCTCCAGGAGGCCGTCGACTATATCAGCCTCCATACCCAGAAATCAACCGCCACAAGCAGGGCGGTCAAGGTCCAGCGCCATTTCGTGGTACGCCGGAAGACGCCTTCGCCGAGCGAGGCGCCACAGAACCTAGAAGAGTGAGGGCTCCTGCGGAGGTTCCTCGTGTTTCAGGTGAAATGACCTGCGGTGGATGGGACAGAACCCATACTGCCGCAGGTTTTTTTGATGGAGGGCGGTAGGATACCCCTTATGGATCTCGAATCCGTATTGGGGCCATTTCTTTGCCGCATAGTCCATGTACCGGTCCCGGGCCTCCTTGGCAAGGATCGAGGCAGCCATGATCTGGGGGACCTTCGCGTCCCCTTTGACGATTGCCTGGCAGGGGATGTCGGCAACCTGTCCGGGAACCCGGTTGCCATCAATCAGCGCCAGCTTCACTTCAGCCAGTTTCTGCACTTTCCTCAATGCCCTGGTCATCGCCAGCATGGTCGCCTGCAGGATGTTGTATCTGTCGATTTCCTGGGCAGTCGCCCAAGCGACGGCCCATACGGCCTTTTCCTTGATGACGGCCTCGGCCCGTTCACGCTCACGGTGGGTCAATCGCTTCGAGTCGTTGAGCAACTCGACGGGAAAATGGTCCGGCAGCAGCACGCAAGCAGCGCAGACCGGCCCGGCCAAGGGCCCGCGTCCTGCTTCGTCAATTCCCGCGACACAATCCGGTGGGAGACCCTGAGAGTCGAACAGTTCTTGCTCCATACGAATGAAACGGTATAAAATGGGTCGATATTTCGTCAAGGATGGTCAACGTTTGTTTCTCAAGAATCTGGAACTGTACGGGTTCAAGTCTTTTGCCGACAAGACGCATCTGGATTTCTCCGAAGGAATCACGAGCCTGCTCGGCCCCAATGGATGCGGAAAAAGCAATATCGTCAACGCCATTCAGTGGGTTCTGGGAGAACAATCCACCAAGACGTTGCGTGCAAGCCGCATGGACGACGTCATTTTCAACGGTACCGACAAACGCAAGCCCATGCAGTTCGCCGAAGTGGCCCTGACCATCGACAACTCCACCCATATCCTGAACAGCGACGCGACGGAAATCGAGATCAAGCGTCGCATTTTCCGCAACGGCGGCTCCAACGAGTACTTCCTCAACCGTCAGCAGTGCAACCTGCGCGACATACGCGACCTGTTCATGGATACCGGTGTCGGCAAGACCGCCTATTCGATCCTCGCCCAGGGCAAGATCGACGAGATCCTGCTGCAGAACCCCGACCAGCGCCGGGGCCTGTTCGAGGAAGCGGCGGGCATTTCCCGTTTCAAGGCCGACTCGATTGTCGCCGAGCGCAACCTTGAGAAGACCAACGAGAATATCGCCCAGGTCGAGGTCATCCTGAAGGAGACCCATCGCACCTATGAGACGAAGAAGACCCAAGCCGAAAAAGCCGCCAAGGCGAGGGTGCTGCGCGAGCAACGTTTCAGCCTGGAGGTCGACGTGCAGCTCAACTCGATCAAGACCTACCGGCAGATGCAGGAGAACTTCCGCAAGCAGTTCGCTGACAGCCAGGAACAGTTGTCCCAGCTGCAGCAGCAGACCAAGGACGACACCGAACGACTGGCTTCCCTGCAAGAGGAGATGAAGCAGCATGGGGCTGCCCGCATCAACTGCCAGATCGCCCAGAAGGAACTCAACACCAAGCAGCAGGGCCTGAACGACCAGCTCGACATGCTGACCCGCCACTACCAGGAACTCTTCCTGGAGAAACAGCAGTATGAGGCCAAGGCCGCCGATTACAAGAGCCGTCTCGACATGGCCCAGGAGGCTTTGGACGAGCAGAACGAGAAGATGGAGGAGATCAACGACCGGCTGGACGAGGTCAACGGCCGGCTGGAGCGGAACAAGCAGCTTTTGCTCTCCACCAATGCGGAAATCGAACTGGAGAATGGAAGGATCGGGGAAGGGGAACAGCAGGCGCTCGCTTTCCAGAAGCAGCTGGAGGACCTGCAGGCTACCCTGGGGCAACTGACCGACGTGATTGTCGTCCAGCTGGACCAGAAACTGAAAGATTCGGGCTACAGCGCCGAAAGGAAGGAACAAGCCGAACGGCAGTTCAAGAGCCTGTTGGAGAGCCTGAAGCAGACGGCAAGGGACGGGGGCAAGGTCTCGCTGGAATCGCTCCAGCGGCTTTCCGAGCTTTTCGACGAGTTCGTCAGCCACGTCCCGGCTTTCCTTGACGAGCTGGTCGCCCCTGAGGGCATCATCGGACAGAAGCACCAGATCGACTCGCAGATGAACGAGGTCAAGGAGCGGATCGGAAGCATGCGCGAGCACGTGGAGGAGCTTCAGGCGAAACTCCGCGAGCTCCAGGGAAACGTGCAGCTCTATACCGACGCGATCAACCAGGACAACATCCTCAAGACCGAGCTGGATGCCCGCAAGAACGGACTTTCGGCCCTGATCGAGCAGATGGAGAAGAACAACGACGACCTGAAGTTCCAGTATGCCGACATGGTCCAGTCCGGACAGACCGCCACAAGCCGCATCAGTACCACCCAGGACCAGATCCGTGACCTGGAGGAGCAGGGCGAGGAGGGCAAGCGCAAGCTGTCCGAGCTGAATGACGCGCTGCGGGTGGAAGAGGAGACGATCGGTTCATTGGAGTCCCAGATCACCCAGATCCGTGAAAGCCAGAACAAGGCGATCGACACGGTCAACCGGCTGCGCGACGTGGTGACCAAGAGCCAGGCGAACATCGAGGCGCTGGACACCCAGGTGACAGGCGTCTACAACAGCTTTTTCGAGAACTATGGAAAGAGCCTGAAGGAGTACGACTCCCGCTTGAAGGACGACTCGCTGGAGGACTATTCCATCATCAGGGGAAGGCTGGAGAGCGTGAAGAAGGAACTCGACTCGATGGGCGGCATCAACCAGATGGCCGAGGACGAGTTCAACGACGTCAAGAAGCAGTACGAATTCCTTTCCAAGCAGATGGATGACCTGGAGAAAGCCAAGAGCGACCTGGAGGGGGTGGTCGAGGATATCAAGAAACGGAGCGCAGACCTGTTCCTTGACACCTATCGCCAGATTTCCCAGAACTTCCAGGAACTTTACCGCAAACTCTTCGGTGGAGGCAGGGCCGAGTTGCGCCTCGTCGACCCGGACCCAAGCAAGGTGCTGGAGACCGGCATCGACATTTTCGCCCAGCCGCCGGGGAAGAAACTGGTCAATCTGACCGCCCTCAGCGGTGGAGAGCGGTCGATGACGGCCGTGGCGCTGCTGTTCGCCACCTATATGGTGAAGGCGTCTCCGTTCTGTATCCTTGACGAAATCGACGCCGCTCTCGACGACCGCAACATCGGCAACTTCCTTGCCGTGCTGCAGGGGTTCGCCGAGAAGAGCCAGTTCATCATCATCACCCACAACAAGCACACGGTTTTGGGTTCCTCGTCGATGCTGGGCGTCACCCAGATCGAGGCGGGAGTCTCGACCACGGTCAGCTATAAACTGGCCCGCGTGGAAGGAAAACCGGTCATCATGGACGCGGAGAACAAGACGGTGGACTTCACCGCCGACGGCAAGCGGAAATAGATGCGCAACCTTGACAGTTCGAGCGCCGTTACGGTATAAGCATACAGGATAGGATAGGTATGTTCGAAGCGATAAGCGAAAAGTTTTCCGACATCATGCGTGCCATGGCCGGGAAATCCAAAATCACGGAAAAGAATGTCGAGGATGCGGTAGAGGAGATCAAAGTCGCGCTCCTGGACGCCGATGTCAACCTTCGTGTCGTTCGCCGGTTCATCAACGCTACGTTGGAAGAGGCGAAAGGGGAGAAGGTCCTGAAGGCGGTCAATCCCGGACAGCAGTTTGTCAAGATCGTCTACGACCGCATGGTCACGCTTCTTTCCGATCCGGACAACCAGAAACTGGCCTTGCGTGGGCCTGATGTCACCAGCGTGCTGCTGATGATGGGTCTGCAGGGCTCCGGCAAGACGACCACGGCCGCAAAACTGGGCGTCTACCTGACCAAGCAGGGCCGCCGCCCTTTGCTCGCGGCCTGCGACCTTGTCAGGCCTGCCGCCATCCAGCAGTTGAAAGTGCTTGGAGAGCAGGCGGGAGTTCCCGTCTATACCGAGGATGGGGCGAAGGACCCGGCGAAAGTCGCCAGCGACGCCCTCGCCTATGCCAGGAAATACCAGTATGACGTGCTGATCGTCGATACCAGCGGACGCATGTACCTGGACGACGAGCTGATGGATGAGCTTGGCCGCATCCAGAAAGCGGTCAGCCCGGACGAAACGCTTTTTGTCGCCGACTCCATGACCGGTCAGAACGCCGTCACCATCGCCAAGGAATTCGAGGACCGCATCGGCATCTCCGGCGTGATCCTCACCAAGTTCGATTCGGATACCCGTGGCGGCGCCGCCCTCTCGCTGCGCAGCGTGGTGGGCAAGCCGATCAAGTTCATCGGTACTGGTGAAAAAAAGGACGATATCTCCCCGTTCTATCCCGACCGGATCGCCAGCCGCATCCTCGGCATGGGCGACATCGTCTCCCTTGTCGAGAAGGCGCAGGAGACGGTCAGCCAAGAGGACGCGCTGAAGCTCCAGAAGAAACTGCAGAAGAACACGTTCGACCTGGAGGATTACCTTGAGCAGCTGGAGTCGATGAACAAGATGGGTTCCGTCGACCAGATCCTCGACATGATTCCGGGCATGAAAGGCGCAGTTGACCCCAACCAGGTCGACCTGAGCGTCTTCGAGAAGGAGAAGGCGATCATCCGTTCGATGAACAAACGCGAGAGACATGACATCCGCATCATCGGACCGGACCGCCGCAAGCGCATCGCGCGGGGAAGTGGCACCACGGTCAACGACGTCAACAAGCTGCTGAAGCGTTTCGAGAAGATGCGCAACGCGATGCACAAGTTCGCCAAGAACAAAAAATACCAGATGGCCTTGCTTGACCAGCTGCAGAAGATGCAGAATCAGGCAGGAAGATAAATTCGATCAATTACCGTAGGGTAGGAGGAATAGAGATGAGTGTTAGCATGAGACTGAAGCGCTTCGGCGCAGCAAAAAGACCGGACTATCGCATTGTTGTGATGGACCGCAGAGCCCCGATCGACAGCAAGACGCTGGACGAGGTCGGCCAGTATCATCCGGTTCAGCCGGAGGGCAAGCAGGTTGTCCTTGACGTGGCGAAGATC
>CAJMOS010000135.1 GCA_905215015.1 uncultured bacterium | reverse complement strand
CTACCTTTCCATCGTCCGTTTCTCCTATGGTTTTTTTTTTGTTTCCCAGATCGTGCTGGCGACGCTCCGGTCGATCGAGGTGGTGCGCATCTCCTTCTTCCTTTCCATCCTCGCCCTCGTGGTCAACTGCTGTATCAACTACACGCTGATTTACGGCCGCTTCGGTTTTCCCGAGATGGGCGTGGAGGGAGCCGCCATCGGCACCCTTTCCTGCCGGATCATCGAACTGGTCGTGCTGCTTGCCTTTGTCCGCTTCCGCAAGCTTGCGCTGAAACTGCGTCCCTCGGATTTCATGAGGGTCGACCACCGGCTGGCTGGCAGCTATTTCCGCCTGACCGGGCCCTTGGTCTTCAACGCCGCGCTGTGGGGGTTGAACACGGCCATGCAGACAGTGATTCTCGGCCATATGACGGCTGCCGCCATTGCGGCAAACAGCGCGAGCTCCACCCTGTACCTGCTGGTCAAGTCGACCGCTGTCGGCTCGGCGAGCGCCGCCGGCGTCGTCATCGGCAAGGCGATCGGGGAGGGTGACCGGGAGCGGGTCAGGCGGATCAGCAGGCAACTGCAGGCAGCTTTCCTGGCCATCGGGCTTGCCAGCGGCTTGTTCCTCTTTGCCATCAGCCGTCCGGTCATGAGCCTGTACGACCTGAGCCCTGAGGCGATGGAGCTGATGCGCCAGTTCTTGCTTGTGCTTCCCGTCACGTTCGTCGGCATGTCCTACGAGATGCCGAACAACGCGGTGCTGAAGGCGGGCGGATGTACCAAAAGCGTAGTGAAGATGAATCTGGTCAGTATCTGGGCCATCGTCATTCCTCTTTCCCTTTTCCTGGCGTTTGTCGTCCATGCCTCCCCGGTCGTGGTCGTCATCTGTCTGAACAGCGACCAGGTGTTCAAGTGTCTTCCCTCGTGGTATCTGGTCAACAAGACCGAGTGGATCCGTTCGCTTTCCTGAAGCGTTTTCCTTGGGCGCTTCATTTTCCTCGCAAGTGGTGATGCCTGATGCTCATTCATTGTGCAATCGCAATGTCACGCTAGAAAAACCACTATGGGCTATGCCAGTGGTCCATGCGGGAACCTGGGAAAATCCATGGTGGTTTACGGTAGTTTGCGAAAAGAAGGGGCGTAATCCCCCGATTTTTTTATTATTGCGTGTTATAGAGTTTTGAAAGGGCTTTTTTTGCCCATTTATCAGTGATTTGGATATTTGTTGACAATGAAATTGCGCATGGTAGACTTTATGTTAGGTTCAAAAAGGAGTTTTCATAGAGGAGGTTTTCATGAAAAACGTAAGAGTCCTTTGCCTGATGCTCGGTATGCTCGCATCCGTGTCCCTCTTTGCTCAGGGTGGTGCGGAATCGGCAGCTTCCGCATCGAAGTCGTCTGGTCCGCGCGTGATCAAGGTCACGACAAAATTCGTAGACAACGAGCAGACTGCCAAGTCCCTGGTCAAGGTATGCGAGGGAATCAACAAGCGCAGTGGAGGGACGCTTGACCTTCAGCTGTACACCGGCGGCACCTTCCCCATCGGCAAGGATGGCATGGAGCTTGTCACCAGTGGTGCCGACGTCATCCTGGTGGGCGGCATCAACTTCCTTGGTGACTATGTACCCGACTACAACGCGGTCACCGGCCCGTTCCTCTACACCTCGTTCGACGAGTACCTGGCCATGACCAAGACCGATCTGGTCAAGCACCTGAACGACGAGGCCCTGAAGCAGGGAATCAAGGTCCTGTCCCTCGACTGGGTCTTCGGGTTCCGCAGCATGATGCTGAACAAGCCGGTCACCAAGCCCGCCGACATGAAAGGCGTCAAGATCCGTGTCCCGACGAGCCAGCTGTACACCTACACGATGGAGGCGATGGGTGCAAGTCCGGTCGCGATGCCGTACCCCGACACCTATTCCGCGATCCAGCAGGGTGTCATCGATGGCGTCGAAGGCTCGATCATGACCTATTGGGGAACCAAACAGTACGAGAACGTCAAGGAGTACTCCCTGACCCGTCACCTGCTCGGTGTTTCCTGCATCTGCATTTCCAAGGCCTGCTGGGATAGCCTGACTGACGAGCAGAGGACCATCATCCAGGAAGAAGTCGACAAGGGCACGCAGGACAACCTGGAGGAGACCGAGAAGCTCGAGTCCGAGTATGCCGAGGACTTGAAGAAGGTCGGGGTGCACTTCCACGAAGTCGATTCCGCCGCGTTCTCCAAGGCCGCGTCTGTCGTGTATACCAAGTTCCCGAAGTGGACGCCTGGCATCTTTGACCAGATTCAGGCTGAGCTGACCAAAATCCGCGCCAATCTGAAGAAATAACCGATACATCCGGAAACAGGGGATGCGTGGATGTGCATCCCCTGTTTTCCCGTTGAGAGGAGTAAACCCGTGCATCTCGATAAGAAAGACTTGCTCGATAATTTCGAGTTGTATATCGGTGGTGCGTTCATTTCGGTGACGGTAGCCATCGTCATCATGAACGTATTCACCCGCTATTGCCTGCATTTTACCTATTTCTGGTCGGAGGAGATTTCCGTCGCCTGTTTTGTCTGGACGATTTTCCTTGGTGCTGCCGGCGCATTCAAGCAGAAGCGCTTGATGGGGGTGGACATCGTCATGCAGGTGACGAAGGGGATGTGGAAGAAAGTCTTCTCTTTGATCAATGCCCTTCTCGTCACCATCATCTCGGTCTGGATGTGCGTCATGAGCTTCTTCTACGTGAAGGCGTCCACCAAGGTCACCGCCGCTCTCGAGGTTTCCTACCGGTTGATTACCGTCTCGATCGTCATCTCGTTCGCGTTGATGTCGGTCTACGCCGCCATCGGTCTGGTGAAGAGTATCCGCGCCTTCGGCAGGAAGCAGGAAGGGGAGGTGGCCTGATGTTCTCGTTTGCCTTTCATCCCCTGTTTCCGATCTTCCTGTTGTTCATCCTGTTTTTCCTGAACGTTCCTATCGCCCTGGCGCTGATCGGGTCGTCCCTGTATTATTTCACCTTCATCAACACCGCCATCCCGATCCGGATGGTGATCCAGCAGTTCGTCACCGCCGTCGAGTCCTTTCCCTATCTTGCGGTTCCCTTCTTCATCATGCTGGGGTCGGTCATGAACTACTCTGGCATCAGCGAGAAGCTGATGGACATGGCGGAGGTTCTCGCCGGTCATCTGAAGGGCGGCCTGGCACAGGTGAACTGCCTGCTCAGCGCCCTGATGGGCGGCATCTCCGGTTCGGCGAACGCCGACGCGGCCATGGAATCGAAAATCCTGGTTCCCCAGATGCTCCGCAAGGGATTCCCTCTTGATTTTTCCGCCGCGGTCACCGCTGCCTCCTCTGCGGTCAGCCCGGTGATTCCCCCTGGAAACAACCTGATCCTCTATGCCCTGATCGCCAACATCTCCGTCGGAGACATGTTCCTGGCTGGCTATACGCCCGGCATCCTGATGACGCTGGCGCTCATGGTCACCACCTACATCATCTCCTCGAAGAGGGGGTACGCCCCGACCAGAGACCACTGGCCTACTCCCAAGCAGATCGGGTCCCAGTTCGTCGTCTCCCTCTGGGCGCTGGTCATCCCCTTTGTCATCATCCTCGGCATGAGGATGGGTGTCTGTACCCCGACCGAGGCAGGCGGCGTCGCCGTCTTGTTTGCCCTTGCCGTCGGTCTGCTTGTCTATAAGAAGTTGCGTTGGCACCATGTTCCGCTGATCTTGAAGGAGACGGTCACCAGTACCGGTTCGGTCATGCTGATCATCGCGAGCGCCAAGGTGTTCGGATATTACATGAACTGCGAGCGTATTCCCCAGATTGTCACTCAGGCATTGATTGCCATGACCGGCAGCAAGTACGTGCTGCTTTTTGTCATCAACCTCATGCTTCTGTTCATCTGCATGTTCATCGAGGGTGGGGCCGCTTTGGTGATTCTCGCCCCGTTGCTCGTGCCTGCCGTCTGTTCCTTTGGTGTCGACCCGCTGCACTTCGGCGTCATCCTGATCGTCAACATCATGATTGGAGGTCTGACGCCACCTTTCGGATCGATGATGTTCACCGTCTGCTCCATCGTCGGGTGCAAGTTCCAGGATTTCGTGAAGGAGGTCTGGCCGTTCATCATCGCGCTTCTGGTCGTTCTGTGCATGGTCACGATGTCGGAGGATGTCGCGCTTGCCATTCCCAAGCTGTTCGGCTACATCCCGAACCATCATTTCTTCGGCTGACATGTGGTGGGAAGCGGGGCGGTCCGCCCCGTTTCCCCGCAATGCAGGCAGAAGGCATTTTGACAAAAAAACGGTTTCCGGATAAGGTTTCTTCTGCCGTGTGGCGTATGACGCGTAAATCCAAGCAACTTGGATGGACGCGTTTTTTTTATGCCTTTGGCTGAGAGGTTTCTGTATGGATGACAATCGTTTTCTTGTGGAGCAACCGGTAGGGCGCCTGATGCGCGGCTATGCGTTGCCCTGTATCATTTCGCTGCTTGTCGGCGCGTTGTACAACATCGTCGACCAGATTTTTATCGCCAATGCCGATTATTTGGGTTCGAACGGAAACGCCGCCAATACGGTCGTCTTTCCGCTGACCGTGGTCATGCTTGCGGTTGCCGTCATGATCGGTGACGGTTGCTGCACCTTCGTCAGCCTGCAGCTTGGCTCGGGCAACAAGGAGGATGCGCACGTCGGTGTCGGCAATGCCATCGTCCTTGTGGTGGTCGTCAGCCTGGTGATGACCGCATTGTTCGCCTTGTTCCGCGACCAGCTGATCACCGCCTTTGGCGGAAGGGTCAACGCCGAATTGTTCCATTTCGCCCAGGAATATTTCTCCTGGATCATCGTCGGCATCCCGCTGTACATGTTCGGGCAGGCGATGAACGCGATCATCCGTGGCGACGGTTCCCCGAAGTTCGCCATGGCGTGCACGGTGGCAGGTGCGGTCTTCAACATCATCTTCGACCCGATCTTCATCTTCGGTTTCCACATGGGTATGGCTGGAGCCGCCATAGCCACGGTGCTCGGGCAGCTTTTGACCGCAGTCCTGTCTGTCTGGTACATGTGCCATTTGAAGGCCATCAGGCTGGAAAAGCGGAGCTTCCGCCTGAGACCTGCGCTGGACAGGCGCATGCTGACCATGGGCATCACCAGTTTTCTCAGCCAGATCTCGCTGGTCGCAGCCATGGCCGCCATCAACAACATGATCCGCATCACCACAGCCAGCGACCCGTTCTTCGCCCAGACCGAGTTCTCCCAGATTCCGATGGCGGTGGTCGGTATCGTCATGAAGGTGTTCCAGATCGTCATCTCCGTCGTCGTCGGCATGGCGGCCGGCTGCATTCCCGTTGTCGGCTACAACATGGGTGCCGGACGCTATGACCGGACCAAGGGCCTGTTGAACAGGTTGCTGTTCTGGGAGGTCTTGGTCGGCGTGGTCGCGCTTCTTGTCGTCGAGTGTTTTCCCCGCGCGCTGATCGGCATCTTCGGTGCCTCGCACGAGAGCGAGGTCTATACCCAGTTTGCCGTCAAGGCCTTCCGCACCTATCTTTGCCTGTTGCCGTTGGCAACCATGAACAAGGCCGCATTCATCTTCCTGCAGGCCATGGGAAAGCCGCTGGCAAGCAGTCTGCTGAGTTTGTTCCGCGAGGTAGTGCTGGGCGTTGGATTCGCCATCGTGCTGCCGATGGCATTCGGCCTCGATGGCGTGCTGTACTCGATGCCTGCTGCGGACCTTCTGACGGCAGTCGCCTCGATTGCCGTCATCGTCTTGACCTACCGTGAACTGGGATTCAGGTTGCAGGCTGTCCGTCAGGACGGCCGAGGGTCGAGCGTTTCCAGGGACTGAATCCCCAGAAGATCCAGAAGATCACGCTGGTGAGGATCCAGGAAATCGGATAGCAGAGCATGATGGTCACCAGACTCGGATGGTGCGGAAAGAAGAAAAGCACCCACAGGACCCGGTAGACGCAGACGCCGACGGCGGTGAAGACGGTGGGAACGACGGCGTTTCCACAGCCACGTATCGTTCCAGAGAGGATTTCGATCGAGATATAGGTGAGGAAGGTGGGGGCGACGGTGTGGCAGATGACCATGCCGGCGTCGATGACCGCCTCTTCGCTGGTGAACAAATGCAGGAAGGTTCTCCCATTGGTCAACAGGATCAGGCCGAAGCCGATGGCGGGAACCATGCTCATGGCGAGCGTGGTCCACATGCCGCGCTTGACCCTCTTGTACTGGCCGGCCCCGTAGTTCTGTCCCGCAAAAATGGAGATGGCGACGCCGAAGCTGTTGATCGACATCCAGAACATGGCCTCGATTTTGCTGTAGGCGGCGTTGCCGGCGATCACGATGGTCCCCAGCGAGTTGATGGCTCCCTGGATCAGGATGTTGGCTATGTTGTACATGGAGCCTTGCAGGCCTGCGGGAATTCCGAGCAGCAGCATGCGGCCCATCAAGGCCCGGTCGATGGTCAGATCCCGGAAATGGAATTGGAATGCCGCCTCGGGGCCCCGGTGGAGCAACACCACGACCATGGTCGCGGAAATGGTCTGGCAGAGGATGGTCGCCACAGCGGCGCCTTTGACGCC
>CAJMOS010000134.1 GCA_905215015.1 uncultured bacterium | reverse complement strand
CTCTTTCAGGCGGTCCTCAGGAACCCGATGGCCGATCCGTTCGTCCTCGGGGTTTCCAGCGGCGGGGCACTGGGTGCCGCCATCGCGCTGACCTTCGGCCTTACCAATCTGACCGCGCCGGCCATGGCGGGAGGAATCGCCAGCGCGTTCCTGGTATTGCTGCTCTCCCTGCGGCACCAGAGCCAGACCCGGCTGATCCTGACCGGCGTCGCACTGAATTATCTCTGCTCCTCGTTGATGACGCTGTGCATGATGCTGGACTATGACCAGTACCAGCGGATTATCTTCTGGACGATGGGATCCTTCAGTACGGTCACCTTCCAGGGAGTCAGGATCCTCGCCATCAGCTACCTGCTTTCCCTTGTGCCCCTGATGCTGGTCGCCGGTTCCCTTGACCTGCTGTTGCTTGATGATGCCTCCGCCCTTTCGATGGGTCTGGATATCCACCGTACGCGGATGCTTGCCATCGCCATCGCCACCTTTCCGGTGGCGGTCTCTGTCGCCTGGTTCGGCGTCATCGGTTTCGTCGGCTTGCTGGCACCGCACGTGGCCCGCCTGCTGGTCGGTCCGTCCCACAAGCGGCTGCTTCCGCTCAGCGCCCTGCTGGGAGCGGACCTCTTGCTCGCCAGCGACCTCATCTGCCGGGTCGTCCTCCCCTCCGGGGAGCTACCCGCTGGAGTGATCACCAGTTTGCTCGGCACGCCGCTGTTGATCCTGATGCTGCATAGGGGAAGCGTTCGTCATGGCTGATATCCTGCGCATCGAGCGCCTGAGCGGCGGATACGACACCCCGATCTTCCAGGATTTCTCCCTGCGGATTCCGCAGGGCGGGAGACTGGTCACCTTGCTCGGCCCCAACGGCTCGGGAAAATCGACCTTGTTGAAATTCCTGTACCGGCAGCTCCCCTATCAGGGAAACATCTGGATTGACGGAATCAACCTGTCCTCCCTGCGGCAACGGGAACTTGCCAGACACCTTTCCCTCGTCCCGCAGAACGGAAGGATCGACTACGACTTCACCGTCGAGGAGGCGGTGCGGATGTCCTCGATTTCCCCTGACGCCACCAGGACGGCTCTCCAGCTCTGCCATCTCGAGGGCAAGGAGCAGACAAGCGTGCAGGCGCTCTCCGGCGGTGAGTTCCAGCGCGCCCTGATCGCCCGTGCGCTTGCGCAAGCAAGTCCGTTGATGCTGCTGGACGAACCTGTCAGCAGTCTTGACATCGCCCAGCAGATCGGGATGATGCGGCTTTTCAAGCAACTGGCCCATGAGGGAAAGACGCTGGTTTGCGTCCTGCATGACCTTTTGCTGGCGCAAGTCTACAGTGACGAGGTGATCCTGATCCAGAAGGGAAAGCTGGTCAGCCAGGGAAGAGCTGATGAGGTGCTTACCCCAGAGCATCTCTTCCAGGTCTACGGCGTGGAGACGCGGACGCTGGTCGACGAGACGGGCGGGCTCCGCTTGCTCTGTCCCCGCTGGTAGGGCTACACTTTCCCCGTGAAACCCTTTGCATCATTGCTCAACCGCATCTACCGAAGCTGGGTCAGGATGCTGTTGCACGTGAACTACGACTTCTGTGTCTGGAAGGAAGAGGAACTGCCACCCGGGCCCAAGATCTTCTGTTCCAACCACTTCAGTTCCAGCGACGTCCACTTCGTCACCACCCTGACCAAGGACGTCCTGCATGTGGTCATCGGCAGAGGGTACGGCATCCCTGTGGTGCGGGTGTTTCTTGGCTGGATGGAACAGATCAGGGCCTTGACCAAGGAGGACCGCCGCACGGTAGTGGACAACGCGGTCTCCTACCTGCGCCAAGGGGATTCGGTCTTCATCTTTCCCGAGGGGGTGCTGAACGAGCAGCGGGAACTGATGCCATTCCACGCAGGTGTCGCCCGCATCTACCTTCGCGATCCGGTCCCGATCATCCCCATCGGGCTGATCGCCCCGCGGCGAAGGGTACGCTCCAAGTTCTCGTTGGCAGCCGGACGGGACATGACCGTGGTCAGCAAGAACTACTACGCCAATATCGGAAGACCGATGGAGTTTCCCCAAGCCCTGGAACTTGCCAAGAGCGACCAGCAGGCGGCCGAGCGGATGATCTGCCAGGCGCTACAGGAAGAAGTCCAACGGCTGATCGACGACATCAAACACAATAAATTCTGGAGTTGAATCATGGAACACGATGTGAACGAACTGTTTCAGAACTTTCAAAAGCAGGTGGACGAAATCGCCAGCCATGCCCAGCAGGTGTCCAAGCTGAAGTTCAGCGCCCAGCTGAAGAATGGCACAAGTTTCCGCTTCAACTTTGACGCGGATACCTATGGCAGGGAAAAGAAACCCTACAAACCGCATTCCATCTACAACGCCATCATCGACATCATCGGAGCCGGCATCGTCATCGCGCTGATGGTGATGCACATCGCCATCCCCCTCTGGGTGCTTTCCTGCGTCTTCCTGCTCGCCTTCTTCGTCTCCAATGCCGTCATGCACCTGTTTGACGAGAGCAGGGAACGGACCATCACGGTCCTTTTCCACCTGACCTGCGCGATCAAGATCGTCTTCCTCTGCCTGGGCAACTTCACCATGGTGCATGGCATGCAGAGCGTCGTGGTCACCACGCTTGGCATCAGCGCCCTGAGCCTGATGCTTCTCTCCATCCAGACCAAAGGAGCCGAGCGCGCCAGCGGCATCGTCCTGGCCGTCCTTCCGTTCATGAACCTGCTTGGCGGGGTGCACAGCCTGTTCCTGCCTGCTTCCGACTTTGTCTTCGCGTTGTGGGCGCTCGGCCCCGTGTTGCCTGGCGGAAAGCTGAAGGCCCGGAGCAATTCGGTCTTCGCCATCATAGGCCTGATCCTTGCCAGTTTGCTTTTCTAGCTACGGGCCTCGCGCAGCATGTCGTTGTATGGACGAGGTTCGACCTCGGAAGCCAAGACGCCGAGCTCTCCCAGCACCTGGTGCAGGGCTGCCTTGGCACGGGGGATATCCTCCGCTTGGTCCAGGACGAACTCAATCTCGATGAACCAGCCAAGCGGCTCCACTTCCAAAAGCTCGGCGTGGGCCGGAACGAACCCAGGTACCGGAATCATCGACTCGTAGCCCTTCTTGTGCTTGGTGATGGCGACCTGGTAGCCGAGCTTCTCGACAAAGCGCCTGACCTGCTCCCACTCTTTTCCGGGAGCGGTGAACTCAAACTCCTGGTTGGTCTCGATTCCGCCAGATTGGCTTTTTTCCTTCAGCGTGAAAAGGACGTCCCCCTCTCCTGTTCCATCCTGCTCGTAACGGGTACGGAACCGTGGCTGGCTTTCGTCCTGCCCACGCCAGTAGATGTCGGTTTTTTCCTCGGACCGCAACGGGCGGGGAAGTCTTGCCTTCACCGCCTCGGGATCACGGACATGGGCTTTCAGCTCGACTTCGATGCCCATGTCAGTCCTTCCAGGGGAAAATCATGCTCTTCAAGGAACGAGGTCCGATCGACTCGCGGTCGTCGTAGAGCAGGTCCGTCCAAGGCAGGTGCTTGCGGTCGGCGTCGGGATTCTTCTCCAGATAGTCGTACTTCAGCATGATCAGCTTGACGAAGTCCTGATGGAGCAGGTCGATGCCACCCATACCGGGAATCAATCCGACGGTGGCGACGCTGATGATGATGTCGACAAGGGTGAAAAGCGACATGAAGACCATCTTGCCCATGTTGTCGAACATGATGATGAAGCATTTCTTCAAGGTCTTGGTCGGGCGGTCACCTTCCATGGTGAAGTGCAGCCCCCAGTAAAGCTGGGTGGCAAGCAAAAGGCCGAGTCCGATCCAGAAAAGGATGACGGTGATGAAGAAACCGACAAGGTTCCGATAGGAAATGTAGAACGGCATCACCACCGTAAAGAGCGCGACTACCAGCACGGTCAGCGCCCAGTCGAGCACCACGTGCCGCATGCTGGTGGAAACCGATCGTTTGAAACCGCTCCATCCGATCCGCTCGTAACGGGCGTAGCTGTAGGCCATGCCGTTGACTCCCGCCGCGTAGAGGGACTTGAGGAAGGCCAAAGCAATCAGAGCCAGGACCATGACCGGCTCCAATCCCTGGGGCATGCTGAAGATCAAGAGGAAAAGGACAGCAAGCCCCATATAGCCAAGGTTCTGGAGCACCATGCCGATCAGGTTGTCCCAGCCGTCGAAAAACGATTTTTTGATCAGGAATCCATTCATATGAGAAAAGAGTACGTACTGGAGATGAAAAAAACAAGCGAAATTTCGCATTTCTCCACGAGGAAGCCTCATGCAAAAACACTTTCGGTTGGATACACTCTGTTTCATCACATTCAAAGAGGATTCGTATGAACTATTCACGTATCACCCGAATCGGATTTGCAACACTTGCCGCAACATGCATGGTTTCCTGCGCAAGCGCTCCAAGGATCACAACGACCGCAAACGAAACAAGAAACGACCCGCTCGCCATCGACCAGAGCGCTTGGCGTTACGATAGCGAGAACGGCATCTATTACCAGATTGGCATTCCCTACGGCACCAACATCCAGTCCCCCGCCTTCGAGACGTTGGCGATTTACGTCCCGGAAGCCTACTTTGACGCGACTGCGAACGGGGACGGCACCTATACGGTCAAGCTGAACACCACCAACACGGTCAACGGCTATACCAGCGAGAGCGCGCCAATCCTGCTGCCGGTCAACACCGGCGGATACGCGGCCCAGCTTCCCCCGACAGAGTACTCGTCGAGCGGTCTTTCCACCTATTTGGACGAGGGCTATGTCTACGTGTTCGTCGGCATGCGCGGCCGCAAGCCGATGTTCGGCGAGAGTCCCGACATGGGTGCCTCTGGTGGCGCTCCGTGGGGCATAACCGACCTGAAGGCCGGCATCCGCTACCTGCGCTACAACAGCGACCAGATTCCGGGCAACGAGGAGCGCATGTTCACCTTCGGCATGTCCGGTGGTGGCGCCCAGAGCGCGGTCACCGGGGCTTCTGGCGACAGCCCGCTGTTCACCCCCTACCTGGAGGCGATCGGCGCGGCGATGACGGACAAGGAGGGCAACGCGCTGAGCGACGCAACCTACGGCTGCATGGCCTGGTGCCCGATCACCACCCTTGGCGCCGGCGACATGGCCTACGAATGGAACATGGGGCAGTTCAGCGACACCGGAGTCAGGGCGGAAGGCACCTACACCAAGGCTTTGAGTTCAGACCTCGCCTGGCTCTACCCGCTCTATCTGAACAGCCTTGGACTGAAGGATGCGGAAGGCAACGACCTGTCGCTTGAAAGCAGAGAGACAGACGACGGACTTGCCATGAGCGGTTCCTACTATGAGAGCCTGAAGAGGCTGATTGAGGAAAGCCTCGAGCACTGGCTTGCCGATACCCCCTTCCCCTACACCGCCGTCGAGCTTGGCTTCGAGATGGACGGCGGGTTCGCTGGCGGTGGCAACCAAGGCCCCGCCACCGGTGGCAAACTGCAGAGGAATTCCTCCACGCAGAGCGATCAGGGCATCACCTACGCGACCAAGGCCGACTATATCGCCAGCCTGAACGCCGACGGGCAATGGGTGACGTATGACGAGGAGACCGGCAAGGTGACCATCACCAGCGTCGCAGAGTTCGTCAAGCATTTGAAACCGGCGACCAAGGACGTCGGAGCCTTCGACGATGTCGGCAAGGGACAAGGCGAGAACGAGCTCTTTGGCGACGGCGTCACACCGGTCCATTTCGACCAGGCGATTGCCAGCCTGATCGGGCAGCACCAGGATGCCTACAGCCAGTACGCCGACTGGGATCCCGCGCTACCAGAGAGTTACCAGGAAGACATGCAGTTGACCGATGAGATGGGAAACGACGTGGCAACCAGAGCAAACATGATGGACCCGCTCTACTATCTTGCCCCGACCAGCGAGGGATATCAGTCCAGCACTCCCGCGAAGTGCTGGAGAATCCGTTCCGGCATCGAGCAGGGAGATACCGCCCTCACCACCGAGTACAATATCGCCCTTGCCGCCAACATGGATCCGGCAATCGTGGATGTCGACTTCGAGACCATCTGGAACCAGAAGCACCGCATGGCGGAGCGTACCGGTACCAGCACGCAGAATTTCATCGACTGGGTGGAATCCTGCATGGGAAAATGACCTGAGCCACATGCGGGGGAGGCAAGAGCGCTTCTCCCGCATTATTTTCAAAAAAAGATTCCAAAGACGGTTTACATGATTCGGATAATTTGGTATTGTCACTTTTGCTGATTTAAATGGCGGCGTAGCTCAGCTGGTAGAGCGACAGACTCATATTCTGTATGTCCGGGGTCCGACTCCCTGCGCCGCTAATCCCACGGAAACCTTCTGGTTTCCGTTTTTTTTGGCTCAATACAGATGTTTGCGGGAAGAAGCGGAAGGAATCATCGGCGGTATCGTCCAGCCACATTTATGGGCAACCAAAGCTACGGTATCAGAGATATCCATGTTTTCCGGGTGCGCGAAATACTGGTCTATTTCTCATAGTCGGGTACAACCCGATACTCTCCCTTCAAACCAGCACCTCTTCCTTCCAGTCCTGCACGGTGTGTCCGGTAGAGGAGAAGGCGATGCCCAAGAGGTGGACCGTCTTGTTTTTCTCCAGGCGGAACT
>CAJMOS010000133.1 GCA_905215015.1 uncultured bacterium | reverse complement strand
CATACCCATGGATTCTTGCTGCAATCCCTTTCCAAAAAGCAAAAGGAGGGACACGTGGCAAGAGGAAGGTGGAGCGTCCCGGTTCTGCGAGACGACAGAGGTGCGTCAGTACACGGAAAGCGCGACCACGACTGTTGACGTGTACTCTCCGGGGGGTGCGGTAGCGAACGAATCGTCCGGAAGCCTGAAGTCGAGCCGTTTCACATCCACATCCCCGGCTGAAGAGTTCTTCAACGTGTAGGTGAGAAGCCCCGAACTGTCTTCCTCATACGTGCTGTCCGTCACGACGCTTCCCGTGCTGGTGTCCGGAACGAGGAAAAGCAGGTAGCTGTACAGGTGCTCGTTCCGGGCATCATGCAGTTTGTCATGCAGGATTTCCACGAGAAGGTTCTTGGTCATCCCGGTATTCCCGTTCGACCCGTCAAACGACACCTGCAGATACAGCAGGCTGGTTCCGCTTTGCAGTTCGGACACGGATGCTGGCAGCTGGATTACCGGATCGCTACCCAGCACCGCTTTCCCCGGGTGGCGGAGCAGTGCGAGCGACGCGTTCAATGCCGGAGGCTGCGTAGGTCCCTCGGTGTTGGTGAAGGGATCCGTGAATCCCGAGGTGAAAGGGTTGTTGGAGATGTTGATGAGTTCTCCCGTGATCGAGTCGCCTCCGGCTGTTTCCTCGTGCAGCTCAAACCGGTAATCGGCAAGGTTGGAGACAAGGTATGGGGTGCCCGGCACCATTCTCACCGGGTTGGCGATGACCAGCCAGATGGTCATGGTGAGGGAGGTTTTCTTGTATTCGGGAAAAAGATGGATTTCCGAGTTCCCTGCATTTGTCAGGTCGATCAGCGTCCTCTGGCCGTTATACGGAAAATACTCGGCAATGAGCCTGATGTCGGTCGGTTGCCGGCCGGGGAACAGACCCGTTATCGTGATGGGAGAACCGCTTGCCACCACCATGATGGTGGTCCCGTTGTCCTGGTTCGTCGTCATTCCGTCGATCTGCAACGTCCCGACCTTGAGCATCTTCACCAGGTCTTGGGAAACATCCGGGCTTCCCGGGTCGAAATAGTCCCCTTGGTCCTTCCCGTTCACCCATGTCATCGGGCTTTCCGGGGTATACCCGTAGGTAACCTCCCCTGCCACGGGAGACAGACAGAAAACCAATATGGCAAGGACGGTACCGATGCTTCGCATATATACTAGATGATATCGTATTATAGCTATATAGTAAACCTACGTATTTTGACTAGCGTCCATTGATGCGTATCTGGCACGAACAGTCCACGCAGTGTTCCTGAAAGGTGGGATATAAGGACTGGTTCGTGTCAATGGAGGACAGGCATGTTCCTGCCCCGTTGCATGGCGGCAATCCGGCCTTCGACCTCAACTGCCGTTGCCGGGTGACCGCAAGGGTGGTCGGAAAACGATTCTCGCAAGCAAGAGCCGATCCAGGCAAAAACCGGAGAGCCGGTCAACAAGTTTTCCGAACATCTCTTCGACCTAGGCTTGTACTTCTGAAGCAAGTCTGGAACGCGCTCGAGCATCCGCTGGTGTATGACAAAAATCAAAAACGAGTATGATGACTAAGGAAGGCCTGCGCGCAAGTTTACAGGCAGATATGCTGCCGTCGTCCTCAATCCGGTGTCGGGTACAGTGGTGACATGCTATCCAACAAAAAAGCGGCCTTGAGAAAGCACAATTTCAAAGAAGGAGGCAAAGGATGAGACAATTTTCCGAGAAAGAGAAGGTCCTTATCGGCCGACTGATAGAAAATGTGATTGCCAGGAACATACCATGTCGTACGCCTGCCTTTGCGGGCTGCTATAACCAGGTCCTCGAAAAGTGGAAGCAAGGCAAGCTTGACTATTCACACATGACCGACGATGACGAGCTTGGCGTGGGGGAGATTGTGGAAGACCGTATCATCTTCCTCGACACTGGCGAAGGTCCATACTCCGACGAGCTCAAGACCTGTTATTCGATCATATACAAGTTGCCTGACTGACAACTGACATAAGGCTCCTGCCTGCAATCCCCGGTTCCTCCGGGGATTTTTCATGCCCATTGTAAACAACTCTGCACAGATGTTTGCGGGAAGAAGCGGAAACACAGGGGTGATGGGCAAGAAGGAAATGGAGAATGAAGTCTCAAACCCGTAAGCAACCACACTGGCAAGGAGAGGCAAACATTCCCATGAGCGACAGTATCATGGCAAGCCTCGACGTGACCTCCAGCCGCATCTGTGCGACCAGACACGGCAGGAAGGTGACCGCTGCCGGAACATGGTCAGGACCATGCAGGGCCGCTTGCAAGATGTACGGGTATTCTCGCAAGTCCCTTCGAAGCTGGAGGTTCTGTAAAATCCTATTTGGGACCCTATACATGAAAAAGCCAGCCCCCGAAGGAACTGGCTTCTGTGTGCGGCTGATAAGGATTGAACTTATGACCCCCACGATGTCAACGTGATGCTCTCCCACTGAGCTACAACCGCAAATCCTACGCTGTCTTGCAACAGCAAGAGTGATACTACTGGAAATTCCCAACCGTGTCTAGTCCTTTCCTCTTTTTTGTTGCATTGGGTGCGCGGAAACAAGAAACGTCCCCAAACGGGCAGGAAGGCGTCAATGTCCGTTTGACGTGCCTTCCGGATTGCTTGTTCTCTGTGTGATGAAAAATTTTTTTCAAGAGAGTTGACAAAGAAACCGAATATCTGTAAATTCCTCTCTGTGACTCACGGGGGAGTAGCGAAGCTGGTTTATCGCGCTGGCCTGTCACGCCGGAGGTCACGGGTTCGAGTCCCGTCTCTCTCGCCTAGTACAAGAAACCGAGTTGGTCGAAAGACTGACTCGGTTTTTTTGTTCGCTGTCTTTGCAAGCATGAGCGTTGTATTCTTCCGATCTCCGCAACTCTTGACAGTCCGCCGGCATGGTTATCGACGTGCAATCGTGAGAAAACCTTCAAAAACAACGAGTTACAATAAATGTTTCCTTGACTGTGGTCTGAAACGGCCTGTATCATATTCTTGACTATTCAGGGACAATTTTATCGTATACCGGCAGGAGGGGCAACGTGGCGAATAGGCAGGATGCTGAGCAGGAAAAACTCCAGAAAGGCAAGGAAGACGAAAATGTGGTGCTTGAGGGACTTGACGACCAGGAAATACAGAACGAGCGCACAAGGGAAGTCTATCACCGTGTTCGCCATATCACCATGTCGAAACTACTCTACCTTGCCCGTCAGTCGGCAAAATCATACGACCAAATCAAGGAGGAGCTGGACGGGATACAAAAAGCGCTGGACGAGAAAAAGAAGGAAATCCGCGCTGCCAAGACTCCCGCTGGCGCTGACGATGCGACTCGTGACGAGTACAATGACAAGCGCAAGGCGCTACGCGATGAACGCGATGCGTTGACCCGTCGCCTTACCATCGCCACCAGCAAGATTGACCCGATTGAGAGACTCTGTGACATCTACGATGCGGTTGCCTCTTGGAAGTTGGGCAAGGAGGTCCGTTTCCGCAAACAGCCCCGCACCAAACCGGTCGACCCGGAACTTCAGCAGGACATTGGCGAATTGAAGCGTCTGCTGGAGGCGAAGGGCTATTATACGACCATTGCCGCAGCTGAGGCGCCCGAGCTCAAGACAGAAGAAACCGAAAAGACAGATTCTCCGCAGCTGAGGCAAGATCCACAGGACGAGCCTCGGAACCAGGAACCGGCGCCCCCGCAGGACGAACCCCCAAAGCCGGAGGTTCCACTTCAAGCGGCCACCCCTAATGGCGGGGACGGACCGAAGAAGCGTGGCAGGCTCCTGCCATGGGTGTTGCTTGCCGTCCTGGTTCTCATCATGATCATCGTCATCCGCAGCTGCTCTGGCGGCAAATCCGAAGAGCCTGAGAAACCGGTCGCTGAACCGGTGGCGACTGCCGCTCCGGCTCCTGAGAAGACGGCCGGCAAGCCGTCCGAGCCGGCGAAAGCGGCGCAACCGACAGCCCCCGAACCCGCCAAACAGGAGGTTTCCGCTCCTGGGGTGATGAAGGTGCAGCTTTCCGCGGTAGTCAACGCGCAGCCTGAACCGGAGCAGGCTCATCCGGGAGCCCAGGCGACAATTCTGGGTGATGGCACGCAGAGCTACCAGTTTGCCAATGGTGTCAGGCTTGTCGTCTATCCCGATGGTTCGATGAAGACCTTCTTCGGCAACCTGTTGGTCGAGGATGCCCAGGTGGTAGACCTGCAGAGTGGAGACCAAGGGCAGGCGACACTGGTCTATGCGGATGGCACCAAGGCCGACATATCCCTTACCGGCGCGATCATCGACCTTGGACATGGCTTTGTCGTCGTGGTGGACGCTGGCGGCTTCACGACCACCTATCAGGGCAAGCTGGTCACCGACAGTCCGATTGTCAGCTATTCGCTGGATGATGGCGTGAAGACCCTCCGCTACGCCGTCGGTCTTGCCATCGACGCGAGCAAGCAGGCGACTGCAATCTCGATGCAGGGGATTTCCCTTGCGATTACCGATAGCGGCATGGTCACCTCTTTCATGGGCATGCCGGTCACTCGCGCCACCCTGACGGGATTCGATTGCGACGCCGCCGGGGTGACCCTGCGCTATGACGACGGCATGACGGCGACCATCGGTTTGTCCGGAGCCACCATAGCGTTGGGAAACGGACTCTCCTTTGCCATGGATTCCGAGAAGACGACGACCATGTTTGCGGGCGTCGGCCTGTTGGAGAGCCCGATTGCAGCCTATGAGCTGGACGACGAAGACACCAAACACATTGTCTACGCCGACGGCAAGAAGCTGGATCTTTTCTCCGACGGGGATGTGACGGTATCCCTGCCCGAAGGGCTGGAAATCGCCATGGACGGCGAGGGGGCCAAGACCACGTATCTGGGCTTCACCGTCAGTGAGAAGGCGGTTGCCGATTTTGCCGTTGATGAAGGAGCCGTCATCCTCACCTATCTGGATGGGACGCAGGCGGTTATCGGCAACGGACTCGCCGGCGTGCAGCTTCCCAACGGACTTGGAGTGACGGTATTCCCCGAGGAAACCGCGACGACTGTGAATGGCATGTTGCTGAACAACCAGCCGATTGACGGATACCGCTACACCGATGGCAAGCGCTATCTGAGCTATTCCGATGGCATGCAGGTGGAAAGCGATGACGCAGGCCCGATTACGGTGACCTTCGCCAACGGCCTGACAGTCGCCGCCCGGAGCGCCAGCGACATGCGGACTTTCTGGCAGCAGTACGTCCTGAGCGAAAGTCCCGTCGACATGGTCGTGATGGGGCCGGCACGGGAACATGTGCTGCACTACGCCGACGACATGGTCCTGATCGTTCTTCCGGATGGGAGCACGGCCTTGGCTCTCGCCAACGGGCTGGTCTTCGCGACCGATGGCGTCCACTTCGGCACCATGTACGGACAGGCTTTGGTCAGCGACGCTGGCTTCGCAGGCTATGCGTACGACAAGGGTGCCCGCAGGCTGACCTATGCTGATGGGTGCGTGCTGGATATCGATGCCGCCGGATGGGTTGTCGTGACGTTGCCTGGCGGTGTGCAGATTGCCAGTACTCCGGATGGTTTCATCACAAAGTACAAAGACCTCGTGGTCAGTCGCAGTCCGATCGTGGACTTCAGCTATGACGCCGCTGGCCGCACGTTCTTCTACGCTGATGGCATGGTCGCCACGCTGGGAAGCGACGGTTCCGCCTTTGTCTGCTATCCGGACTATGCCGGGGTCAAGCTTGACGCCGCGGGCTTGGTCACCACGTATGGGGATGAGACGGTCACTACCAGCGATATCGCCAGTTACCAGCTTGACCCGGATGGTTCCAAGAAGTTGGTCTTTACCGACGGAACTGTTCTTGCGCTGAATCCTGACGGCAGCAAGGTTGGTGAAGGGCGGCCGGCTGCGGTCGCCTCTGCTGAGCCGGCACACGAAGAGGGACAGCTTGTTCCGGTAGCCACCACCAACGGACAGCCGGCGGCCGAAGAGAAGCAAGCTAAACAGGTGGCGGCTTCTGTCGAGAAGAAGGAGCGTGCTCCGTTCCGTTTCGGCCTCGGTGCCTATGGCTCGGCGAAGTACAACCTGGATGACGACTATAAGGTGCTTGGCTCTTCCCACACCTGGAAGCCAACCATTGGCGGCCAGCTTCGTATGGAGAATATCCTTTCTGGCAAAGTGCTCGGACTTGGCCTCGATGCGAAGGTTGCTTGGGAACCCGAGACTGACCGGGGTTGGTCGAAGGCATTCAAGTCCTCGACCAACTGGGACTACTGGATGGATGGCTCAGCCGAGCTGAACGTCGACTTGAACCTTGGCAAAGCTCTGGTCACCTTGGGTGGCGGCATGTTCCTGACAACCGATTTCGATGACGTCGCTTATGGCATGCAGGCGAGTCTCGGGTTTGGCTACCATTTCACCAATCACCTCTATATGGGGGTTGAGGGACAGTACCGCTACAGCCTGCACAACCAGCAAAAGGCGCAAGCGGTTGGTGGTTTGGCCTCGTTGTTGGTCACATTCTAAAGGAAACCGCGTAAACCTCCGGAGATCCGTTCTGGGTCTCCGGAATTTTTTTTGTCTCGGAAGTGCAGTCCGCGCAAGCAGATAGGATT
>CAJMOS010000132.1 GCA_905215015.1 uncultured bacterium | reverse complement strand
GGTCCCGCATGAACTCGATCGCCCACATGCGGCTACCACCACCAATGATACAAATACGAACATCCTTCACAGAGTTGACCCTCCTTTCAGCATTCCCTATTATCCGTATTTCCCTAGGGAAAAACCACTACGCATTTCATGCAGAACAGTATCTTTTCTTGTCCTAATTCCCATGTTCCCGATTGGAAGGATGATGTATAATTGGAGCCATGTATCAATTGATCATCGTCGACGACGAGGAGGAGCTCCGCGAGGGTCTCTCCTCCTGCTTTCCCTGGCAGGCACATGGATTCGTGGTTGCAGGCACCTTTGGTGACTGCCGCTCTGCCGTCGCATTCTGCCAGGAACATCCGGTCGACGTGGTTCTCTCTGACATCCGCATGCCCTTCCAATCGGGCTTCGACCTGATCCAGGCATTGAAAGACCAGGGAAAGAGCCCCCTCTTCTGCATCATGAGCGCCTATAGCGAGTTCTCCTATGCCCAGCAGGCGTTACGCCTTGGAGTCGAGGACTATCTGGTCAAACCGGCCTCGTTCGACGATATCGCGGCGACCATGGAGAAAGTCAAGGCGAAACTGGACGGGAAGCCGGTCGAAACCTGCAAGGAATCAGAAGCCTCGGTGGACAACCCGTTGATTTCCAAGGCCATCTCCCTCATCCACCGCAAGACGGGGACCTGCACCCTGCAATCGGTAGCGGGAGAGCTTTCAATCAGTCAAAGCTACCTCTCCCGTCTTTTCAAGGAAACGATGGGAAGCACCTTCCAGAACTACTTGCTGCAGACCCGCATGCAACAAGCGGCGGACATGCTGAAAAGTGGGCAGAAATACACCAACAAGGACATCGCCACCACCCTTGGGTACCAGGATACCCAGAACTTCTGCCGCACCTTCCGCCGCTACTGGAACACCACGCCACAGCAATTCAAGAAGCGGGCCGCTCACTCGGGAAAGTAAATCCTCTTGGCCGTTTCGTACCAGACAAGTTGTTGTTCCTGTGGGGAGAAAGCCGGCAGCAGGTAATCGATCAACTGCGCCATCGGCACCTTGCAGAGCGTGCTCGGGCTGTCGGTACCCCACATCAGGTGGTCGCTCCCGACAATTTCCTTTGCCATGGTGGCGTACTTCTGCGCCACGGGGAACGGGTATGCGCCTGGCCGTGTTTTCCAGAACAACGCGGCAAGGTCGAAGTAGATGTTCGGCATACGCATGATGCCCAATTTCCTGACCATCAGTCCTTCCTGCGTCTGCCGTGGACCGGCGAGGTGGCAGATGACGATGGTCAGATTGGGAAATGCCATGGCGATATGCCTTAACGCCTCCGGCTGGTTGCTTTCCTCTTCCATGCAACCGATATCAAAGGCGATGACGGGATGCTCCTTGCGGGCAATCTTTTCGTAAAAGCGCATCATCATCTCCCCGTCCAGCGGGAAGGTATGGTGGATTCCCATCAGTCCATTGCCCATGGAGACCTCGAACTTGAAGATGCGGAAGGACCCAAGCAAGTGGTCGCATATCGCGTCGGCCTGACGGCAAAAAGGATCGAATGTCGCCGCCCCGGCGAAGCGTAGGGGATACTTCTGGACGCATTCGGCGACATATTCGTTCTCGAACCCGAGCATGCCTCCCTGCAACAGTACCGCACGCTCGATATGGTAGGTGTCCATGACACCAAGGTAGGTCTCCGCCGGAAACGCCCGGTCTCCCATACCCTCCGGAATCACCCGTTGGCTGGTACCATCAGCCCATCGGACCATGCCGTCCCCCAAGGGACGCATCTCCCCCCCACTTCCGAATCCACGCAACATCTCGAAGACATGCGCATGCGCGTCAATGATTGTTTCCATGGTCCAAAGTCTGCTGCCAACGGGTTTGCCTGTCAATTATTTTCCGTACTCCAGGTAGGCCCCTCGCATGGGGCTTGCCGCAAGTTCGGAGAATAGTCTCAGCACGCCCTTTTCATAGCGGGGTTTCGGTTTATGCCAGCGCTTCTTCCGTTCGGCAAGGACGTTCGCAATTTCTTCCGGCGACTTCCGCACCCCGGCAATGCCGACGATGTCAAGCTTCCGTTCCTCGATATCGATCTCAATCAGGTCCCCCTCCTCGACAAGGGCAATAGGGCCGCCCGAGGTCGCTTCCGGGCTCACATGGCCGATTACCGGGCCCGTGGAAGCTCCGGAGAACCTGCCGTCGGTGATCAATGCGATCGAACGGCCAAGTTCCTTGTCGCTAGAGATGGCCTCGGAGGTATAGAACATCTCGGGCATACCGGAACCCTTCGGCCCCTCGTATCTGATGAACACGGCATCACCTTTCTGCACCCTGTGGTGCAGTACCGCATCAAGGCATTCCTCCTCGCTGTCGAACGGACGTGCCCTGAGCACTGCCTTGAACATCTCCTTAGGACAGGCGGTATGCTTGATGACGGCACCCTCGGGGGCAAGATTTCCTTTCAATACCGCCACACTCCCTTCCCTGCCGATTGGCTTGGAAGAAGGACGGATGATATCCTGCCAGATCAGTTTGGTCTGGTAGCGCTGGTTGAATTCCCTGAGCCCCTCTTCGGCGCGGTCATAGAACCCGTTTCCCTTCAGTTCCTCGAGATTTTCTCCGAGGGTTTTCCCGGTGACCGTCATGCAGTCCAAGTGGAGCTTGTCCTTGATCTGCTCCATGATCCGTGGCACCCCTCCGGCGTAGAAGAAACACTCAGCCGGCCAGCGTCCTGCCGGGCGTATGTCCAAAAGGTACAAGGCGCCACGATGGAGACGGTCGAAATCCTCTCCGGTAATCTCGATGCCAAGCTCATGGGCGATCGCCGGCACATGGAGCAGCGCGTTGGTGCTCCCCGAGATCGCCGCATGGACCAGAATGGCGTTCTCAAAGCTCTCCTTCGTCACGATCCGTGACGGTCTCATCGCCTCGTCTCCCGCGATTTCGACAGCTTGTCTGCCAGCTTTCACTGCATAACCAAGAAGTTCTTTGCTGGTAGCGGGCATCAAAGCGGATCCTGGCAAGGCAAGTCCCAACGCCTCGCTCATGATCTGCATGGTGCTCGCCGTGCCGATGAAGGAACAGGCGCCGCAGGAAGGACAGGCATTCTGCTTGGCCCATTCCAGCTCGCTCTCGGGAATCTCCCCGCGCTCGTACTTCGCGCTGTAGGAGCCGAGTTGCTCCAGCGTCAGCATCTTTGGACCGGCGTGCATCGTCCCTCCGGGAACGACGATGGAGGGAATGTCAACCCTGCACAGTCCGATCAGGTTGCCCGGCATCCCCTTGTCGCAACTGGCGATAAAGACACCGCTGTCAAACGGAGTGGCGTTCGCGTGGATCTCGATCATGTTGGCGATCATCTCCCTGCTGGCAAGGGAGAAGTTGATTCCATCAGTTCCCTGGCTCTCTCCGTCACAGATATCGGTGCAGAAATACCGGGCGCCAAACCCACCAGCATCGCGGATGCCCTTCCGAACCGCATCGACCAGCTTGTCCAGATGGCCCGAACCGGGATGGCTGTCTCCAAACGTACTCTCGATCATGACCTGAGGCTTGGAGAGGTCTTCTTTCTTCCAGCCCGTTCCCAGACGAAGCGGGTCCCATTCGGGAGCAAGCTTCCGCATGCTCTGGCTTTTGAGCGTTGTTTCCATTGGCAACCTTCCTTTTCCTATGCACGCGCTTCTCTCGGGATGAACACATCCTGTATCGTCTGTTGGTTCACCATTTTCCGATTTCCAAGATAATTGGAGATATTCGAAATAATATTGGATATTCCAATCTCGAACTTCAACGGGCTCTGAGGTGTGCTATGGGGAGTAATCACCAGATTCTTCAAATCCCATAAGGGACTCTCTTCAGAAAGTGGTTCTTGCTCGAACGTGTCACATCCAGCACCGGCAATCACATGCTCCTGCAAGGCCCGGACAAGACTGTTCGTATCCACCACAGCTCCCCGGCAGATATTAATCAAATACGCCGTCGGTCTCATTTTCTTTAGTCGAGCATAATCAATCAGATGATAGCTTTCCGTATTCAAGGGAACTGCAAGAATTACATAGTCCGCCAAGGGCAACAGGTCATCAAGTTCGTTTCCCTCTTCCCCCGAATATACCTGGTCGTAATAATCCAGAGATTTTTTCGTTCTGCAGAAGCCTAACGTACGCATCTCGAACGCCTTTGCCCGTTTGGCAACCTCCCGTGCGATACTTCCTGTTCCTACGGTCAATAAGGTCTTACCATAGAGTGACGTATAGGGATTCACATGATCTACTCCCCAATGATGGGCTTCCTGCGCGGCGAAAATCTCCCGCGTTCCGTAATCCAGCGTGAATATAAAATAAAAAACATGCTCGGAAAGACATATGGAATTCCTGCCGGAACCATTAGTTACTAACACTCCTTTCTCAAACAGCTGGGCGGAAATACCCTTCTCGATTCCCACCCAGTCATAGTGAAGCCAGCGAAGGTTTGGCGCCAAAAGGATGTCTGCCATCGGGAGACCTCCGCCGAGAATCGCGACGGCAGCTTTCTTCAGAACGTCCAGCGCCTTTTGTTTGCTATTTTCTTCCTGGGGATTGACCCAAACCACCTGGAATCCTGCATTCAGAAATGCTGAATTCAGCTTTTGCTGATATATTTCTGGGTAATTCGTATACAGTAAAACAATTTTACTTTCTCTCATCTGATTTTCCTCTCTATTATTAATTTCCTCTTGTATCTACCCCTTGAGCGCCCCTGAAGTGATACCGTCAACGATATAACGCTGGAACAGAAGAAATATTGCAAACAACGGCGTCAACGACAGAACCGACATAGCGAACATGGCTCCCCATGAACTCGAGCCTGTTGCGTCAATAAACATTCTCAAAGCGACCGAAATGGTCATTTTCGCGACATCACTCAAATACAGAAGTTGGCTGAAGAAATCATTCCATGTCCACATAAAACACAAAAGGACTGCGGTAATGATGGTCGGAATGGAAAGCGGAACGACAATCCGGCTGTAGATTTTTACGATTGAACATCCATCCATCTTTGCAGCCTCAAACAAGGTGTTCGGAATGGTCCTGATGTACTGCACCATCTGGAAAATAAAGAACCCTTGGACTCCGAAAAACGAAGGCACAATCAGAGGAAAGAACGTATTGACCCAATGTAGTTTCGAAAAAATGATGTACTGCGGAATGATTTTCACGTGCTTGGGCAACATGAGAGTCAGAAGCATAATGGAGAAAAAGAATTTCTTCCCTGAGAAATCGAGCTTTGCAAAGGCAAATGCTGTGAGTGTTGAGCTAACCACCATACCTAGGACAACCAGGAATGTCACCACGAACGAGTTCTTATAGAAGGTAGCAAAAGTATAGCGGGAAAATCCCTGCCATCCAACAATATAGTTTTGCAACGTGAACGAGAGGTCCTGGAAATCAATTGGTTTGAATATATCCTCATCGAATCGGAAGGAGCTGAATACCATCCATGCAAGAGGATAAATCATAAACAAACCAAAGAGAATTATGAAGGTATGAGTAAACCCCAGATTGACATATTTTTTCGTTCTTGCGTTAACTTTCATAGAACACCCACTTTTTCGAGAAATAGAACTGGAAGAAGGTAATAACTGCCACAAATGCCACAATAATCCAGGCGATTGCTGAAGCGTATCCCATCTTAAAATAAGCGAAACCGTTCAAATAAAGGTACAGGGAGAGGAGTAACGTGCTGTCGACAGGGCCGCCAGTACCACCGCTGATGATGTAACAGGCGTTGAACGACTGCATGGCGTTGATTACCTGCATGACCAAATTAAAGAAAAGAGTCGGCGACAGAAGAGGGAGCGTAATCCGCAGGAATTTCCTAAGATGCCCCGCTCCATCAATATCTGCCGATTCGTAGAGTTCTTGAGGAATCTGTTTCAGCCCAGCGAGGAAAATCAACATTGGAGAGCCGAATTGCCAGATTGCCAAGATGATGACGGTGCCGAGAGCTGTACTAGGGGATGCGATCCAGTTCTTTCCCGCGATACCAAACAATGCCAGAAACTGATTGAAGAGCCCCCGCTTGTTGAATACCTGTCTCCAAAGGATGGAAACGGCAACGCTGGAACCTAACAGCGATGGAAGATAATAAACCGCACGGTAGACCGACAAGCCAGAAATTTTCTGGTTCAAGATCATCGCGACTAGCAGGGCGAAGATCAATTTGAGTGGCACCCCGATGAAAACGAATTTAAGAGTGACTTTCACGCTCTTCTGGAAGCGAGGGTCGGAAACCAGCTTCTGAAAGTTCTGCAACCCAATCCACTGGGGTGGAGTCAACATATTGTAATCAGTAAATGCCAAATATAAGGACACAAGAATCGGTATGATGGTGAAAGACAAAAGTCCAATCAGCCAAGGGGTAAGGAACAAATATCCCGTCAAGTTGTCCATCGCCTTTTTTTTCCATATTACATGTTTGGTGCTCACTGCTTCGCTCATGTTGGTTTTCCTCAAAGAATCATCTTCAAATACGCTGCATCGTGCCGCAAATGCTCTTTTACGTGTAGCTGGTCGGAATATTCATGCGAGACCGTGATATTGCCATGGTATGTCTGCTTTTTCAGTTCAGATGCAAATTCCGTCCATGATAGAATTCCTTCTTGGGCCTCTACAATTATCGGCTTAGTGCCGTCAT
>CAJMOS010000131.1 GCA_905215015.1 uncultured bacterium | reverse complement strand
GCTGGCGCAGCTTTGGTAATAGGCTTCCATGCAGTGGCCAACGAGCTTCGCCGCCTTGCCGCCAACGGTTTTCAGCTTGTCCAGCTCCTGCCGGCCCAAGGTGACCTGGGTCGTCACATCCAACGGCATCAGGATTGTCCTGACCCCGCTACGGAACACGTAGTCCGCGGCTTCCGGGTCATCGTAACTGTTGAATTCGGCGTATGGGGTGATGTTCCCTCCGGTCAGGCTGCCTCCCATGACGACCAGCCCGGCTACGGAATCCTTCCATACGGGTTCCTCCTGCATCACTCTGGCGATGTCGGTCAGCGGGCCGGTGGCGACCACGGTAATCTGGCCAGGATGCTCCAGGACATGCCGCTTCAGGAAGGCGATGCCGTCTCCCTTGCTGGTGGTGTCCTGGTAGGACGGGAAGGGGAAGCCGGCCATGCCGTCGGCCCCGTGGATGTTCCCGCCGACGACCGGTTCCCGCTTGAGGGGCCGATGGCTGCCTTCGTACACCGGGACGTCCTTTCCCAGATACCGGACCACGTTGAGCGTGTTGGGAAGCGTGTTTTCGATCAGCTTGTTCCCATAGGTGGCTACGATTCCATCCACCTGGATTTCCTTGCTTCCCAATGCGACAAGCTCGGCGACCATGTCGTCAAGGCCCGTATCCACGTCCATCACCAAGCGTTTCATGCAGGTTGTCCCTCCCTTTTTTTTACCATACACGAAAAGGATGGGCTCTGACAAAGGGGGGCGCATACGCTATACTAGCTTGCGAATGGAGGATTCGTCATGGCTCTTGTGCGTATACATGGTGTGGTGAAGGATTACGAGTGGGGGACTACCGATACGATTCCCGAGTTGCTTGGGTATCCGGCAGACGGGAAGCCCCAGGCGGAATATTGGATGGGGACCCACCCGTCGGGAGAGGCTACGCTGGACGACGGAACCAGGCTTTCCGAATTCCTGGAAAAGCGCGCCCCTGTCTGGCTGGGTGATGGGCATATCAAGCGCTTCGGAGCAAGGCTTCCTTTCCTGTTCAAGGTGCTTGCCATCGCCAAGCCCCTTTCCATCCAGTGCCATCCGACCACGGAACAAGCGAAGGCGGGATGGAAGAAAGAAGCACAGCTGCGCCTTGACGATCCCGATCCGAGCCACTGGAATTACCAGGATGACAACCGGAAAGCCGAGGTGCTCTACGCCCTTTCCCCGGTGACCGCCATGTGCTCGTTCCGTCCCTTCGGGGAAATCCAGAGGGACCTTGAGGGATTGATGCCGGAGGGCTACCGGACATACCTGCACCCCGAGCATCAGGGTGATGAAGGGCTCTCGGAGCTTTTCTCCCGCCTTTACCTGCTGGACAAGAAATCGCTGAAGCTTTGCATCGACGAGTATCTGGCCAACTTGGCGGCGAGCGACCTGCCCTTGCGTAGCGGTCCCTTCCTGGAACCGAAGGGCATCGTCCTGGAGGCCGCGAAGACGTATCCTGTCGACCCGGGCCTCTTCTGTCCCTTCCTGCTCCATGTCCTGCACCTTGCTCCCGGCGAGGCGGTCTTCCTGAGGCCTGACACGCTGCATGCCTATACCCGTGGCGTGGGTCTGGAGCTGATGAGCGCCAGCGACAACGTCCTGCGTGGTGGCCTGACCCACAAGAAGGTCGACGTGCCGGAACTGCTCAGCCTGCTGGAGGTTGTGGGCGGGGAACAGAAGCTCTGCGAGAAACAGGTGATGGCCGACGGAAGGGTGCGGGTCGTGACTCCGACCGAGGAATTCGCTCTCTATGTCCTCCCGTCAGGACTGTACCACGTGGACCAGCCGAGTGTGGAGGTTTTCTTCTGCACGGAGGGAAAGGCGAAAATCTCCAGCGGCGCCGAGTGGCAGACCATCCGCAAGGGGGAGTGCTGGGTCAAGAGCGCCTCGACCGACCGCTATCAGGCCAAAGTCGAGGGGACGCTTTTCAGCGCCACCATGGGCGTGTGATGGAATACGTCGCGTTGGATTTCGAGACGGCGAACCGGCAAAGCGGTGGCGCTTGCGCCATCGGCATGGTCCGGTTCGACATGGATGGCAATCCGCTGGACAGCTTCTATTCGCTCTTGCACCCGCGGGTTTCCTATTTCGACCCCTGGATGAGCAGGGTCCACAAGCTCCGTGGCGAGGAATGCCTTGCCGCCCCCACCTTTCCCGAACTCTGGGACTCCATTCATGATTTCATCCATGGCGACCTGGTCTGCGCCCACAATGCCGCCTTCGACATGGGCGTGCTGGCCCGGACGCTCGAAGTCTATGGCATCTCCTCCGACCCGATCACCTACGTCTGCACCTGCAATCTGGCGCGCCGCCTCTGGCGGGGTCTTTCCAGCTATTCGCTTTCCTCTCTGGTCTCCTATCTGGAGCTGCAGGATCTGCGCCACCACCACGCGTTGGACGACGCGTTGATGTGCGGGAAGCTGTTGCACCGGGAGTGCGGAGGACATTTGTCCGATGCCGAGGACCTCGGAAGGTTCCTTGTCTCGAAGGGGTATCTTCCCAAACAAATGGTTGTTGGCTGGCTTTCCTAGAAAAGCCGGAGCTTCCTTCCCCACAACGGCCATAGGAAGGTGACCCAGAGTCCGAGCAGCAGGTAGCGGAGGATCTTGCCGAGCGCATAGAGCTCCGCAGGCAGGAGTTTCCTCAAGGCCATGATCGCCAGGATCCCTGCGATTCCACCCAGATACCGGAGGAGCTTGGTCGTGGCCTTGCAGTCGCAGGTATAGTCCACATGCCGGCATTCCAGGAAAACCCCCAGGTAGAATCCGGAGAACAGGTTGAAGGTGGAGACCAGGTCTCCGAAGGCGACCGGGTCGACCGCTTGCGCCTGCAGCAGGATTCCTGAGACAAGGCCGATGGCGAGGGTCCCGAGGCCGATGGCCAAGGTGAAGCGCTCCAGCGCCTTTCCTTCCAAAGCCGGGAAGATCCGGTAGCAGAACAGGACGGTTCCCAGCCCGATGACCAGGCCGCCTATGACGTCGAGGGGCCAGTGGACCCCCAGGTAGATGCGGCTGAGCGGAACGAGGATGACGAGCAGGGCGCAGGGAACGATGAGGATCGGACGTGGGAAGGCACATGCGGTCGCGCCATAGAATGCGCTTGCCGCGGTGCTGTGTCCGCTGGGAAAGGAGTAGCCGGTAGCGGTCCCGATACGCTTGCCTTTGATGGAGGAAAGCACCTGGAATGGACGTGGATGGCGGACAATCGCCTTGACGACCATGCTGCAGGAGAGGGAGAAGAACAGGCAGCTGGCGATGGAGAAGCCACGCCGCTTGTCGACGCACCAGTAGATGGCAAGGGCTATGAGGAGGATGACGCCCTCCTCTCCGAACATGGTGAGCAACTCAAAGGCCCAGTCCAGGAACGGGTTCGCATGTTCCTGGAAGAACAGAAGGATGGATGCCTGCATGCAGACAGTATCGACTGTGATGGCAAGGACGGTCAAGTTGGAGTACGATAGTCCCTATGAGCGAAGAGAATCTGATTGAGGCCATGGTTGATGGCGATTGGGACGATGATGACGAGCTGGAGGGCGAGCTTGCCTCCAGCCGCGTCTGGAAGGTCGAGCAGCTGCTTTCCTGGTTCGGCGATGCGACGGGTACCGTCCGCCGGACATGGTCTTCCTTTTCCCCTCTGGAGCAGGCCTTCCTTGCCGACCAGTGCGAGAGCGTGGGCAGGGTCTGCAGCCATGCGGCCCTTGCCGGATACCTTTCCCGTATCGGCAAGGATGAGCCTTCGTTGTTTCCCTATCTTGCCTATCTGAACGATCCCTCCCGGTATCAGGAGACGGAGATTGCAGGATCCTTGGAGGACGAGGGGAACGTCTCCCTCAACTGACCCAGGAACCTTTTGGCGATCGGCGTGAAGGCCTGATACCGCTTCCATGCGATAACGAGCTTGCTCTCCAGCCGTGGGGCGAGCGGGCGGAAGGCAAGTCCGCTTCCCTGCGAGGTGTCGACAAGCCTGTCGAAGGTAAGCAGGTAGCCAAGCCCTTCCTTGACGAAGACCGAACCGTTGTACGAAAGGCGGAAGGTGCCCTCCAGCCGGAGGGAGGGGAAGTCGCTTCCCGCCCATCGGCCGACATCTCCGTTCCATGCCTGCTCGGAGCAGAGGAGGGGACGCCCCTTCAAGTCATCTACGGTGATGGCATGGTTGCGCGCAAGCGGGTCGTTTTCAGGCATCACCAGGCCCCAGGTGTCCGCCTGGGGGAACTCGAGGTACTCATACGAATGGCTGTCCGGGCATTCCGCCAGGACAAGGAAATCCAACAGGCCTTTCCGCAACTTTTCCTCGATCTGCTCGGTATCGCCGCTGGTGATATGGTAATGCAGGTCAGGGTACTTGGCCTTGCAGGCCTTGATGGCCCGCGCAAGATACTTGATCTGGGCTGATTCCGCAAGTCCGAGGTACAGGTCTCCGCCGGTGACGTCGTCAAGCAGGAGAAACTCCTGTTCGATCTTGTCGGCCATGCCGACCAAGTCCTGCGCGCGGTTGCGCAGAAGGATGCCTTCCTCCGTCAGGCTGATGCTGCGGCTGTGACGGACGAACAGCATTTTCCCCAGCTCGTCCTCCATGGCCCGGATTTGCTTGGAGAGCGTCGGTTGCGAGACATGCAGGAACGCCGCCGCCCTGCTTATGTTCTCTTCCCGCGCCACCGCAAGGAAATACCGAAGCGCCTTGATTTCCATCACCAGCCTCCTTGCTGTTGAATCATTCTCAAAAAGCATATCACGATATGCACTATACCTAGTAGTAACACGTTCCACAAGCGGCTATCGTAAAGGATGCGCAGGATGGACGGGCGTGGCCCCTGATGTGGCGCGCCACATCACCGCTTGCTGCGAGGAAGGGGATTTCCTGGTCCTCATGAACCAAAGAAGGAAGAAACGCCATGATGAAGACGGAAGCATTGCAGCTGGTCCAGGAGTGGGACAAGACGTTTCCCAAGAGTGAGAAGACCGACCACAGGAAAGTGACCTTTGTGAACCGGTACGGCATCACGCTTGCCGCCGACATGTATACGCCCAGGGGGGCGTCCGGCAAACTACCGGCCATTGCCGTCTGCGGTCCCTTTGGGGCAGTCAAGGAACAGTGCTCTGGCCTGTATGCGCAGACGATGGCGGAACGTGGATGGGCCACGGTTGCCTTCGACCCCTCCTTCACCGGCGAAAGCGGCGGGAATCCGCGCGATATGGCGTCCCCTGACATCAACATGGAAGACTTCATGGCTGCAGTGGATTTCCTTTCGGTGCAGGAAACCGTCGACCCCGAGAGAATCGGCATCATCGGCATCTGCGGCTGGGGAGGCATGGCCTTGAACGCCGCCGCGTTGGATACCCGCATCAAAGCCACGGTCGCCTCCACCATGTACGACATGTCCCGGGTCAACGCCAACGGCTATTTCGACTCCGAGGACAACGAGGAGGCCAGGTACCGGAAGCGGGCAGCCATGTGCGTCCAGCGTACCGCCGACTACCAGGCCGGTTCCTACAAGCTTGCCGGCGGCGTGGTCGATCCGCTTCCTACGGATGCGCCGTTCTTCGTGAAGGACTACCATGACTACTACAAGACTTCTCGTGGCTACCATCCTCGTTCGCTCAACTCGAATGGCGGTTGGAATGTGACGGGTTGCGAGTCCTTCCTGAACCAACCCATCCTTGCGTACGGCAGCGAGATCCGCAGCGCCGTGCTGCTGATCCATGGCGACAAGGCCCATTCCTGCTACTTCTCGAAGGACGCCTACAAGGCGATGGTCAAGGATGGCAACTATGCGGGAAACAAGGAGTTGCTGCTCATCCCGGGCGCTGTCCATACGGACTTGTATGACGGTGGTGGCAAAGATGCGATTCCTTTCGACAAGCTCGAAAGCTTCTTCAACCAGTATGGGCGGTGAGCATGCGAATGAAAAGATTTGCGTCTTTGTTGGTTTTCCTTTTGCTGGCTGGACACCTATGTGCGTCGGGCCAGGTCCGTCCATCCGTTCCCGAGAAAAAGGCAAACGTCCTGGTTGCGTACTTTTCTGCGACCGGCACGACCAAACGGGTCGCGCAGAAGATCGCCGCCATCGAGCATGCCGACCTGTACGAGATTGTTCCGAAAGTGCCCTATAGCAGGGAGGACCTTGACTTCAACGACCGGAACAGCCGCACATCACGCGAACAGAACGATTCTTCTGTCCGTCCTGCGATTGCGAACGGTCTTGTCGACCTTTCCGGTTATGGACGGATCTATCTGGGATACCCGATCTGGTGGGGGGAGGAACCAAGGATCATGGACACCTTTGTGGAAGACAATGCTTTTGGTTATTCGCAGGTGGTTCCTTTCTGCACCTCCGCAAGCAGCGGCATCGGGAGAAGCGCCGAGCATCTTGCCGTGAAGGCCGATGGTGGCGACTGGCTGGAGGGAAGGCGCTTTGGCGGGGGAGTGTCGGAAGAGGACCTGCGCAAGTGGATTGAAGAACTGCGCTGAGGAAGAAGTCCTGTCGGAACCGGAGCGGATTCCGGTATCCGCTATCACGTTGGCTTCTCTTTTCTGAAGTGCATGCTTCAAAGTACTTGAAAACATTTTGGTGGCGCTATTTGGAAAACGACAACATACCCATGGATTCTAAAGTCCGTGATGAGGATTTAAAATTCGTGACCATAACAGGTTGTGATATTACTA
>CAJMOS010000130.1 GCA_905215015.1 uncultured bacterium | reverse complement strand
CTTTCCGTCGCGGTCGGCTTCAAGAACTCGACCGACGGGGATGTCGGAGTCGCGATCAACGCCATCAAGAGCGCACGCAATCCTGCCGCCTTCATCGGTATCGACAAGAACGGCATGTCGGCTGTCTATCACACTACCGGCAACGATTGCGGCCATCTGATCCTGCGCGGTGGCGGGGGGTCTCCGAACTACTACGAGGACGACGTCGAGGCGGCGCGCAAGGCCATGACGGCCGCTGGGTTGGAGCCATCGATCGTCATCGACTGCTCCCATGCCAACAGCAACAAGCAGTGGCAACGCCAGGCCCGCGTGCTGCGCAGCGTGGTCGACCAGGTCTGCTGGGGCGAGAAGTCGATCCGCGGCTTCATGCTGGAGAGCTTCCTGCAGAACGGGCACCAGGATATCCCCTCCGACATCTCCCAGCTGGAGTACGGCAAGTCGGTCACCGACGAGTGCGTCGGCTGGGCCGAGACCGAGCGCTTGGTCCTCCGGGCTGCCCAGCTGTTGCGCCAAGGCGAAGAAAAACCCCTGTAAGGAAGACACTATGGAAGAAAAACAGATCGTCGTCGTGCTGGCTGATGGTTTTGAGGAAATCGAGGCCCTCAGCCCGATCGACATGCTTCGTCGTGCCGGCGCCCATGTGACCGTCGCCGGACTGGGCAAGAAGATCATCGTCAGCAGCCATCGGGTCACCTTCGTCGCCGACGCCATATTCGAGCAGGTGGCAGGGCAGGAGTGGGACGGCATCATCCTTCCCGGTGGAGGCAAAGGCGCCGAACACCTTGCGGAAAGCGAGGCGGTGCTGACCACTTCCATCCGTCTTTTCGCCGAGGGGAAGCTGGTGGCCGCCATCTGCGCTTCTCCGGCAGTGGTCCTGGGCGCCAGCGGCATCCTTGAGGGCAGGCATGTGACCTGTTTTCCCGGAGCCGACAAGGCAGCCCCCTCCATCATCTTCGACCACTCCAGACGGGTAGTCGTCGACGGGAACCTGATTACCAGCCAAGGGGCGGGAACCGCCCTTGATTTCGCGATGGAGATTGTCGGATATTTGTATGGTCCTGCGGCGGAGAAAGCGCTCAAGGACCGGATCGTGTATTGACCGAAGGGGTGGGGACGATGGCGATTGTCGGTTTTGACAGTGAGAAGTACTTGGCGGAACAGACCCGTTACATCATGGACCGGGTGGGCAGGATTGATGGCAAGCTGTATCTGGAGTGCGGTGGAAAGCTGATGGGCGACTACCATGCCTCCCGCGTGCTCCCCGGTTTCGATCCGGACGTGAAGATGCGCGTTTTCCAATCCATGAAGGACAAGATCGACGTGATTGTCTGCATCTACGCCGGCGACATCCAGCACCGCAAGATCCGTAGCGATTTCGGCATCACCTACGCCGACAACGTCCTGAAACTGATCGATGACTACAACAAGTGGGGCCTGCTCTGCGACAAGGTGGTCATCACCCGCTACGAGCACCAGGAGATGGCGGACAAGTTCAAGGAACGGTTGGAGCACGATGGGCTGCATGTCTACCTGCATCGGCCGACCAAGGGCTATCCGGCGGACGTGGACCGCATCGTCAGTGACGAGGGCTACGGGGCCAACCCGTATGTCGAGACCGAGCGCCCGCTGGTCATCGTCACCGCTCCTGGTCCGGGCAGCGGCAAGCTGGGAACCTGTCTCGGGCAGATGTACCATGACTACAAGGCAGGTCGCAAGAGCCGCTACGCCAAGTTCGAGACCTTCCCGGTCTGGAACCTGCCGATCGACCATCCGGTCAACGTCGCCTACGAGAGCGCGACTGCCGATATTGGCGACAAGAACCGGATCGACCACTTCCATCTCGCCGCCTATGGGGTTCCGACTGTCAACTACTCCCGTGACCTGGAGGCATACCCTTTGCTGAAGCGGATCCTTGAGAAGATTACCGGCGAGTGCGTCTACAAGAGCCCGACCGACATGGGCGTCAACCGGATCGCCTTCGGTATCGTCAACGACGACGTCTGCCGTCAGGCTGCCAACCAGGAAATCATCCGCCGCTTCCTGCATGCCCAGAGCGACTTCGCCCTCGGCCAGTGCACGGCGGAGACGGTGGAGCGTTGCCAGGAAATCATGCAGCGTTGCGGGTTGAACGAGATGGACCGTCCGGTCGTTTCCGCCGCCCGCGCCGCCCGCGAGCGGGGCATCACCCGCAACAAGGGATTCAACGGCATCGTCTGCGCGGCCGCGATCCAGTTGCCTGACGGCAGGATCGCCACCGGCTGCAACACGCCCTTGATGCATGCGGCATCCAGCGCCATGCTCAACGCCTTGAAGCTGCTCGGGAACGTGGACCATGACACCGACCTGATCAGCCCTGCGATCATCCGCAACATCACCGACCTGAAGCGGACGACGCTCAGCGGGCGGGGGGTCTCGATCAACCTGGACGAGATGCTGATCTGCCTTGCCATGAGCGCCGCGGTCAACCGGTACGCCGAGAGGGCGGTGGGCTTGCTTCCCCAGCTGCGGGGCTGCGAGATGCACCTGACCCACATTCCCTCCAGCGGAGACACGGCAGGCCTGCGAAAGCTCCGCCTGCACGTGACCAGCGACCCGAAATTCCCAAGGACCAATTTTTATCACCCGCTTTGAGTGTTTTTTGGTACAGTAAGGTCATGACACTCTCTACGAAAGGAAGGTACAGTCTGGAAGCGCTTCTTTTCCTTGCCGTCAGCGGCAAGGAGGAGAGCGGCAAGGCGATCAGCGATGCCACCGGCATCCCTCTGGGATATCTGGCCCAGCTGATGATGCCGCTACGGAAAGCCGGTATCGTCGCCGCCCGACGCGGTGCCGATGGCGGCTACCTGCTAGCCAAGCCTGAGGTGACTCCCCGTGAGGTCTTGGAAGCGAGCGAGGGAGGATTGCGTCTGCCTTGCAAGGAGTGTACCTTCCAGAGCGGGTGTTCCACCGAAGGCTTCTGGGCCGGGGTGCAGAAGACGGTCGACTTGGTCACTGGCTCGGTCACCTTGAAGGCTCTTGCGGAAGATCTGCGGACCATGACGGTGGGGGTTGGGCTATGATCATCACCACGCGCGCCCGCTATGGGCTGAGGCTTCTGGTCGATGTCGCCCAGCATCCGGGCTCCTGCCAGCTTTCGCAGGTTGCCAAACGGCAGCATGTGGGGCTTCCCTATCTGCGTCAGCTTTCCCTCCTGCTTTCCCGTGCCGGCTTCCTTTCCTCCACCAAGGGAAGGGGGGGTGGCGTCCAGCTGGCCCGTCCCGCAGGGGAAATCACGATGAAGGACGTGTTCACCGCCTTGGAGGGGGACATCTGCCTGACTCCGCCAAGCGCCCATGAGAGCCCGTACGCCACCTGCCTGCGCATGTTCCTCTATGAGAAGGTGGACGGGCAGCTTGGAGCGATGATGGAGAAGGTGACCTTGGCTGACTTGATTTCCTCACCAAGGAATTTCATGATCTGACGCGGAATTGCGATTGGTTTCCTTGGCGTCCTGGGGCGTTTTTCTTGCGTGTTGGTTCCGCTTGACACGGGTTTTGGCGATAAATATTATAAATAAAATAAAATTACTAATGATTGTGGACTGCACCCGTTCCTCTGGTTTTTGAAAATGGATAAAAAACCATATGGCATGGAATTGGTTGCGGCTGGTCGATGGCTTTTCGGGATTGATGCATGAAGATTGCATATACATTCTTGACAATGCATTTGGCCTTGCACATGATTTGGCCATTGGCGAGATGCCATGATAAGAAGGGATGAAATCAAATGAAAAGACAGACGTTGTTCGGCGTGGCGTTGCTTGCCATTGCCGCGTTGCTTGTATCGTGCGGAGGGAATACCCAAAAGCAGACGGTTTCCTCCGGCGCGCAGAATGCCGCCGTGGGCGCGCCTTCGGTCAAGACAAACTTGATTGTCGCCTTGGACGGCGAACCCCAGCAACTCGACCCGTATGCCCATTCCAACCAGAATGGCTTCGTGGTCTCCCGTCTGGTCTTCGAGAGCCTGATGAAGACCGATGATGAGGGCAATATCATTCCCTGGCTCGCCACCGAGTGGAACATGGTGGATGACACCACGCTCCAGCTGACGCTACGGGACGACGTCTTCTTCCACGATGGGAGCAAGCTGACCAGCGAGGACGTGGCCTACAGTCTGACGCTCGCCGCCAAGAGCTCCTTCACCAGCAACCTGTTCGGTTCGATTGACACCGATGGTTTTGAGATTCCCGACGCCACCCACCTGGTGGTCAAGCTGAAGTTCCCCAATGCCGCCTTGATTCCGGCGATGGCCTCGTACCGGTGCGCCATCGTCAGCAAGAACTATTATGAGACGGCCACCGACGAGCAACGGAGCCGTCGCCCGATGGGTACCGGACCGATGCGCTTCAAGAACTGGGTCACCGGCGACCGGATCGAGCTGGAGTCGTTCGACACCTACTGGGGCGAGCCGCTTCCCTACAAGGACTTCACGGCGCGCGTCATCATCGAGGGTTCTTCCCGTGCCATCGAGCTGGAGACCGGCGGAGTCGACATCGCCTTCAACCTTCCCAATACCGAATGGGACCGCATCGCAGGCAACCCGAAGACCCGCCTGATCAGCGGCAATACCCAGGGTGTCAGCTTCGTCACCTTCAACAGCTCGATCGCCCCGTATGACAACCCGGACGTCCGTCGTGGCCTGGCCTACGCATTGAACCGCGACGCGCTGGTCCAGGTGGGTTGGGGAGGCAAGGCCGATGTGGCCGACAGCTTCTATTCTCCGACCATTTTCGGGCACAAGAGCGAGGTTTTGCCCGGCTATGACCCGCAGAAGGCCAAGGAGTATCTGTCCAAGGCCGGCTACAACGAGGGCAACCCGTTGCACCTGGTCTACACCACCTATGACAGCACGCTGAACCGCAACTTCAGCGAGGCCGTCCAGGCCATGTGGACTGCCGTCGGCGTCCAGTGCGAGATCAACTTCGTCGACCTTGCCATGTACACCACGATGAACAACGCTGGCAAAATCCAGGTCAGCCTGATGACCAACACTGCCGTCATCAACGACCCGACCGCCGCCTTGCTCGCCTGGCCTACCAGCCGCACCATCTCGATCAGGCATAACGATGCCAAGGTGGACGAGTACCTGGATGCCGGCAGAAGCACCTACGACCAGACCGAGCGCGCGAACATCTATGGCGCGTTGCAGGATTACCTGGCAGACAAGCTCTACACGTTCCCGATCGCGTTCCCGCAGAACGCTTACGGAAGCACCAGCCAGATTACCAACCTGCCGTTCTATCCGAACGTGGTTCCCGACCTGAGCCGGATCAAGTTTACCGAGTAAAAGCGATTCTCAGGGGAAAGGGGCCGCTCGGGAGAAGGCGGCCTCTTGCCTGTCAAAGGGGAGAGTAATGGGACGTTACATTCTCAAACGTATTTTGGCGACCATTCCGGTGTTGCTTTGTGTCACCTTCGTCATCTTCACGCTGATGCACTTCACCGATGGAGATCCCGCCCGGTTGATTCTCGGCGATACCGCCAGCGAAGCCGAGGTGATGGCGATGCGAAGCGAGATGGGGCTCGACAAGCCATTCCTCGAGCAGTATTTCCGTTACCTAGCCGGGTTGTTACGCGGTGATTTGGGTATCTCCTACATGACGAAGATGCCGGTTTCCAGCGAGATCATGAACCGTTTGCCGGTCACCGCCCGGTTGGCGTTCCTTTCCTGCTTGTTTGCCATCTGCGTGGGGGTTCCCGCCGGCATCATCAGTGCGGTGCGCCAGTATTCCATTCTGGACAACATCCTTACCGTCCTGGCCCTGCTTGGCATCACCATGCCGAATTTCTGGCTGGCCCTGATGCTGATCCTGTTCTTTTCCGTCTCGTTGGGCATCTTGCCGGCAAGCGGACTGTACGGCCCCATCTACTATATCATGCCGATCATCTCGATCAGTGCCGCCAGCGTCGCCACCATCACCCGCATGACCCGCAGCAGCATGCTCGAGGTGATCCGCAGCGACTATATCCGTACTGCCCGTGCCAAGGGGCTTTCCGAGCGCGAGGTGATTTTCCGTCATGCATTGAAGAACGCGCTGATTCCTATCCTGACCATTGTCGGCATCCAGTTCGCCAGCGGCCTTTCGGGAGCGGTGGTAAACGAGCAGGTGTTCGCCATTCCCGGTATCGGGAAGATGATGATCGACGCGATCAAGAACCGCAATTATCCCTTGGTCGAGGGAGGCGTGCTGGTGATTGCCGTCATGTGCTGCCTGGTCAATCTGGCGGTCGACTTGATGTACGCGGTCGCCGACCCGAGGATCAAGATGCAGTACACCAAGGCCAAGCGCAAGGAGACACGGGATGCGAAGGAGGGGAAGGAATGAGCAAGCATGACCCGACCAAGAAGCGGAGCCAGCTTTCCTATGTCTGGCACTACCTGAAACGCGACCGGCTGGCCATGCTGGGCCTTTGCGGTCTGACGGTGCTGGTGGCCTGCGCCATCTTCGCTCCGCTGATCGCCCCCTATGACTATGCGTTGCAGGACTACCTGTCGTTGAACCAGGCACCCAGCCTGAAGCACCTGTTCGGGACCGACAACTTCGGCCGCGATATCTTCAGCCGTGTCGTCTTCGGCGCCCGGATCAGCCTGATGGTGGGCTTCATCAGCCTTGCCATCGGCGCCTTCCTCGGCAGCCTGCTGGGGGCCGTCGCCGGCTACTTCGGCCGTTTCAGCGAGACGCTGATCATGCGCGGCTGCGACATCATGATGTCGATTCCCTCGACGGTGCTCGCCATCACCATCGCCACGACGCTGGGGCCGGGGCTGGTCAATGCCGTCATCGCCCTCTCCATCAGTTCGATTCCTTCCTTTTGCCGTGTGGTGCGTGGCTCGACCCTGACCGTCAAGGACCAGGAGTATATCGAGGCCGCCCGGGTCATTGGGGCGAGCGACTGGCATATCATCCGTCGTTATGTC
>CAJMOS010000129.1 GCA_905215015.1 uncultured bacterium | reverse complement strand
GAACGCGGTCGACTCGACCAGGGCACGGTAGATTTCTTCCGGCTTGGTGCGTAGTGTCAAACCGAGGATCAAGCCACTGAGCGAGGCGTCGTTGAACACCGAGCGGTTTCCATGCATCCAGTCCAAGGCGAGCAAGCCGCTCTGTCCCGGCTTCAGGTTCGAGGCCAGTTCCCCCAATTCCGCGAAAGAGAGTCCTTTTGGGGCGATGTCGTGGACATACCATCCAAGCAGGTCGCCGACGGCGCTCCGCCCCGCCTCGACCAGATAGGTGTCAGGCATGATTGCGTCGCGGGCGACACCGAACATGCCGGGAATTTCGGGAACCGGCTCGCTGGCGGGGACGAGGACCAGGTCGACCGCGCTGGTCCCGATGGTCTCCACCAGGACTCCGGGGCGGATTCCCGCCCCCAGTCCTCCGGCGTGGCCGTCGAACATGCCCGTGGCGATGGGGATGCCGGCGGCAAGACCGGTCTTCCGTGCCCATTCGGCACAGAGGTAGCCTGCGGTCTCATCGACACGGAAAAACCGCGAGGGGTCGAAGGTGTGGGCAATCCTCACCAAAGCCTGGTCCAACGAGGCGAAGAAAGCGTCAGACGGAAAACCACCCAAGTCCTCCCGGTACATCCACTTGCAGGCAAGACCGCCCTTGTTGCGGACGATGGTCTCCGCACGCCCGCCTCCCGAGAGGACGAAGGGAATCCAGTCATCCAGTTCCACCCAGGTATAGGCGGCGTCAAAGGTCCTGCGGTCCTGGCGCGCCAGCCTGAGCAGGCGGGGCCATGGCATCTCCACCGGGCACCGGCCTCCGGTGGTTCCGAGAAAACGGTTCCCTTCCTCCGCACACCTTCGGGAAATCTCCTCGGCCTCGCTTGCCGCGCTGTGGTCCTTCCACAGCCAGAGCATCGCATTGGGGTTGCCATCGAAGGCAGGGTCGTCGGCAAGCAGGGAACCATCAGCTTTCAGCGGAATCATCGAGGACCCGGTCGAGTCGACCCCGATGGCCCGTACATCCGAGCGCCGGAAGGAAGGATTTCCCGCTTCAGCGGCCTGGAGAGCTCCGACAATCGCATGCTCCAACGAGCAGAGATAGTCGCGCGGGTCATGGCGGACCGCCTGGGGCTCCTGGGGGAAGGGTAGCACCCCCTCCACGCCGGAAGGATAGGGACAGACCTCCTGTCCGAGTTCCCTTCCCGTAAGCGCGTCAAAGACAACCGCGCGGCCGCTTGCCGTCCCGAAATCGATTCCTATCACTGCTTGCATCCGTTCGTCCCGCCCTTTCTTTCTCAATATACCATGATTTCGTACAGGCGGGCGGCATCCATTCCATAGGTGCCGGTCACCGTCAGGACAAGGGTATCACAGACAAGCTTCCGATCCGGCTCGACGACCACCAGACGCTGATGGTTCTCATGCTCTTCCCGGGAGAAAAGGAGCTTGCCTTCCCCACGGACCTCAAGGCGATAGGAACGGACCAACTGGGGTGGCAGCCATTCGGGTTGCCTGCTGCGCACCGATGCGGTCAGGCTGGGCATGATTTCCCTGCTCAGGTCAGGATCGAAGACCAGACAGATTTGGTGGATTTCCCGAGGCTCAGGGAAGGTCAAGGTGATCGTCTGGCCATTGCCGATCGGCCCTGACTGCCAGCAGTGGGCTTGTTCCCCCTCCTCGCGCAGGTGCCCGTCGATGGCAGATGTCGCCTCGCAGCCACGAGTCTCGCTCGTCGCGGTGACCGTGGCGTCCCGGGCAAGGTCATCCGGGTCCGCAGTATCGATACCGGGTATCCACGCGTCGTCGCGCATCAGCTCGAGCTGGAGCTCGCGGATGTGCCTCTCCCCTACCTCGCGGGGGGACTCCTGGTAGCGGGTCGCCATGGCGGCGGCGGTGCCGACTGCCTGCCCGCCGATGGCGCAGGTCGCCATCACCCTGACGGCCCCGAAGGCCATCTTGGTCGCCGAGATATCCCTTCCGCACATCATCAGGTTACTGATGTCCCGGCTGTAGTAGCAGCGGTAGGGGATGGTGAAGACGCCATCGAAGTTCAGGACGTGGCTCGGGGTCTTGTCCAAGTCCTGCAACCCGCCGGGGGTATGGATGTCCATCGGCCAGCCGCCATAGGCGACCGCGTCCGGAAAGACCCGGCCCTCGAGCACGTCGTTCTCGTTCAGAAGGTAGTCTCCCTCAAGCCTGCGGCTTTCCCGGTGTCCAGGAAGCTCCCCCACCCAGTCAAGCTCATAGTTTGCCGCCCCGTGATCTCCTTGGTTCTTCAGATGGTCCCAGACTCCGTAAACGCTTTTGAAGAGTTCGTCCCGAATTTCCTCGGCGTCCCGGATGATGTCCCCATTGGGAGCTGCAAGCTCGATCCACCAGTAGCCGGAGTCGACCTCGCTGAAGTTGGGAAGCGCCTTTGCCGTTCCTTTTTCCACGACGCGGCCTTGGTCGTCAAGGGCCTCGGTGCGTGCCTGATGGGGACGGTAGCGGAGGTCCTGTTCGGTATAGGTGTAGGCCCAGGCCGGCTTGATATAGGGAACAGGACGCCCTCGGTCCACCGCCTGGAAGAGGATCGAATCCCCCATGGTGTACCGGTTGGCTTGTTCCGGGGCATCCTTTTCCTGAAACTCCGAGCGGGCTTCACTGCCGTAGCGGAAGGAGGCTCCCGCGTCCTTACCCAAGGTCCCGTGTCCCGTGGCGTCCACGAAAATCCTGGCGGTGATCCTGAAGTGTTTCTCGGTGGTCATCTGATAACAGCGGATGGCCCTGATGGCGCCATCCTCCACCTCCACGTCATCCATCGTCGTGTTCAGGTAGGCGTCCAGGTCCTTCTGGAAATGGACCTTCTCCCAGAGCACCGAGTCCCAGACGCTGAAGCTGTGGCGGGGGTTCCGCCACTTGTTCTCCAAAAGCAGTTCCTCGATGATGCCGGTCTCGTTGACGTGTTTCTTCGTCATGTGGCAGGATGCCCCCACGACATGCATGCGGACTTCGCTTGAGGCGTTGCCCCCGAACATCGGCCGGTTCTGGACGATGGCAGTCTTTGCCCCGTGACGCGCGCTTGCGATCGCGGCGGAGATGCCGGCAAGGCCACCGCCGACCACAACCACATCATATGTTCGCTCCAATACGTGTTGCTTCATAGCTTCCTTGTACCCCAGGAAGGAGGGACAAGCATTGAATCTCATGCTCGGCAATCTTAGAAATCATGCAACTATTCCCCACGCTTCCCATTGCCGTTATATACTAGGCATATGGAGTTCAATTACTGGGATGGAATCATGCAAACCATCGCCTACCTGCGTTCACGGTATGGCTGGCGCGTGGTCATCAAGGATTTCGTCGGATTTCTCGGGAAAGAGTCCGCCATCGCCTCGTCAGTCGGCCTGTGCATCAGCCATGAGTGCGAATGGTGCATGAAATTGAAGACGCATGACGCGCTCTGGGAACGCTGCCAGCGGGGCAACACGCTGCTGCGCAACGCCTGCGCCCGCCAGCGATGCTGGTTTATCGGCAACGCCTGGTGCGGCGTTCCGGAATTCGTCTTTCCTGTCTTCTATGGAGACCAAGTCATCGGGGCTGTGTGCGTCGGGGGCTTTTACCACGAGTATGAGCGTAACCGTGTCCGCGCCAAACGGGCTGCCTCCTTGGCCGGGTCGGACCCGGCCTTGCTGGATCTCTGGAGAAAGACCTTCACCGCCAGCAAGGCGGACACCCAGGCGATGGCGGCCGCCTGCGGGGCCATCGGGGCCTGGCTCACCTTGTACTATACCCAGCTGAGGGAGTTCGGGATTGTCCGTGAAGGAGAGATCTACCGGGCAAACGCCGCCAAGATTCTTACCCTTTCCCACGCAATGGCCTTCATCCGGAGCTCCTGGAAGGAGGAAATCCACGCGGCCGATATCGCCCGTTTCTGCCACTGCAGCGTCTCCCACCTGAGCCACCTGTTCAAGAAGAACCTGCAACGGTCGATCACCGAAGTCATCGAGGAAGAACGGCTGACCCGCGCGAAGCGGATGCTGGCGGATACCGACATGCGGGTCACCGATATCGCCATGGCCTGTGGTTTTGGAGATCCGAACTACTTCTCCTTTGTCTTCCGCCGCGAATCGGGCACTACGCCTTCCGCTTTCCGCGCATCCATCCGGAAAGGGAGGTCCTTTCCATGAAAAAGCGTATTTCCACCCATCTTCTGCTGTTGGTGGTCGGCCTGATCGTCCTTCCTTTCACCTTGCTCTTCGCAGGAAGCCTTCTCTTTTACGAACGGGTTGTCCAGAACGAGTTGAGCCAACGCATCATCGGGGAGGTCCGGCACAGCAACGATGAACTCAACCGGCTCTTCGAGAAGATGGTCAACCTGAGCGCGATGTTCGCCAATGACGAGGACTTCGGCGTGGAATTCACCACGCGTCTTTCGGAATCCTACTACGACCATTACAAGGCATTCGCCAATGTGTGCCGTTCCATCGAGCTGCAGAACCTATACGACGACATGCTTGACCACGTCAGCATCCGCTTTCAGGACAACGCGGGGCTTTGGTACAGCAACCAACCCTTCAACCCGGAAGAGCAACGCTCTTTGGAGCAGGCTCCATGGGTGGCGGAGAGCAAGCGGAACCAAGGTTTCGCCGTGTGGAGCCAGGATGAAGGCATCTCCTACGCCCGCGAGCTCTACGGGCTCAGCGGGGATATCCAGCCGCTGGGCACCATGGTGGTCTCCATCGGCCAATCCTTCCTTTGGAGGATACTCGCCTCGTACAGCGACGCGGAAGATTCCGTGGTTTTCGCCACAGACGAAACAAACATTCCCCGTATCTACGACCCGGAGAAACCGCTGACTGACAGCCTGCTGGAAATCGCGAGCCTCGAGGAAGGACACCGGATCGTCCGTATCGGCGACACCTCGTACCTTGCCATCGTGTTCTTTCTCGAGCCGGACGGCATCGCTTCCCATATGACATTCAAAATCTGCTACTTGTATGGGTGGGACCACATCAAGGCGCAAAGCGCCACCATGGTGCGCGCGTCAGCCTTCCTGTTCGTGGCGTTCCTGATCGCGTCGCTCGTCATCGCCTCCCTGATCACATCGTGGATCACCCATCCCATCCAGCGCCTCAGCAACCAGATGCGTCACTTCCTCGTGGGAAACAGCGTAGCGGCTCCCACCGCCTATCGTGACGACGAGATTGGCGAGATTGAACGTTCTTTCCTGCAGATGGCACAGAATACCAACGCCCTCTTCGCCCATTTGGAGCAGGAGCACAAGGAGAAGGAACGCTACTATTATGAGTCGCTCTCCGCCCGGCTGAACCCCCATTTCCTCTTCAACACGCTGCACACCATGCGGTGGATGGCGGTCATCCGCAAGGCAGACAACATCCGTCAGTGCATTGACGCGCTCACCCGCATCCTCCAATACCATCTGTCCGATACCGGCACCACGACCCTCAAGGATGAGCTTGCGGTCCTGGACAGCTACGCCTTCATCCAGGCGACACGTTTCGGAGACCGGGTCTCCTATGCCCAGGAAGTTCCCCAGGAGCTGCTCTCGGCGAAGATGCTGAAATTCAGCTTGCAGCCGATTGTGGAGAATTGCTGGAAACACGCCTTTCCTGCCGGACAGAACGCCTGCCGCATCGTGGTGCGCGCCCGCAGGACGGGCGACACGCTGGAAATCGACGTGGCGGACAACGGAATAGGATTCAGTCCCGAGGCGAAAGCCTGCTTTCTCTCCCACAAGGAGACCGCCAATGGAGGGAAAGGCGGCATAGGCTTGTCCTCCATAGACCGGATGATCGACCTTGTCTACGGAAAGCCGTACGGCGTCAGCCTGGTCGATGTCCCGAAAGGAAGCCTTGTCCGGCTGTCCCTACCCTATGAAGAAGGAACATCCTCATGAAGAACGTACTGGTTGTTGACGATGAAATGCTTGTCCGCGCGGGAATCCGCTCCCTGATCGACTGGCAACGGCATGGATACGCGCTGGTGGGGGAGGCAGTCAATGGCGCTGACGCGCTCCGCCAGATTCCCGACCTGCGGCCCGACATCGTGCTTACCGACCTGGTCATGGAGGATATTGATGGGATTTCCCTCATCAAGGAATGCCGGACGCGATGGCCTGCCATCCAATGCGTTGTCCTTTCCAACTACAATGACTTCGCCCATGTGCGCGACGCGATGAAGGAAGGCGCAAAGGATTTCCTGTTCAAGCTCACCATGACCGGGGAAGAGTTGCTGTCCGTGCTCGATTCCCTGAAAGTCGACGAGCAGGCAATGGCCCGGGAACCGGATTGGGACCTGGTGCGCCAAAGGATCGGACGCAAGCTCATCGACCATGAATACCAAGAGGTGGACGAACTCCTGCCCGCCATCAAGTCCGCCAACTTCGCGTGGGACGGCAACGCGTGGTTCTGTGTCATGCGGATCGTCATGTGCGGAGTCCGGGACACCGACTTGGACCTCACCCATCTCGAGGCGGTCATCTCGGACACGACCTCGCCCATCTTTCCCCATCACGAGGTATTCCAGACCAGCAGGGGGGTCATCTACCTGCTTTTCAATTCCGAAAGGGACATGCTGACGCGGGGCCTCCGGCAACGGATCACCGACCTATGGACGCAAATCGAGCACCAGATCGGCAGATGGTGGGGTTGCTCGAGCTACGCGGTCGCGAGCGCCCCGCTCCGGGGGTGGGATATGGTAAGCGGCTGCGCCAGGGCGTGCCTGCAAGCGGAAGAGACGCTCTTTACCAGCGAGAAGCCCCATCTGGCGTTCATACCCGACCTCCCCGCGCTGTCCGACCACATTGTTCCCGACCCGTCCCTTTCCACCGGCATCTGGAAGGCGCTTCTGTCGAGCGGCAACAAACAGAACGCCTCGGAGTTCCTGAGCCGGCTGTTCGGCTGGCTGGAAACCCAGCATGCCACACGCTTCACCATCCGTGGGACCTTGCAACAGTACGCGCTCATCTGGCAGGAACAGGCAACCTCCTATGGCATCGACATCGGAACCTTGGAGGATCATCAAGGAAGGAAGCTGTTTCCCGCCATCGCGACGGGCGAACTGCTG
>CAJMOS010000128.1 GCA_905215015.1 uncultured bacterium | reverse complement strand
ACTGTCTCGAAGTGACAGGAGAACTGCCGAAAACCGTCTTGTTCTGCCTGAACCCGAAGGACAACTGGGTGCTTGCCGCACTTGCGAACACCTTTCAGGACGATTCCATTCCTGGAAAAATCCAGTTTGGCACCGCATGGTGGTTCCAAGACCATATTCCCGGCATGAGGATGCAGATGGAAAGCTATGCGACCAGCGGGGTGCTCGCCAATTTCATCGGCATGCTCTCCGACAGCCGCTCCTATCTTTCCTATCCCAGATTCGAGTATTTCAGGAGGCTTCTCTGCTCGTACATCGGCGAGCTTGTCGAGTCTGGCCAGTACCCCGATGACATCGAATACCTTGGGAATATGGTGCGGGGAATATGCTTCGAAAATGCAAAGAGGTTTTTCCAGAAGTCGCGATAAAACTTCAGATGTATTCTCTCCGGTCTGATGGAGGCCATATTGTTCTTGGTTCGGGGACGATAGTGACCAGGCCGGAGAGATCATTACCGGTCAAATGGAACATGTCAGACAAGCAGTTGCCATATGCCTGAACGCGTCGGCGATTGTACCCTAGCTGGCCGTCCTTGAACTCGTTTTGCGTTTCCTTCTTACCATTCGAGATGAAGCCCTTGTCTTGCAAGGGAAAACGCCCCAAGAACGAAGAAGGGGACCGGAACGCCATCAGGCTCAATCAGTTTGTTGGGATACCTGTCTCGCTTGATGAGCACTTATTCGCATTGTCGGCCAACTTCCGGAAAAGCCAATCGAAAAGAAGCGGTTTTTTGACATAGCTAGACAGGAAAACTGTGAAAGCGGTACATTCTGACAGGTTGGAAGGAGGCGGCTGTGAAAATCGCTATTCTTGGCGCAGGAGCCATGGGATCCCTGTACGGGGCGTATCTCGCGAAGGTGCATGAGGTGACCATGCTGGACGTGTGGCAGCCTGCGGTGGACGCGATCAACGCGCACGGGCTGACCATGCAGGAGAACGGAAAGGAGACGACCATCGGTAACGTCCATGCCGTCCTGAGTGGCACCGACATCGGCCCGCAGGATCTGGTCATCGTCTTCGTCAAGTCGACACAGACCTACCAGGCGGCCAAGGAAAACCTCCACCTTTTCGACGCGCACACCTATGCGCTCACCTTGCAGAACGGCGCGGGCAACAACCGCGACATCGCCCGTTTCATCGATCCCTCCCGCATCATCGTCGGCACGAGCAGCCACAACAGCGTCGGCCTGGGACCCGGCAAGTTCTTCCATTCCGGGACCGGCCCGACCAATATCGGTCCGAACGTCCCCACGCCCGAGGCCGACAAGGCCGTCCAGCAGGTGGCCGAGGCGCTCCGGCAGGCGGGGCTTGAGGTCAATGTGATCGAGAACATCCAGCGGATCCTCTGGAGCAAGCTCTTCGTCAACTGCGCGATCAACGGTCTGACCTGCGTGCTGGACTGCCGGATTGGCGAGATGAAGGAAAACCCTTGGCTCTGGGAACTCGCCCGCAAGATCGTCTACGAGTGCGTTCTGGTCGCTGAGGCAGACGGCACCTACTTCGACCGCAAGGACGCGGTGGAGACGGTATGGAAGGTGGTGGAGCATGACGCCACAGGGCTTGCGAGCATGGTCCAGGACCGCAGGCACCGGCGGGCAACCGAGGTGGACAAGATCAACGGCACGGTGGTCGCCCTCGCAGAGCAGTACCACCTGGACGTCCCCTACAACCGGATGCTGGTCTCCATGGTCCATGCCGTCGAGGCGAACTATCCGCGGGCCTGAACCGACCGTTTCTTGCCAAAAAGGAGCCTTCCACACTAGGATAGGAGCCTTGGAGGATTGTGATGAAGAAACTGCTTTCTTTGTTGGCGCTTTGCGCGCTGGCGTTCGTTGGATGTGCCTCTGTCAGACAAGACGCACAGACTGCTCCGTTCGACTATCGGGCCGAGGATGTGCTGATTGATGCGGGCGACCACCAGATTCCTGCTACGGTCACGATTCCGGTTGGCTCGAAAGGGCAGAAGTTCCCTGCGGTGGTGATGCTGCACGGAAACGGTTCGAGCCGGCACGAGGCTGGCAATGCCTATGACTACGCCACGGTCGAGATGGCCAAGGCCGGCATCGCCACGATTCGCTTCGATTATCTCGGCAACGGCGACTCGAAGGGCGACTATATCGACTATACCTATGACCAGGGCATCGAGGATGCGATGACCTGCTACGACTACATCGTCCGGCAAGCCGGCGTCGACAAGAAGCGCGTCGGCATCATGGGCTGGAGCCAGGGTGGCAGGCTCACGTTGCTGGCCGTTGCCAGATCCAAGGTCTTCAAGAGCGCGCTGACCTGGGCCGGCGCCTATGGGAACAAGGACCTGGACGCGGAGTACGAAATCGCCAAGAAGAACGGCTACTACGAGGTCACTTATGACTGGAGGGCCCCGCTGAAGCAGTCTCCGGCCTACTATGAGGTCGCGAAAGGCATCGACTATCCTGCGGAAGCCGCGAAGGTGCGCATTCCCTACCTGCTGATCCAGGGGACCAAGGACACGTCGGTGGTCCCCGAGACCGCCACGACCATCCAGAAGGCATTGGTGCATAGTCCGGATGCCGAGATTTCCTGGGTTGAAGGCGCGGGACACACCTTCGGGGTCTTCAGCGGTGACGATACCCAGCTGAAGGATATCACCGCCAGGACGATTGCCTGGTTTGAGAAAACCCTGTAATCCTATCGTCGGAGTTTGCAGCGTGGGCCATGGTTCATGCCATGGCCCTCGCTGTCTTTCGGGTTGTCAACGCAATCTCATGACTTCTTTGATGAATCGGGTGGTGGGGAAAGGTGTGGTCGGTTGCGACAACCAAGGCTCCCTTGGCTCGTTGTGCCCGATGCTATGTTCACGCTTCCTCTGTGGCTTCCCAGAGGGATATGTGCATTTTTTATTTTTCATAATAATCTGAAATATTTTCACAGTATTTAGAAAATAATAATAAGATGAAGAAATTAATTTATTAAATACAAAGTAAATAGTTGTTTATGTGGAATGTCTTGTAGTATGAAAAAACATGCATATTTTTCAGAATATTGTTTGACGGTTCAGGGAATGTCGCTGATACTTTGGGTAACAAAGAGGAGGCTTCTCAATGAAGACCAAAAAGGTACTGACTGTTTTGCTGGCTGTGATGATGGGCGTATCGGCGCTCTTCGCGCAGGGAACGAAAGAGTCTGCTCCGGCGGCCGCCCAAAAGGGGACTGCGAAGCACAAGATAGGTATTCTGGCGCCGGCTGTGACGCACGGGTGGGTGGCAGGAGTGGCTTACTATGCCGAGCAACGTTGCAAAGAGCTGTCCGGCTCGGTCGACTACAAGCTCTATACGTCCACTTCCGCTGACGAGATGACGACCCAACTCGATGACCTGATGCTCTGGGGGGCCGATGCGATTGTCGCATTCCCGCAGTGGACCGGCATGGAGGTGCCTATCCAAGGCGCCATCGACAAGGGCGTGACCGTCGTCAACTTCGATATTGAGATTGCCGCGAAAGGGGTGTACCGGGTCTCCGGCGACAACTATGACATGGGCGTCCAGGGGGCGAAGTACATCGTGGACAAAATCGGAACAGAGGGGAATGTCGTCATTCTCGACGTGCCCACATCCGGTTCAGTCGCAGCTCTCCGCAAATCAGGGTTCCTCGAGACGGTCGCCAAGATCGCACCGAATCTGAAGATTCAGACCTACGCTACCAAGTTCACCCGGGAGGATGGACTTGCCGACATGGCTGACATCCTGACCGCAAACGCGCGTATCGACGCGGTCTACAGCATGGACGACGAGACGAGCATCGGTGCCATCCAGGCTATCACCGAGGCCGGTCGCAAGGACATCAAGGTCATCACCGGCGGCGGAGGATGCCAGGAGTACTTCAACATGATGGACGACTATCCTGACCTGTGGATCGAAAGCGCGCTGTACAGTCCGACCATGGTCCGCGATGCTGTCGATATGGCAGTCGCCGTCCTTGAGGGACAGAAGATCGACCCTGTAAAGATTATCCCGACGTCCGTGGTCGACAAGACCAACGTCAAGGATTATCTCGATCCGTCTTCTCCGTACTGATCAGACGGGGTTCCGACAGGCGGTCGCATTGCGGCCGCCTCTTTCGGGAGGTAAGTGATGCGGTGTGAGATGCGGGGCATTTCCAAATCATTCGGGTCCAACCTTGTGCTCGACGGGGTTGATTTCTCCGTGAACGGAGGGTGCATCAAAGCGCTTCTCGGGGAGAATGGGGCAGGAAAAAGCACGCTGATGAACATTTTGGGTGGCGTTCTCGAACCCAACACAGGGCAAATCGTCATCGACGGGGAAGTGGTGCATTTCCAGAACCCGAAGGAATCGCTGGACCGCGGTATCGCGTTCATCCATCAGGAACTCAACCTGATCAACGACCTTGCCATCTACGAAAATCTTTTCATAGGAAGAGAAATCCAAAAGAAAAACGGATTTCTCGACCACGAAGCCATGATTGTCCGGACGAGGGAAGTCTTCGTCCGCATGGGTCTGGACCTTGATCCCCGCACGATGGTGCGGACGCTTGATGCTTCCTATAAACAGATTGTCGAGATATCCAGAGCGTTGCTCATGGATGCGAAGCTCGTCATCATGGACGAACCCACTTCGAGCCTCACTGGGCCCGAAATCGAGCGGGTGTTCGCCCTGATGCGCCGCCTGCGCGAGCAGGGAGTGGGAATCATTTTCATCAGCCACAAGCTCAACGAGGTGATGGAGATTTGCGACGACTATGCTGTTCTCCGGGATGGACACATGGTCTCGGTGGGAAAGGTGCAAGACGTAACGACGACGGACCTTGCCGCCTTCATGGTCGGCCACACCATCATCCAAGGACAGCGTGGGGAAGGAACTCGGGGGGATGTCGTTCTCGCCGCCGAGAATCTCGGCGATGGAAGAACCTTTTCCTCCATTTCCTTTTCCATACGTAGCGGAGAGATTGTCGGCTTCACCGGATTGCTCGGCGACGGGCGGAGTGAAATCTTCCAGACGGTGTTCGGCGCACGGGGGCCGTACGAGGGGCTCATTCTCATGAACGGCAGAGAAGTGCGGATGAAATCCACAACTCAGGCTGTGGACCTCGGTATCGGCTATGTCCCGAAAAACCGGAAAGAGAACGGAATCGTGAAGGACCTCTCCATTCTGGAGAATGGAAGCCTCGTCACGCTTTCCCGTATGAAGAAGAATCGCTTCTTCCTCGACGAAGACAGGATCCGCTCCGTTTTTCTCCGTCTGAAAGACGAGCTCCATATCAAGCTGGAGAGCGTCGACGAGCCGATCACGTCGCTTTCGGGCGGGAACCAGCAGAAGGTGGTGCTCGCCAAATGGCTCGCGCTCCAGCCGGGGATCCTGATTCTTGACAATCCGACACAAGGGGTCGACGTCGGGGCAAAGGAAGACATCTACGAGATCATCACCCGTCTTTCCCAGGCGGGAATCGCGGTGATTGTCCTCTCCTCGGAGGCGGACGAAATCATCCGTCTCTGCTCCCGTTCCTACGTGCTCTACCACGGCAGGATCGTTGGGGAACTTGTGGGAAACAATCTGAACGAACAGCATATCATGCGCTTGGCAACGGGGGTGACAGAATGAACAAGCATACAATGGGCTTTGCCTCGTGGTTCCGGACGATGTGGAGGGATAAACCGCTCTTTTCCACATTCTGCGCGCTTATCGTCATGGTCATCCTCCAGACAATCGCTCTCGGGTTCGACCAAGGATCCTTTGGCGCATGGCTCTCGCTCTGGTGCCGGAATTGGCTGAACATCCTTCGAAACAACAGCACGATCGGCATCATCGCCTTGGGCATGACCTTCGTCATCATCACGGGCGGCATCGATCTCGCCGTCGGATCCACGCTGGTGGCCATCGGTGCGGTCGTGATGGTCTTTATCGACTCGTCTGCTACGGGTCTTCTTGCTTCCCTCGGCATCAGTGGTTTCCCCGCATATCTTGTCGGCATCATCGTCGGCCTTGTGTTCGGCGCGTTGCTCGGTGAATTCAGTGGCGTCCTCATCACGATTGGGAAACTCCCTCCGTTCATCGCAACGTTGGGAATGATGAAGATTTGTCGTTCGGTGACCCAGCAGTTCATGCAGCGGGTCAATCCCGTCGTTCCTCGTTCATTCACCAAGATTGCGAACATCACAATCGGGGGACAGATGTTCATGCCGATCGTCTATTGGTTGGTCATGGCTTTCCTGATGGATACCGTTTCCCGCCACACCGTCTTCGGACGACATGTGTACGCCGTCGGTTCGAATGAGCGGGCCGCAAAACTCTCAGGCATCAACGTCGACCATGTGAAACGGATTGTCTATTTGCTCATGGGTTTTCTCGTCGGCATCGCAGCTGTCCTGCAAGTTTCCCGTATCGGAGCCATGGACTATGCGAACGCAGGCAGTGGCTATGAAATGGATGCCATCGCTGCGGTCATCGTTGGTGGAACCAGCATGTCCGGCGGGCGGGGATCGATTGTCGGAACGGTACTTGGCGTGCTGATCATCGCCGTCATCAACAACCTTTTGAACCTGCTGGGTGTTCCACCATTCCTCCGGGAGGCGTTCAAAGGTGTCATCGTCATCGCTGCCGTTCTCCTGCAGAAGAAGGAAAAGAACTGAAAAGGAAGGGGTGAACATATGTACAAAATCGGCATCATCGGGTGTGGAAAAATCGCACAGGTCAGGCATATTCCTGAATATCGTGCGAACAAGGAATGCAGGCTGGAAGGGTTCTATGACCTCAATGCCGAGCGAGCACGGGAACTTGCCCTCGCCTATGGTGGAAAAGCCTACCCATCGGTGGAGGAACTGCTTTCCAGCGATATCGACGCGGTGAGCGTCTGTACTGCGAACAAGACCCACTATGAAATGACCGTAAAATCCCTCGCGGCAGGAAAGCACGTCCTCTGTGAAAAGCCGATGGCCTTGTCGCTCGATGAATGCAAGGGAATGATCGAGGCGTCGCGTAAGGCGAAGGGCATCCTGATGATTGACCAGAACCAGCGGCTTACCCCGACCCATCAGAAAGCCCATGACCTGATTGTGCAGGGGGCGATCGGGAAGGTGATTTCCTTTGCGACGACCTTCGGTCACGGCGGGCCGGAGAGCTGGTCGGTCGATCCGGGGAAAAACACCTGGTTCTTCGACCGAAAGATTGCCGGCATCGGCGCGATGGCGGATCTCGGGGTGCACAAGACAGGGGATTCCAAAGAGGCATCCAGCAAATGGCGTGTCACGCAGACATCCAAGCAA
>CAJMOS010000127.1 GCA_905215015.1 uncultured bacterium | reverse complement strand
GCCCGATGGCCCAGACCAAAGAGCACATCCTGCTGGCCCACCAGGTTGGCGTTCCCTGCATGATCGTCTTCATCAACAAGTGCGACCAGGTCGATGACCCCGAGCTGATTGACCTTGTCGAGGAGGATGTCCGCGACCTGCTGACCAAGAATGGCTACGATGGGGAGCACACTCCGTTCGTTCGCGGTTCCGCATTCGAGGCTATGAACCATCCCGATGATCCCGAGAAGACCAAGTGCATTGGCGAGCTGCTCGAGACCATGGACACCTACATCCCGCTTCCGAAGCGTGACGTCGACAAGCCGTTCCTGATGCCGATCGAGGACATCTTCACGATTTCTGGTCGTGGAACCGTTGTTACCGGTCGTATCGAGCGCGGTGTCGTCAAGGTCAACGATCCGGTCGAGATCGTCGGTATCAAGGACACCAAGGCGTCGGTTGTCACTGGCGTCGAGATGTTCAACAAGACCCTGGATGTTGGTGAGGCCGGTGACAACGTCGGCTGCCTGCTCCGCGGTGTCGACAAGAAGGATGTCGTTCGCGGCCAGGTCATCGCCAAGCCGGGTTCGATCACCCCGCACAGCAAGTTCATTGGCGCTCTGTACGTCCTGACCACCGATGAGGGTGGAAGACACTCTCCGTTCTTCACTGGCTATCGCCCGCAGTTCTATTTCCGCACCACTGATATCACTGGTACGGTCATTCTGCCGGATGGTGTCCAGATGGTGAAGCCGGGTGACCACACCTCCATCAAGGTTGAGCTGATTCACAAGATCGCTATGGACAAGGGCCTCCGCTTCGCAATCCGTGAGGGTGGCAAGACGGTCGCTTCTGGCCAGGTCACTGAGATCGACGACTGATTTTTGTGAGTGAATGTCTTGCCGGCATTCACATGAGCGCCGGCAAGACCTGTTTTTTGGAGGATTTTTAAAAAATGGCTAAAGAAAGAATTCGTGTCAGACTGAGAGGCTTTGATGTCGAGCTCGTCGAGAAGAGCGCCAAGTCGATCGTTGACACCGTAGTGAAGGCCGGTGCTACTGTTTCCGGTCCTGTTCCACTTCCGACTCGTATCCAGAAATACACAGTTCTGAGATCGCCTTTTGTCAATAAGAAATCTCGTGAACAGTTTGAGATGAGAACCCACAAGAGGTTGATCGACATTTTGGATCCGACATCAAAAGTCATGGATGCCCTCATGAAGCTTGAGCTCCCTGCCGGTGTTGATGTTGAGATTAAACAGTAAGAGTTGAGGTAAGAGATGTTAGGGCTTATCGGCAAAAAAGTTGGTATGACGCAGGTGTTTGACGCGCAAGGCAGGCTCACACCCGTTACTGTTATCAAAATTGAGGACAACGTTGTCGTCGGTGAACGCACTGACGAGAAGAATGGTTACAAAGCCGCTGTCCTCGGTTCCATTGACAAGAAAAAGAGCACCGTCACCAAGCCGTATGCTGGCCAATTCAAAAATGTTTGCGAACCCAAGAGAGTTGTCGTTGAGTTCCGCGACTATGAGAAAGAAGTGAAGGTCGGTGAGGTTCTGGGTGTCGATGTTTTCAAAGATACAACGTACGTTGATGTTTCTGGAACTTCGAAAGGTAAAGGTTTCGCTGGTGGTATGAGACGCTACGGTTTCAGTGGCGGTCGCGATACCCACGGTTCCAAGTTCCACCGCGATCTTGGTGGCACGGCTATGTCTTCCACTCCTGCGCGCACGTTCAAGGGCCATCGCATGGCTGGACACATGGGCAACGAGAATGTCACTGTGCAGAACCTGAAAGTCGTCAAGATTGACGAGGACTTGCAGGTCTTGATGGTCAAGGGCGCAATCCCTGGCCCGACTCACAGCGTCGTCATCGTGAAGAAAGCAGTGAAGAAATAAGGGCGTAAGATATGGAAACGAAAGTATTTTCTACTGATGGAAAAGAGCTGAGGACTGTCGAGTTGAACGACGATGTGTTCAACCACGAGGTCAGCAACGGTACGATTTATTACGCCATCAATAACGAACTCGCGAATCGCAGAGTGGGAACTGCTTGCACGAAGACCCGTGCTGAGGTGAACTACAGCAACACGAAACCGTACAAGCAGAAGGGAACCGGCAACGCCCGTCAGGGTGACAAGAAGTCCCCGATTCTGGTTGGTGGTGGTACGATTTTCGGACCGAAGCCTCGTGAGTATGGCTGGGTGCTTCCGAGAAAGATGAAGCATCTTGCCGTGAAGAGCCTTTTGACGCTTGGTGTCAAAGAGGACCGTCTGGTTGTTGTCGAGGATTTCACTGTCGAGTCCGGCAAGACCAAGGACATGGTGAAGATCATCAAGACGTTCAATCCTGATGAGACCCGCACCCTGCTGATCCTGAAAGGCGACGATGCGATGGTTCGCCGCGCTGCGCGCAACATTCCGTATGTCCACGTCCAGTCCTACAACAGGCTGAGCGCGCATGAGTTGCTGTACAGCAGAAAGATTGTTGTCATGGAAACTGGCGCAAAGAACCTGAACACTTTTTTCGGTGAAACCAAAGAGGCCGCAAAATGAGAGCAGATCAGATTATCATTGCCCCGATTTTGAGTGAGAAGAGCAATTTTGCGCGCGAAGGGGAGACTAAGAAGTACACGTTCCGCGTCCATATGGATGCGACCAAGTTCCAGATCATGGATGCGGTCAAGGAGCTGTTCAAGGTGACCCCGGTGAAGTGCAATACGATGATTGTCAAAGGCAAGCCGAAATATTCCAGAGGCAGAGGCGGTTACGCCCTCGGCAATACTGGTGATTGGAAAAAGGCAATCGTGACCTTGGCCAAGGGCGAACAGATCCAGGCCATCGAGGGAGTTTGAGGAGAATAGGTATGGCACTGAGAACTTATAAACCGAACACTCCGGGCCTTCGCCAGAGGACTACGTTGGTCTTCGACGAAATCACCGCGAAGAAGCCTGAGAAGTCCCTGACCAGCTACCTGCACAGAACCGCAGGACGCGATAGCTTCGGTCACATTAGCGTCCGTCGCAGAGGCGGTGGAGTCAAGCGCAAGTATCGTGTGATTGACTTCAAGCGCGACAAGCACGGAATCGAGGGAACGGTCAAGACGATCGAGTATGATCCTAACCGCTCCGCCAACATCGCCCTTGTCTTCTACGCCGATGGCGAGAAGAGATACATGATCGCTCCGGAAGGCCTGAAGGTCGGACAGAAGGTCATGAGTGGCGAGAACGCTCCGCTGACTGTGGGCAACGCGCTTCCCCTGAAGAACATCCCGCTCGGTCTGACGGTCCACAACGTTGAGCTCACGCTCGGCCGTGGCGGCCAGCTGGTCCGTGCTGCCGGACTTGGCGCGACGATTGTCGCCAAGGAAGGCGCCTACGTGACTCTGAGACTGCCCTCTAGCGAGATGAGAATGGTTTTCGGCGAGTGCTATGCGACCATCGGCCAGCTTGGCAACTTCGACCACATGAACGTCAATCTCGGCAAGGCCGGCGTCAGCCGCTACCTGGGCCGCAGACCGGCAGTCCGTGGTATTGCCATGAACCCGATCGACCACCCGCATGGTGGTGGTGAAGGTAAGACCGGTACCGGACGCAATCCTGTCTCCCCGTGGGGCAAGCCTGCTAAGGGTGGTACTACTCGTTCGAAGAAGAAACCGTCGAATGCCTTCATTGTGAAGAAGAGATCGAAGTAAGGAGTAAATCGTGAGCAGATCTATCAAGAAAGGCCCGTTTGTTGAGAAGAAGCTCTTGAAACGGGTTGAAGAGGCTAAGAAGGCCAATCAGAAAGCGATGATCAAGACGTACTCCAGAGCTTCTATGATCATCCCTGACATGGTAGGCATTACCATCTCCGTGTACAACGGAAAGACTTGGGTGCCGGTTTTCGTTACCGAGAACCTCGTCGGACACAAGCTCGGTGAGTTTGCTCCGACCAGAGTGTTCCGCGGTCACTCCCTGGGTGACAAGGCTGTCGCCAAATAAGGAAGTAGAGCATTATGGCAGATAAAAAAGGTTATACCGCTATTGCCAAGTTCTTGCTGGTTTCTCCTTCCAAGGTCCGCCCCGTCGCTGACCTGGTGAGACGGAAACCGTACCCCGAGGCTGTCGCTATCCTCGAGGCGATGCCGCAGAAAGGTGCACGCCTGATTCTGAAGGTATTGAAGAGCGCTGGCGCGAATGCAGTGAATGTGAACAACAGGTTGGATGAGGATGACCTGGTGGTTACCGAGCTGATGATTGATGATGGTCCCAGACTCAAGAGAGTATGGCCCAGATCCCATGGAAGAAGAGATATTCTTCTGCGCAGGATGTCGCACATTACCGTCACTGTCGACGAAAAAGCTAGTGTGAGGAAATAAATGGGCCAGAAAGTTAATCCTATTGGACTGAGATTGGGTATCAACAAGACCTGGAAGTCCAAGTGGTTTGTAGATCGCAAACAGTATGCAGACACGCTGCATGAGGACTTGAAGCTGCGCAAAGAGCTGCTTGCTTGTCCTGAAGTACAGGGTGCTGAGATTTCTGACGTCGAGATTGTCAGGCAGCCTCAGCGCATCACGATCATGATCACCACCAGCAGACCTGGAATCATCATCGGCAGTAAGGGCGCCAACGTCGAGAAGCTTGGCCAGAGACTGCAGAAGCTGTCCAATCAGAAAGTGGCAATCAAGATCAAGGAGATCAAGAAACCCGAAGCCGACGCGCAGCTCATCTCTGCCAACATCGCCCGTCAGCTTGTCGCCCGTGGTTCTTACCGCAGGGCGATGAAGACCGCGATCAGCAAGGCGTTGCAGAGCGGTGCCCAGGGTATCAAGGTCAGACTTTCTGGACGTATCGGTGGTGCCGAGATTTCCCGCAGCGAGTGGATGAAGGAAGGCCGCGTGCCTCTCCACACCCTTCGCAGCGACATCGACTACGGTTTCACCACTGCCAACACCTCCTTCGGCTGCATTGGCGTCAAAGTTTGGGTGTTCAATGGCGAGATCTACGACCACGTCCAGAAGAACGATGCCGGTACGGTCGCCAAGAGCCCGATGAAGGCCGAGGGCGAGACCGCCGATGCAAGGAGCTAAGCCATGCTGAGTCCGAAGAGAGTTGAATGGAGAAAGAAGCAGCGCGGAGACCGCAAGGGTGTCGCCCATGTCGGCAATACGCTGGCTTTTGGTGAGTTTGGCCTGATGGCAACCGAGCCGCTCTGGATCACGAACCGCCAGATTGAGGCTGCTCGTATCGCCTTGTCCCGTAGCATCAAGCGCGGTGGCAAGATCTGGATTCGTATCTATCCCGACATGCCGTATACCAAGAAGCCTGCCGAAACCAGACAGGGAAACGGCAAGGGTGCCCCGGAAGGCTGGGTTGCAGTCGTGAAGACCGGCACCATCATGTTTGAGATGGGCGGTGTTTCCAAAGACGTCGCTGTCGAGGCAATGACGCTTGCTGCGTCCAAGCTTCCGATCCATACCAAGTTCGTCGAGAGACGCGAGGCGGAGTGAGAGTTATGAAGAATTCGTTTAACGATTTGACCTTGGACGAGTTGAAGGCAAAGAAGGAAGAGCTTCACAAGCAGCTGCTTGACCTGAGAATGGGGAGAGTGCTTAGCCATTTGGACAACCCTCTCGCCCTGCGCACGACTCGCAGAAGTATCGCTCGTGTCAACACGCTGATCCGCGAGTACGAGCTTGGCATCCGTAAGGTTGCCAAATAAGGGAGTGAGAGATGGAAAAAGCTTGGAACAAGACCTTTGTTGGACAGGTTGTCAGCGACAAGATGGACAAGACGATTACCGTCGCCATCTCCACCAAGACGCTGCATCCCCTGTACAAGAAGTATGTGACCAGCACCAAGAAGGTGAAGGCTCACGATGAGAAAAACGAGGCCAAGGAAGGTGACACCGTTCGTGTCGAAGAGTGCCGCCATCTGAGCAAGGATGTTTGCTGGCGTCTCGTTCAGATTGTCGAGCGTGCTCGGTAAGTAGGGCAGGAGAGACATTATGATCCAGATGCAGAGCTATTTGAATGTCGCGGACAATAGTGGAGCCAAGCGGGTCCAGTGCATCAAGGTCCTCGGTGGAAGCCACAGATATGTCGCCAGTGTCGGCGATATCATCGTGGTCGCCGTCAAGGACGCACTCCCCAATGGCGCCATCAAGCGCGGCGACGTGCTGAAAGCCGTGATTGTCCGTACGAGGAAGGAATACCGCAGACCTGACGGTACCTATATCAGGTTCGATGATAACGCGTGCGTCATCATCGACGCCAACAATAACCCGCGCGGCAAGCGTATTTTCGGACCCATTGCAAGGGAACTTCGCAACGATTACATGAAGATCGTGTCCCTCGCGCCGGAAGTGTTGTAGGAGATCAGCTATGAGACTGAAGAAAAATGACACCGTAAAAGTCATTTCTGGCAAGGACAAGGGCAAGACTGGCCGCATCCTTTCCACTGATGCCAAGAACTCGAGGGTTCTGGTCCAGGGTGTCAACATGGTCAAGAAGACCGTGAAAAAGAAAAACCCGCAGGACAAGGGCGGCTTCGTGGAAATTGAAGCTCCGATTTCTGTGGCAAACGTCGCTTATGTCACCAAAGACGGCAAGACGACTCGCATCGGATACAAGTTTGACGAGAAGGGCAACAAGGTCCGTTTCGCCAAAAAGACTGGGGAAACACTCTGATGGCAGAAGACAAGAAAGAAAAGGCAGCAGCTCCGAAGAAGGCCGAGACTGCACCTGTTGAAAAGTTTGTCCCGAACTTTAAGAGGAAGTATCTGGAAGAGGTCGCGCCCGCGTTGTTCAAGGAGCACGGATACACCTCCGTCATGCAAGTTCCCCGTCTTGAGAAGATCGTGGTCAGCATCGGTTGTGGTGATGCCGTCGAGAACAAGAAGCTGCTCGATACCGCCGTTAAGGAACTGGAGACGATTACCGGTCAGCACGTTGTCAAGACCAAGGCGAGAAAGTCCATCGCTAACTTCAAGGTCCGTGAGGGTCAGGAGATTGGCGCCATGGTCACGCTTCGTGGAGACAATATGTGGTTCTTCCTGGAGAGACTGATCTGCATCGCTCTTCCGCGTGTGAAGGACTTCAGAGGCGTCAATCCCAACGCTTTCGATGGAAGAGGAAATTACTCCCTCGGCATTACCGAGCAGATTATTTTCCCGGAAATCGACTTCGACAAGATTGAGCGGATTAGTGGCATGAACATTGCGTTCGTCACCACTGCCAGGACCGACGAAGAGGGCTATGACCTGCTTGCAAAGCTCGGCATGCCTTTCGCTAAGAAAGCCGGTAGGTAAGGGTTAGAGATCATGGCAAAGAAATCGTTGATTATCAAATCGAAGAAAGATCCGAAGTTCAGCACCAGAAGCTAACAAC
>CAJMOS010000126.1 GCA_905215015.1 uncultured bacterium | reverse complement strand
ACATACGTCTACACCATCATTCCCCTCTGCCTGCTCTTCGCCACGGTCTTCACCACGCTGACCGCCATCTTCTGCCAGCAGATATTCCAGGCCATGCTGACCCCGCCGGACATCATCGACGGAGCGGTGGCCTACATGCGCATACTCTTCTTGGGCATCCCCTTCACCATCCTCTACAACATGGTCTCCGCCATCCTCCGCGCCCTTGGCGACAGCAAGACACCGGTCTATTTCCTCCTGCTTTCCTCCGTGCTGAACATCTTCCTTGACCTTTTCCTGATTCTCGTGATCCCCATGGGGGTCGCCGGAGCCTCGCTGGCGACGGTGGTCAGCCAGGCGATTGCCGGCTTCATCAGCCTTTTCTACATGATCGGCCACTACCCGGTCCTTCGCATGCGGCCATCGGAACGGAAGGTGCAGATGTCCAAGTGGAGCGTGCTGCTGTACAACGGAGTCCCCATGGGGTTGCAGTATTCGATCACCGCCATCGGCAGCGTCATCCTTCAGACCTCGGTCAACACGCTGGGCTCCGAGGCGGTCGCCTGCGTCACCGCCGGCAACCGTATCGGCATGTTCTTCTGCTGTCCATACGACGCCATGGGAACCACAATGGCCACCTACAGCGGTCAGAATACCGGAGCGGGAGACATCCCCCGTCTCAGGAACGGCCTTCTTTCCTGCTGTTGCATCGGTCTTTGCTACTCGGCGCTCGCCTTCGTGGTGCTTTTCTTCTTCGGCGGCAAGCTAAGCACGCTCTTCGTCGACCCCAGCCAAGAGGAACTGATCCGCAACGCGCACTTGTTCCTGACCATCCAGAGTTCCTTCTATTTCCCGCTCGCCTTGGTCAACATCATCAGATTCATGATCCAGGGCATGGGTTTCGGTGTCTTCGCCATTCTCTCCGGAGTCTTCGAGATGGTGGCAAGGGCCTTCGACGGCATCGTCCTGGTCCCTCTCTGGGGCTACGTGGCTGCATGCTTTGCCAGCCCGATCGCCTGGATTCTGGCAGACTGCTTCCTGATTCCCGCCGTCCTGCATTGTTTCCACAGGCTTCAGAAGATGTTGGAAACGCATGCGGCGAGAACAGGAGGGCAACCTCTTATGCCTTCACCGAAACCCTGAGGGAAATGTCCTCGGCAGGCTTCGCGTCGGGAAGAGCGACGATACCACCAAACGGCATCTGGGCTACCAACTGGTAGCTCTCCGGCACTTTGAAGAGTTCCCGTACCTTCCGGTCGATGATGGGGTTGTAGTGCTGCAGGCTGGCGCCGATGTCCAGGTCGCGCAACGCCGACCAGATGGAGAACTGGAGCATGCCGTTCGCCTGCTGGGCCCAGACGGGGAAGTTGGCGGCATAGAGCGGAAATTGTTTCTGCATTCCCTCCACCACCGCCATGTCGATGAAATAGAGGATGGTACCCGCACCATTCTTGAACCCATCAATCTTCTCCCGGGGAACCTTGCCCCCGAACACTTCGTAGATGGCATCCCAGAGCATGTCCTGCTGTGCCCCGAGGACAACCACCACCCGGGCGCTTTTCATGTTGAATGCGTCCGGCACCAACGCCGTAACCTTCTCCACCATGGCGACTACCTGCTTTTGCGGGACAGGAAGCTGCTTGTCGATCTGATAGACGCTTCTGCGTTTCGCAAGGGAATCAATGATACTCATACACTGCTCCTTCTCGCCTCATGGTCGGGCAACATCGCGAGCAAGTCAAGAGAAGCCACCCAGCTTTCCCACCACCCGTTTCTGGGCGTCCTCGCAACCGTTCCACGGCTTGTCGAAGTTCTCCGCCTTGAACTTCTGGGTCTGCCAGAGGACGTCGCCCTGCAATCTCTCCAGGTTCCGCAGCTCCACTTCGGTAAGGTCAGTCACGAAACGCTTGCGGCTCTCGGCGTCGAGAGCCTCCTTGCTCCAAACAAGGAGCATCTGGTAATGGGGCAGGCAAAAGCCTTTGCTTTCCCCCAGCGCTTTCTGGAAATCGGGGTCATGGCCGTAGAGGTAGGCTGTCGTGTAGGTGTAGCGGATGTCGTGCTCCTCTACCTGCCGGCAGACCAGACACTGGGGTTGGCGTTTCTCGATTGCTTCCTGGAAGGCGGCGACCGCCTTGTCGACCTTTCGTCCCGCTTTGGCGTCAAGGATGCCCTTCATCGCCTTTTCCAGGCTCCCACGGGTCTCGTGCAGGTACGTGTCGCTCATCAGGGCCATCCCCTGGACCTTTCCGGCCGCGAGCAATTGCTGAAGGTGGTCGTGGCAGAACCATGAGTGGTTGACGGTGACCCGCGTCTCGGGGTTCATGACTGACGGCCCGAGATAGAACTTGACCGATTGGGCCTCGGCCTTCTTCTTCAGGTCGCAGAGGAAACACTCCCCTCCTGACTTGATGGCGTCCCAGACAGGAATGGTGTCTAGCTGGATGTGCATGTCGCTGCCCCCTTGGGGTAAGTATCGCACTCCTGCCCGGACAAAGCAAAGGGGACCGCCATCCGGTCCCCCTTGGGAAATACTGCCTAGTTTCAGGTTCAGCGTTTTGCCAGCGCCTCGCCCACCTCGGCGATGTGCTCCGGAGTGAATCCGAACGTCTTGGTCAGATAGTCCAGGTTGCCGACCTCGCCGAAGCGCTCGCCGACGTTGACGAAATCCATCTTGACCGGGTTGGTCTTGGCCAAGTATCCGGCAATCATCTCGCCTACGCCACCGGCGTAGCGGCCGTTCTCGCAGACCAGCACGTGCCCGGTCCGTTTGGCTACCTTGTCAATCAGCTCCGTATCCAGCGGGCGGATTGTGTGCAGGTCGACCAACGTCGCCTTGATTCCCTTCCGGGCAAGCAAATCGACCGCCTTGGTCGCCGCATCCACCATCACCTGGCCGGTCGCGACAATCGCCAAGTCACCGCCATCGGCAAGCTCGATGCCCTTGCCCAGCTCGATCTTGGTGCCGAGCGGATAGCGATGGGCGATGGTCTTGCGCGGGAAGCGGGTGTAGCTGGCCTTGCCGCTGTCATAGACCTGCAGGGTCAGTTCGTACAGGCTCTGCGCGTCGCTGGGCTCAATCACGATCATGCCCGGAATCTGGCGCATCAGGGCGATGTCCTCGAACGGCATATGGGTGCCGCCGTTGTAAGTGGCGTTGACACCGGGGTCGGAACCGAGCAGATGCACGCAGCGTTTGGCGTAACCGACACTGAGGAAGGCCTGGTCATACGCCCTGCGGCTGGCGAAGACACCGAAACTGTGGGCGAACGGGGTCAGGCCGGCCGAGGAAAGGCCCGCCGCGACGGCGACCATGTTGCCCTCGGCGATACCGCAGTTGTAGAAGCGGTCCGGATAAAGCTTCTGGAAGGAGCCGGCTCCAATACAGGAAGAAAGGTCCGCGTCCAGGTAAACGACATCCTCATGGATGGCCGCCAGGTCGTTGATCGCCGCCATCATCACGTCTCTCATGAATTTGAAATCCTTGGTGTCCCTCATGCCTGCACCCCCTCGCGCTCGTACAGTTCCTTGACGGCTTCCTTCGCCTGCTCAAGGTTGAATGCCATGCTATGGTTCTTCTCGGTCTTCTCGCCCGGGATGAAGCCATGGGATTTCTGCGTGTCCATGATGATCATGTGGGGTCTTCCCGGCGTTCTTTTGGCCCTCTGCACGGCGTCATCGATCATTTCGAAGTTGTGGCCGCAGATCCTCTGCACGTGCCATCCGAAGCCTTGCCAGCGGGTCTCGATTCCATCCATGCAGATGATGTCCTCGGTCCTTCCGTCCAGCTGCAGGCGGTTGAAATCGGTAAAGGCGATCAGGTTGTCCAGCTTCCACATGGCGGCAGTCTCGGCAGCCTCCCAGATCTCGCCCTCCTGGCTTTCGCCGTCGCCGATGACGGCGAACGTGCGGCTCTGGTCGAAATGGCGGATCTTCTGTCCGAGCGCGATGCCCACGGCGGCGCTGAATCCCTGTCCGAGCGACCCACCGGTGAAATCGACGCCCGGGGTCTTGGTCATGTCGCAGTGGCTGGGAAGCTTGGTGCCGCCTTGGTTGAGCGTCATCAGCATCTCGACGGGGAAATATCCCTTGCTGGCCAAGGTGGCATAGACCGCCGGACCGGCATGGCCTTTGGAGCAGACAAAGCGGTCGCGGTCTTCCTTCTGGGGATTCTTCGGGTCGACGTGCATCTCATGATAGTACAGATAGGTCAGCATCTCGACGATCGACATGCTTCCTCCGATATGTCCGGAACCAAAATTTCCAATCTCCTCGATTGTCAGTTTCCGGATCTCCAACGCTTTCAGTTTCAAAGTCTGGAGATCTTCCAGCATACGTTGTTCCTCCCTATGTTCTCAGGGCATCGCGCTGGGCCTGGTCCAGGTCCCGCACCGTGATTCCCTTCTGTGTTGCTTGCCATGCGATGACCGTCATCCGGCAGCACCTTTCAAGCACATCGATTTTCTCGAAGGCCTCAAGCAGGCTCCTGCCCAAGCAGGTCACGCCATGATTCTCCATCACCAGCACATCAGAGCGCAAGGACTTTTCCGCCACTTTGCGCGCCAAATCCTCCGTCCCCATCTTCGCGTAAGGCACGACGGCGACCTCGCCCAGCTGCCACCAGGCCTCGGCGGTCAGGCGGGTATCGACCGGACATCCCTCCAAGGCGCTGAAGACAGACGCGTACAACGGATGTGCGTGCACGATGGCCTGCACATCGGGCCTGGCCAAGTAGACCAGACGGTGCATCCCGGTCTCGATGGAAAGCTTCAACGAGGAAAGATTCTCTCCTTCCATCGTCACCTGCGCGACCTGATCCCCCTGGAGCGAACTCTTGTCCAGCCCGCTTGGAGTGATCAGGAAGCTTTTTCCATCCACCCGCATGCTGACATTCCCGCCCAGGCTGGTGGTCAGGCCGCGCCGATACAGGCGTGCCATCGTCTCGGCCACGCTTGAGCGCGCTTGCGCCAATGCATCTTCCATACAACGGAGTATAGCATAGGGAACTGTCAACGTGCACCGTCTGGGAATCTTTTCCCAAACGGGACAAATCGCTACAATGTGCATGTTTCTAAGGAGAGGCAATCATGCGAATGTCCAAACTGTTTTCCAAGACCCTTCGCGAGGCACCCAGCGGCGCAGACTCCAAGGGATATGAGTTTCTTCTGCGGGCGGGGTTCATCAATCAGATGGGAGCCGGTCTCTTCAGCCTGCTTCCTCTCGGTTTCCGCTCAAACACGAAGATCGAGACGATCATCCGTGAGGAGATGGATGCCATCGGGGCCCAGGAAATGCAGATGCCGGTAGTCAACACCGCAGACATCTGGAAGAAGACGGGACGTTTCTACTCGATCGACAAGGAGATGACCCGCTTCCAGGACCGTGTCGGACGCGACATGGTGCTTGCCATGACTCATGAGGAGGCTGTCACCGACGCCGCTTTGGACGAGCTTGACTCCTACAAGAAGCTTCCGGTCCTGGTCTACCAGATCCAGACCAAGTGGAGGGACGACCCTCGCCCGCGCGCAGGTCTGATCCGCGTACGGGAGTTCACCATGCTCGACTCCTACAGCTTCGACAAGGACCAGGAGGGCCTGGACAAGGTCTACGGGGACCACTACAAGGCCTATTTCCGCATCTACGGCCGTTGCGGGCTTCCCGTCATCGCCGTCGGTGCCGACAGTGGCATGATGGGCGGCAAGATCAGTCATGAATACATGTACCTCTCCCCGATTGGCGAGGACACGATCATCCACTGTGACGAATGCGGCTATACCGCCAACCGCCAGGTCGCCAAGTTCCAGAAAGAGTACTTTCCTGAAGAACCGAAGCCGCTGGAAAAGGTCAAGACTCCCGAGTGCAAGACCATCGAGGAGCTGTGTGCGTTCCTGAAGATTGACGCGAAAAAAACCGCCAAGGCGGTCTTTATGGTCGGTGCCTTCATCAACGACAAGAACGGCCAGGAAGAGGACAGGCTGATTGTCGCGATCATCCGTGGCGACATGGATGTCGAGGAAAGCAAGCTGCAGAACGCAGTGAAGGCCAACAGCCTGCGCCCTGCCAGGGAGGAGGAGATCCTTGCCGGCGGCATGGTTCCCGGTTTCGGCAGTCCGGTCGGCGCCAAGGAAGGCGTCGTCAAGGTCATCGACGACAGTGTCGCCAAGAGCAACAACTTCGTCGCGGGAGCCAACGAGGAAGGCTACCACTACCTGAACACCAACTACGGCCGTGACTATGACGGTCTGGTCGCCGACATCGCCAGCGCGCAGGAAGGCTATCTCTGCCCGAAGTGCGGTAAGCCGATGCACTCCGACAAGGGAATCGAGGCAGGCAACATCTTCCAGCTGGGAACCCGCTACTCCGAGGCCATGAACCTGGCCTTCCAGGATGAAAGCGGTGTCCGCAAACCGGTCATCATGGGCTCCTACGGCATCGGCGTCGGCCGCCTGCTGGCCTGTCTGGCCGAGGAGTACCACGACGACAAGGGCCTGATGCTTCCCATCACCGTCGCTCCCTACCAGGTCGAGCTGGTCAGTCTTGTCAAAGACCCAGAAGTCGGCGAGAAACTCTACGACGAGCTTACCAAAAGCGGAATCGAGGTGCTCTATGACGACCGCAAGGAGACGGCGGGCGTCAAGTTCGCTGACGCGGACCTGATCGGCATCCCGGTACGCATCACCGTCGGCAACCGCTCCCTGAAAGAGGGCAAAGCCGAGGTCAAGACCAGGGACAACCTGGACGAGACGATGATGTTCGACCTGGACAACCTGGCCGGCGAGGTCAAGGACCTGGTTGCGAAGATGACCAAGAAGGTTTACGACCAGATTCCTGACAAGACCTGGATCAAGAACGTGAACTGACGTAACCAAGCCTCATGCAACGGTGGATCGCGACGCGCGGTCCACCATTTTTTCCTCACGGACAAGTTGAGAACATGCTTTTTCGTCAACTTTTCCTGGAAACCTGACAGGTTCTGACAGCTTTCTGTCATATGATTGTAAAAAAGAGGCTCTTCACGTTTTCTTATGGGATTGATGCCTGTTTGAAGGGATGGAGATGTATAGGATCAGGGAGAAGAAATAGCCTTTATTCCTGTAGCCATAGCCGATTCTCTTTGCGACCTTGATCCTGTCGTTGAAGCCTTCCAGCTTAGTCGAACAGCCTCGCCATCTCCTCCTTCATCGCATGGTCTAGGTTTGCAAGAACATGGAAAACAAAGGAGATTTTCCGCTATTTTCCCCATTTACCCATTCGTTTTTGCTTTGCTTGTAGCCGAATACAGCATGTGGAGAATCCATAGAGGTCCTCGAATCCGTACCCCAATCCGTTTTGATATACGCTCGTAGGGGTGTCGCAAAACTTGACTTTGCAACACCCCTCTCTTTTTATACGAGGACAATGCTTAT
>CAJMOS010000125.1 GCA_905215015.1 uncultured bacterium | reverse complement strand
AAAGTGTTCTTTTCTTACTGATGGTACACTGGCCTGGGAGGGTGCAATGGGCCAGAACCAGAGCGCGAAGCGGGCCACTGAGTTGAGAAGATTCGGGGACTACTACGCAAAGGTGACCGTGAGGGATGCCCTCGGCCTGTCTGATCGGCAGGTGCGCATCTACAACGCTCATATCCTACATGGCAGAAGCCTGTACGAAGTTGCTGACGAGCTGGGACTCTCCTATTCCACCATCGCCAAGGAGAGCATGGAGATCACCATGCGGATACAGCGATACTTCGAGCCGAAGCCGGGGATGAAAAAATCTTGAAAGAATGATTTTCCCGGATGTGCGAACGTTAGGGCAGGAGGATTCTATGACTGAGAAAAAAGAATCTATCACCACCTTCAAGGCATCCAGCTTGGAAGTGATTGAGACGGCATTGTTAGGGTCAGGGCTCTATCTTCTTGCCATTTGGTTCGGCAACGGTTTCTCGCTCGATATGGAGTTCGTGCTCAAGGCACTCTACAACGCTTTGATTGTCGGCGCATGCTGGATGATTTCCGATGACTGGTCGTGCAAGTGGAACAATGCCAGGGATCTCTGCATCTGGCAGGAGTATGTCGGGTGCGCTCTGGCATATGTAGCCACTGCTGGTTGGGCTGCCATGGTATATGCGCCATCTGCAGCATTCTTCCTGGCCGGGGTGATCATGCTGGTAGTCGGGGCACCTGCGGCTGTCTTGTGGTTCTACTTCCCGTACACGCATGCAGTCCTGGAGGCGACTCCGGCGACCTTGATCAAGTATGAGGAGGGCCGGTGCGCCAGGAAGATTGGCAAGGCGAAGACGAAGGCGAAACTTGTTGCCATCTTTTCGAAGATCGTGCGGACTCGCTATGTGGCTGACACTTTTAGCGAAGGCCCTCGCATTGACCAACCGCTTGATGACCAGATGAGGTCCCTCTCTGACCTCAAGGTTGCGCTTGTGCTGGCGAAGGTGCTGCGCGTCTTCGGAAGACGAAAGGATGGAGAGAGCCAGATCGACTTGCTGAATGCTGAGATCGGCATGGTAGGCGAGTACGTTGGGCAACTCGCGGAGAAGCAACTCACGGAGAACGAGAAGAGACTTGTAGCCAAGGAGGCTAACTGATGTGTGGAAAATCTTATATGCGCTTTGGAAGTTATGCTGGAAGAACCGCCGTGTTGGCAGGGCTCTTCTTCGTGGTGGGATCGCTGTGCTGGGCTGGCTCCTGGAGCAATCCGCTCTATCCGGGGAAGAAGACGGCAGGACCCGTATCGGCCGTGATCTCGGCACCCGTAGCGGCGACCACGGAAGCTACGGCACAGCAGCCGAGCGATACCTCATTGACCGAAGCCGTCGAGACGCCGACCGTGGCAGAGCCGCAGCAGACCGTCTCAGAGACTCCATTAGCAAAAAAGATTGAGGCTGGGGACCGTACTGTCAAGCTTAGCCAGGCAGATGCCAAGGAGACGTATCAGGTGCTTGTCGACCAGGCGGAGAGTATCGGAGCCTTGGCGGCTACTCTCGAGGAGAGGAACGCAACCATCGCAAAGCAGGATAAGGAACTCAATCGCTGGCATCTTGGTCTCGGCTTTGGCGCACAGGCGAACATGGACATGGATTTTGGAGCCGCTGCGTACATGACCGCGCGCAAGGGATCATTTCTCGCGCTAGGTGGTGTCGGATACATCCCCTTAGATGCCAACTGGGACACCAACAGGCTGAATTACCAACTCGGCATTGTATACGAGTTTTGATAGGGTGGTGTTACACGCAAGGCGGCAGGTCGATTCCTGTCGCCTTTTTGCTCTGGAGGCAACATATGATGATTGATCGCAGACGCATCTTCTACCTGATCTTGTCATTCTTACTGAACTGCCTGACGAACGGAGACGACATAATTGCGCTTGCCACGCGCATATGCGAGTGGATTGGGACAATGCTGTGATCGACTACGACGACATGAGGCCACCAAAAGATGATGGAACCAAGGGCTACCGCCTCGCAATCCAGATCGCGGTTGTTGTCACATGCCTCTGCGTTACATTCTGGGCACTGCACTACGTGACGAGTAATCCAGAGGTTGTTGAGGCTGCCATCAGCTCGATCGAGCGGAGGCAGGAGTACGCCGAAGAGGCAAGCAAGGCGAAAAGGGAAGCGGCGGAGTACAAGTCCCAGATGACGCAACTCCAGCGCGAACTCGCGCAGTCAGACGCGACGATCACGCAGCTGCAGAATGAGCTCGACAACGCAGGACAGACCAGAGACGAGCTACTCTCACAACTGGACGGAAAGGGTCACGAGATTGACGAGATGGCCGAGCAGGTGGCACAGAGCCAGCAAGATAGGCAAACCGCCGAGACAGAGCGGGATGAGGCACTGGCGCAGGTGGCGACCTGGGAGCAGGATCTCCGGCGCCGCTGGCATCTCTCCATCGGCGGAATGGTCAGCCATCCGGTTCCGTTCAATAGCTTCACCCCGGGCATAACCGGGGTGCTGGGTGTCGGCAGGGGCAACCTGCAGGTCCTAGGCGGTGCAGGAATCGACCTGGACGGAGACATGTCCGTCTCTGTCGGCCTAATGTGGACGTGGTGACCACTACCGGCATTTGAATTCGACCCCGTCCTGCCTGATCGTCAGTATCCCATTCTCGTATGTGCAGCTGTCGAATGCTGTGCTCATCACCGAATTGCCATAGAACGTGTAGGGGACATGCTTCCAGTCTCCAGACGGTCTCGATATGGCCGGTTCCTTCCACCCGTCCTTGAAGTAGTAGGTCTGTGTCTCAAGCGTTCCTTGGCTGCTGAATCTGACATAGATATCAATCTCAGAGTAGGTCGTCTTGTTGAAGTCCTTATCTTCGTATGCGTCGTCCCATTCATATGACGACCATGTCCCATGAGTGAGTACGGACATGGCAGTCTCATCGGAGCCTCCTCCGCTTCCCTCATCGCACCCGAGTAGGAGCACCGGCACCAGCAGCAACAGCCACAAAATCTTTTTCATCTCATCCTCCTTGATATGTTCATTCCACAATCTTTCTGGTCAGCTCGACAATAGGCGAGTACTTCGACGGATCAAAATGCAGGTAGTTTTCCGTCATCGCCATCGTCGTATGTCCCGTCATATGTTGCGTCATTTCGACAGATACGTTGTTGTTAATCAGCAGCGAATTGAGGAAATGCCTCCAGCTGTGGAAACAGATGTTTCTTGCCTTCCAATCGATACCGATGCGCTCACACGCCCAATGGAGATTTCGGACAAACGACGTCGTTGTTGCAGGCGTGATCCCGTCATAGGTAAAGATCCACTTGCCGCCACCGACAGCTGCGAGCTGACGCAAGATATTCATCACCTCGAGCGGGAGAGGGAGGTTCTTCTCAGCCTTGGTCTTCGTTGGTCTGAGGCCGTCCTTGTCGTATTGGCTGTGCACGTGGATCCATCCCTCCCTCAGATCATCGGGCTGCAGCGCCGCGACCTCCCTGTTTCTCATGCCGGTGCATGCTGCCAGAAGGTTGGCTGCCATGGCGATCCTGTTGCCTCCCCAAAAGTCCAGGGAGGAGAAGATCTGACGCGCCTCCTCCACGGTGAGGATCCCGCGCTCCTTTGCCTTGCCTGACAGCGAGCGGGAAGCGGTGCAGGGATTGCCTGTGATCAGGCCTTCGTGCTGTGCCTGACCGAGCATGACCGACAGGATCCCTTTCGCATTGTTCGCGGATTTGTGCGGCATCTTTTTTGCTTCCGAGAGCCAGATCAGCCAACTCTCCACCTGGGCGGATGTGATCGTGTGCATGTAGCGCTTTCCCCAATAGGGGAGGATCCATTTACCCAGTACGAACCGGCAGCGCCTGCAGTATCCATCCGTGAGCCGCCTACCCAGGAGCGCCTGCTCACGCACGTACCGGCACCCCGGTGACCACCAGCCGCGAGCGTAGTCTGCGAAGGTAAGTGATGTGGCCCTGGCTACCACCTGCAGCAGCTCTCCCTTCTCAGAGAGCTCCATGCAGAGTTTATAGGCCTTGATCCGGTTGGTCTGGCCCGTCGAATAGCGCCGCCTGACGCCATGCGAATCGTAGCAATAGTAATAATAGACGCGTCCACGTTTGATCAGTGTGAAAGGCTCGTGGTACCTCATTCCTGTTATCTCCCGACAGGGTCCGCGATGGGAGTTGATGCCATAAATGATGCCACCCCATCACGGCCCCGACAATAATTCGTCGAAATGCCAAGAGATACGATTTTCGGGCTGGTCGGAATCGAACCGACGACCCCAAGTCCCCCAGACTTGTACGCTAAACCCCTGCGCTACAGCCCGTCGTAACGATTGAGTACCTTAGCATAATGGATATTTTGTGTCAAATGGGGAAGGGGGCTTCTGATGGTGTTTGCGGGTTGATATTTCACTTCTATTCAGATATTGCAGGTTTCTTTCTTTTGTTTTACATTAACTGTAACTATCGGTTTGATGGTTTCTTCGTGATTGACCGTACCATTGCGAAGACCTGAACGGTGCGGAGCAGCATTGGCCATGCTGTTTTATTCCCCTTTCTGAGGAGGTGTTGCAGGTGGACGCGCCTGCAAATCTACGATGTTCAGAGTATCCACGACATTGCGCCGGATTACGGCGATTTTCCTGTTCCTGCTGGTGAGCGCCAGTACGTTGTCTGCCTATCAGTTTTCTCCTCTGGAACAGACCTTCGGAGTTTCAGGTGCTGAAACAACAAAAACCTATACCATTGTCAATGACAGCGATGACTCGATTGCTGTCACCATTTCCGCTTTGATCCGTGACCAGGACGAGAATGGCAAAGAGGTCAACCAGCCTGCCACCAATTATTTTTCCATCCAGCCGAGCAAGGTGATTGTCAAAGCCCAGTCCAGCCAGATCATCCGCGTGACGTACCGTGGACCGAGAACGGTGACCAACGAGCTCTCCTTCCGTATCAAGGCGGAGCAGATCGCCTACAACAGAGGTCGCCAGAACACGGATAGCGGCATGTTCAACTTCCTCTATAACTACATCACCAGCGCGTATGTCAGCCCAAGCAAGGAAACGGCAAGGCTTGTGGTGACCGGTGTCGCGAGTGTGCTGGTTCCCGAGGTCTCGACGGACGATACCGGGAAGGAGACGACCAGACAGGTACCGAAATTGGCCGTCACCCTTTCCAACCAAGGCACCATTCACCAGTTGTTGCTTGGCGCTGAGCTGACGGTGAGCGACAATGAGGGCAACACGGTGGTCTTGAACACCAAGGACCAGCTTGGGGATCTGCTTGGAATGAACGTGCTCGCGAAGAAGCGTGTCACCATCAACATTCCGATGCCAGAAGGTCTTTCGACGGCTTCAGGGGCCACATATCAGGGATCAATCAAGTATTCTGAATAACTTGCAATGGCGAAGTCTCACCAGATTCTGAACGGCATATACGAGGGAATTCTCTGCTTTTTATTGCTTTTGTTCCTTTCGCTGTTTGTCCAGACCTGTTTCACACATCCTACAACACAAGAGCAAGCATCTGAGTCATCAGTTGAAGCAGTAGAGCCAGCCAGCAACGCCACTGAGCCAGTGGGTGGCTTGGTTGTTGCCCAACAGGTCCAGGAACCCGAAACTGCGCCCGTGCCAGCGGAAGCTGCCGTAACCACGCCATTGCTTGTTCCCAGCCAGGTGGTGCCTTTGGTCGTCCCGTCCACTCCGGCATCCTCCTCTGCCGTGGTTCCTGCGCTTCCCACCTCGATACCGCTGCCTGAGCCAAAGGTTCCTGCCACGCCCTCGCTCAAGCCCGCCACGGTCAAGCTGCTGGTTCCCCAGGCTCCATACATGTTCGAGCCATCGGTCATGACCCAGGAAGATTACAACCTCTTCTACGCGCCGCAGCCGGCAGGGGAGGGCGATGATGGAAGCGATCCTTTCGCCGACTTCTATATCGCGGGAGAAGGGGATGATTCCATGCTCTACGAGGATGGAACCTATTACCTTTCCCTGTATGTCAATGATGAGTATTGTGGGGAAATCGAGACCCTCTTCTCCGGCGGCCAGAAGATGGTCAACATGTCCGAGCTGAAGAACTATATCGGTACCGACCTGACCGCGGGGTTCTATCAGCAGGTTTTCGGGGACAACCACGATTACCTTTCCCTTGAGGACCTTGCTGGACGGAATGTGCAGAGCACCTTCGACAGCACCGCCTTCGCCCTGTACCTGACCATTCCGTACTCTGACCTGGAGATGCGGACGTTGAGCATGACGACCCGTTACACCAACCGTCGCGACCAGTACGCCATGAGCGGAGCCACCGAGTTGAAGCCGGCCAAGTTCTCCTGGGTCGCCTCGATGAACCTGTACGGCTCGGTGACCTATCCGGACACCTTCGACGAAATCACCAGCCGCTCGGTCAGCTGGTATGTGAACAACAGCCTCTCCTTCCTGCAGATCGGACTGGATTTCTCCTTCTCCGTCTACAACACCAATCCCGATAGTTTCGCCAAGTGGGACTTCAACTTGGGCAACTGGGTCGCATTCCATGAGTTCATCGACCAGAACCAGAGGCTCACCTTCGGTTCGGTCGGCAGCAACCTCAGCGACCGCACCACGAGCGAGATGGGCATCACCACCAACATCGGCTTCACGCTGGAGAAGAACTACAGCTTCGGAGGTGGCTCCGCCATGGGAAGCCAGTTCTCCTATACGGTCAGCATCATCGAGCCCTCGACGGTCTATGTCTACCTGAACGACACGAGCGACGACGCTTCCTCCCTTTTCAAAAAGCCGACCCAGGAAGATTTGGCCCAGAACAACAAGAACCTGATTTATACCCGCCATCTGCAGCCGGGTGTCTATCGCCTGAAAGACTTTGTGTTCACCCAGGGCTTGAACAAGATGAAGATTTACATCTTCCCCGATTCCCGGCCGATGGATCCCGAGATAATCAACTTGGATACGTCCTATGACTCCCGGCTGATGGGCCATGGAGACTCTACGTGGGGCATTGGCGCCAGCATGCCGAAGGGTATGACCGACAGTTCCTCGCAGGCCGGATCCATCCGTTATTATGACGCGGTCCGCGGCCAGTGGGCTTCCTACTATCCCGAATACTTCACCGCCCGGTTCTGGCAGTCTGTCGGCGTCACCGACACCTTCACGCTGAGCAGTGACATTTCCGCTACTCCTGGCGCCTTCAGCGGTACGCTGAACGGTATCTGGGCCAACGTGCTCGGGACGACGCAGATCCAGGCCACCGGACGCATGACGGAGGCCTACAAGAGCCCGATTCTCAGCGGGTCGGTCACGGAGCGCTTCAACGACGTGGTGATGCGGGGTGTAGGCTCGCTTTCGCTGACCTTCAGCTACAACGGTCCTGCCGACGCGGCCGATGACGAGCACTCGGATATCCTGCAGAACATGGTCGGCTCTTTCAGCTACTCCGGCAAGGGCCTGTTCACCAAGCTGCCCTACAGCCTTTCCGGCTCGGTCTC
>CAJMOS010000124.1 GCA_905215015.1 uncultured bacterium | reverse complement strand
ATAAAATCCGGATGAAAACTTATTGATGGTGAAATAAAGACTTCGCTGCCAAGGTGGAGGGAAGGAAAAGACTGAGAGCCAGAATGGCTACTTTTTTCTTCACAGCGTACCTCATAATAATTCGAGTTTAACAATACTTTGCTTCGTCTTCAATGGCAACAAGTTCCATTGTAAAGAAAGATGGTTTTCCTGTAGAGTTTCAACGAAGGAGAGCGAGTACCCATGCGCCTTTTGACAGGAAAAGAAGTAGCGGAATCCGTCTATCAAGAAATACGCGAGACTCTGGAAAAGCATCCAGGATTGCAACCGACTTTGGCAGTGGTCCTGGTTGGTGATGACCCGGCCAGCCTGACCTATGTCCATGCCAAGCACAAGAAATGCGAGGAACTCGGCTACGGCCATCTGGACTACCATCTCCCCGCGACGACGGGCATGGAGGAACTGCTTGCCCTGGTGAGGAAACTGAACGGGGACCCTGCGGTCCATGGAATCCTGGTGCAGTCACCGCTTCCGGCAGGGCTTGACGAGCAAAAGGTCATCGAGACGATTGACCCGAAGAAGGATGTTGACGGCTTCCACCCGGTCAACGTCGGCAAGCTCCTCATCGGCCTGGACGGCATGAAGAGCTGCACTCCCTATGGAGTGATGAAGCTGTTGTCGTATTACCGGATTCCCCTTGCAGGCAAACACGTCGCCATCATCGGCCGCAGCAATATTGTCGGAAAGCCGATGGCGGCCATGCTGGTCCAGAAGGGAGTCGACGCCACGGTGACGCTCTGCCACTCGAGGACGGAGCACCTTGCCGAGATCACCTCGAGCGCCGATATCGTCATGGTGGCGGTGGGAAAGGCCGGGTTCCTGAAGGCCGACATGGTCAAGGAAGGTGCCGTGGTCATCGATTTCGGCATTTCCCGCGTGCCTGACGCGACGAAGAAGAAGGGGTACCGGATTGTTGGCGACGTCGCCTTTGACGAGGTCGCGCCGAAGTGCGGCGCGATCACCCCTGTTCCGGGAGGAGTCGGTGTCATGACCATCGCCATGCTGATGTACAATACGCTGAAGGCGGCCCTTGCATGCTGAAGAAAACCTTTTTCATTGAGACGTACGGTTGCCAGATGAACATCGCCGAGAGCAACGCGCTCGAGGCGAGGCTTCTTGGCAGCGGACTTTCCAAAGCCGACGAGGCGGAGCACGCCGACGTGGTGATCCTCAACACCTGCTCCGTGCGCAAGACCGCAGAGAGCAGGATCTGGGGCCGCCTTGGCTTCTTCGCCCATGTGAAGAAAAGCCATCCTCTGACGCTGGTGGTCACCGGCTGCATGGCCCAGCGCCTGTTGGACGAGATGCAGAAGGAGGCTCCGCAGGTCGACTACGTGGTGGGCGTCAACGACAAGCAGAAGATCCTCGATATCGCGACCGACGGCAGCTTCACCCAAAGCGACACCTACGAGTTCGACCATCTTTCCTACCATGAAGGGGACGTGTCTTCCTTTGTGCCCATCATGAACGGCTGCAACAACTTCTGCACCTACTGCATCGTTCCCTATGTCCGGGGACGCGAGACGAGCCGTCCTGTCGCCGACATCCTCAGGGAGATTGACTTCCTGGAGGGAAGAGGAGTGCGGGAGGTTACGTTGCTCGGGCAGAACGTCAACAGCTACCATTCCGTCGAGGCGGATGGGACGGTAGTGCTTTTCCCCGCATTGCTGCGCCGGATCGCGGAGCGTTGCCACACCATACGCTGGGTCCGTTTCGACAGTCCCCATCCGAAAGATTTCTCTGACGACCTGATCAAGGTCTTGGCCACGGAGAAGCATGTGGCCAAGCATGTGCACGTACCGCTGCAGAGCGGAAGCACAAGAGTGCTGGGACTGATGAACAGGCACTACACCAAGGAGCAGTTCGTCGCCCTTTTGGACAAGATGCGCGACCAGGTTCCCGGCATCACCTTTGCCGTGGACGTGATGGTGGGCTTCCCAGGCGAGACCGAAGAGGAGTTCCATGACACGCTCGAAGTGATGGGGAACATGCGCGCGATCGAACCTTTCATGTATTACTACAACCCCCGTGAAGGCACACGGGCGACGAAGATGGAAGGGCAGATCGATGACGACACCAAGCACCGGAGACTCAGCGAACTGATTGCCTTTGAGACGGAAATCGTCAAGAAGGAGCATGCGAAGCGCATCGGCCAGAAGGCGGAGGTGCTGCTTACCCAGGTCAGCAAACAGTCCGGGAACGAGATGCTCGGACATACCGAGCACGACGAGATGGTCGTGGTCAAGACCTGTGCTCCCGTCGGTTCCCTGCTTGAAGTCAGGCTGACTGGTATCAAGGGAAACACCTTTGAGGGAGCACTCCTCGGGGAGGGAAAAGTCGATGGGTGAGTTTAGCGAGAAAGAAGAGGTCTTCCTGCCGAAGATCCAGAAGCTGGAAGAGATGATCAAGGCTTCACGGTCGACCTGCGTCTTCACAGGTGCCGGTGTCTCGACATTGAGCGGCATCCCCGATTTTCGGGGAGCGCATGGGGTGTATACCGACCCGTGGCATGGCATGGATGTGGAGGATATCGTCTCCATAGGCTTTTTCGAGCGCGAGCCTTCCATTTTCTACCAATGGGCGAAGGCCGTATGGTACAACGTGGAGCACTACCAGCCCACCATCGTCCACACCACGTTGGCGAAGATGGAGCGCATGGGCTACCTGCAGAGCCTCTACACCCAGAACATCGACATGCTTCACGAGCGGGCCGGAAGCAAGGCGGTCTATGACGTGCATGGCTCCGTCGCCCACCACCATTGCCCCAATTGCGGCAAGTATTTCCCCTACGAGGTGGTAGCCAAGGTTGTCCAGGAGGGAAAGGTGCCCCATTGCGATGTCTGCGGGCATGTGATCAAACCCGATATCGTCCTGTACGGCGAGTCGCTGGATTCCTACATCCTCAGCCGTGCCTATGAGGAGTTCAGCTCCTGCGACCTCTGTTTGGTCCTTGGTTCCAGCCTGACGGTACAGCCAGCCGCCTCGTTCCCCGTCTTGGCCTGCCGGCATGGGGCGAAGCTTGTCATCGTCAACGCGCAACCGACCATGCAGGATGACGCGGCGGACCTGCTCTTTTCCGATCTCGAGCAGGTGTTCACCACCTTGGACTGCTGGCTGGACACGCTTCCGGTACGAAAGAAACGAGAATACTAAGTTGCCAAAAGCGACAAGTCTGAGTATAGTGGAAGTACCCGGAAGGGGGTGTATTGGTTTCGACAGGCGGTAGACTGGGTCTATGGCTGCGGGCAGAGCGCCAACTCTTGAAACTAGCAAAAAAATTATCTGCCAAGAAAGAAGACGAGTTCGTCTCCGACGAAGCAGTACTTGCCCTCGCTGCGTGATTGCAGTGACGACAAGCAGGCCGGATTGCTGCCGCTCTTAAGCAACCGGTACCTGTAACAACAAGGGCTTACCTGGGAAAAGGACTGTGGTTCCCGGGGAAAAGAAAGCAGGATAGGGTACCAGTACGTTCGCCACTGGACCGAGAGGTATCCGAAATTTAGATCAGTGACTACGCACGTAGACGTCATAGGACGGCACGTTTGGACCTGGGTTCGAATCCCAGCACCTCCAATACACGGCACCTGAAACAATCGGTTCAGGTGCCTTATTTTATGGTCGAGCACTTCCTTCCATCTGCTGGGCTTTCCGGAGATGCGGTCCACCGTATCCTCGAACTTCTTCAAGGATTCCGATTCCCCTCCCATCACGGAAAGGAGGTCCGGAAGCCCGGCGACCCTCCCGTCGTCCTTGAACTTCAGGTCCCCCTGCCTCTGGGCGCGTATTCGGTGGCGATTGTTGTAGTTCCCGCTTCCCCAGAACGCATCGTAATAGGCCGACCGTCTTGTATCGAGGTCCTTCACGTGCCCGACAATGCTTACGCCCCTCTCCAGGGAGTCATCCCGATAATTGCGGGACTGCATCTCCGCGGGGACTTCCCCATACCGGAAGCCCACCGTCAGTCGAGGGTTCCTTCCTTTCAATATGGCATCGGTAAGGATCCCCACGTCCGGGTCGGCAAGCGCATACGCCTCGCTGACATCGCTGGCTGCATATCCGAATTCCATCGTGCCGGCATCCGTCCCGGTAGCCTCTTCCGCCTTCCGGACTCTGTTGGTCAGGGCTTCAGCCTTGGAGACCCGCTGCCTCGCTTTCCGGATCGCCGTATCGGGGGGAAGGTTGAGGAACAGGCCGTCGACTACCAGCGGCTCCCCGTTCTCGTCCACGGTCTTGCTGGCGTGCGCCGTCTCGTTCTTCCAGTCTCCGAACCATCTCTTGAACTCGGGAGTGCGGACCTGCATCCACTGCCGTTCGGTCAGGTTGCTCCGCTCCCCGTTCGGGACCTTCATCCACTGCTCCGTACCCTCGTACTTCCTGCGCATCTCGGCCATCGAGGGAGTTTCAGCCGCCTGGGCGAGCACGTCGAGCTTGACAGAACTGGGGCTCGATGGGATATTAATTACAGATTCATTGCTATCGTATAAGGCCTTGAGCATTGTGGCCTGGGCATCGATTGGCAATGAATCGAATTTTTCCTTCGGCCAAAGATTTTTGTTGGTATCTGCCAGATGTTCAACAATTGCAATCTGTTCGTTGATTTTGTTCGTGACCTGCAACCACCTATAAGCATCGCTAATATGAGACCGGGTTTGCGTTTATGATGATTAATGGTGCCGGCACGCAATGTAAAATTCTCGCCAACAAAACCTATTTTTTTATAGACTTTCCCAACTCTAGCGACATCTTTAACTCCACGATAACGACCTTCAAAAACACCAGAAATAAATTCCTCATTACTAATCTTCTCAATAATAATCTCATGAGTCGTTTTTCCCCGTATTACTGTTTGCTTCAGTACTTCTTCTCCTTCCGCCATCACCACCCCGCTGTCCTTCCTGGTCAGCAGGTCGTCGTAGGCTCGGATGATGTCGCCATCATGATTCCATGGAGCTTGCTGGAGGGAGCCTTTTTGCCTCTTGCCGGTACCCATTCGGGGCCGAGTTTGATAGGATGGGGCAGTAAGGTACAACCATGGCATTGAATCAGTTTTCACGCACCCAGCTCTTGCTTGGCGCCGAGAATATGGAGAAGCTGCGCCAGTCGAAGGTCGCGGTGTTTGGCATCGGGGGAGTCGGCGGGTATTGCGTCGATGCGTTGGCACGGACCGGTGTCGGTTCCTTCGTGCTGGTCGACGACGACAAGGTCTGTCTGACCAACATCAACCGCCAGGTGGTCGCTTTGGTCTCCACGGTGGGCAAGTACAAGGCCGAGGTGATGGAGCAGAGAATCCACGATATCAACCCGCACGCGAATGTGGAGGTCCGCAAATGCTTCTATCTTCCCCAGAATGCCGGCGAGTTTGATTTCAGCGAATACGACTACGTGGTGGATGCGGTCGATACCGTCACCGCGAAGCTCCAGATCATCATGGAGGCCCAGCGCTGCGGTACCCCGGTCATCAGTTGCATGGGGGCGGGGAACAAGCTCGATCCCACCCAGTTCCGGATCGCCGACATCTACAAGACCAGCGTCTGCCCGTTGGCAAGGGTGATGCGGCACGAGCTGCGCAAGCGGAACGTCAGGCACCTGAAGGTCCTCTATTCCACCGAGCCGCCCATCCGGCCCATCGAGGATATGGCCATCAGCTGCCGCTACCACTGCGTCTGTCCTCCAGGTGCCACCCATAAGTGTACCGACCGGCGCGATATTCCTGGAAGCGTCGCTTTTGTCCCGTCGGTCGCTGGCCTGATGATCGCGGGGGAAGTGGTGAAGGACCTTTGCAAGAAGCCCTTACGGCAAGAACCAAAAGAGTAACCCCGAAGCAGGAAAAGCCCTGCTTCATTTGCCGTCCGAGTCCGCCTTTTGAAGCAACGGAAGGATATTCGCCTGCTGTGCCGCTTGGACGCTGTTGAAGGCTTTCTCCGAGAGGTGGGTATAGATATCTGAGAGTTGCTCGCTGGAGTGGCCGATGGTCAGACGGAGGACATATTCGTCCACGGATCCGCGAAGCAGCGTGTTTGCCATGTGGCGGAACGAATGGAAGGTTATATACCTCCGCTCGATTTCTTCAGGGGAGAGGATTCCGCTCGCTGCAAGGTTGGAATGGAAAATCTGGCAGAAATAGTGCGAGGACACATGGCCTCCGTTCTTTTGGCTCCAGAAGACAAGTGTTTCTTTGCATCGATACGGATTCGTGTGGGCAAAAGCAAGCAGTTGGTCACAGAGAAACTGCGGACAGGGCACGACACGGGTTTTCTTTCCCTTCGGGCTTTTCGTTCCTTGCTGGTCGGCGTAGGCTCGGTCGACCACGATCAAGCCCGGCTTGATTTGCTCGGTAGTCAGCGCTCGCAGCTCGCCGCTGCGCATGCCGGTGAACAAGGCAAGTGCTGCAGACAGATAGAGGCGGGGATTGTCTTGCTTTTTCGCGTATGCGAGGTAGGAGGATGCCTCTTCATCCGTCATGATGCCACGGACCCGTGTGTGCGCCTTGATTGGTGTGACGTCCAGCATGGTGGCGGCGGGAATATCTCCACGGCGCTGCGCCTCTTTCAGCGCCATCATCACCGCCTGCATCGCCATATTGACCGTCCCTTTGGAAAGGGTAGTTTCTTTCACCAGTCTGAATTGCAAGTCCTCAAGCTGTTTCAGGGAGACTTCGCTCAAAAGCGCGTCCTTCTCCAAGAGCGGCACCACGTGCGTATCGACGAGATTCTTCCTGGTGTGCATGTAGTCTTTCGAGATGCCTTGCGGATCAAGCAGCAATCTTCTTTGGATGTAGGGACTCTTTTCCCAATCAAAGAAATTGGAAAGATAGGCGCCCAGTTCTTTGGTGGAACCCAAAGCGCTTTTCTTTCTGAAGATGATGTTCCGCTCAAGCGCCTGCGCACAGATCGCCTCAGCTTCGCTCCGCCTGGTGACCGGTGCAGGGGAGAAGTCTCCAAGCTGTTTCTTCAATACTTCCACGCTTTTCTTATTGGTGCGTTTCCCTGTCTTGGGATTCCTGAACAGTGCGTACCAATACATACGTTCCCCATGAGGAACCCTGCATAACGTAAAAGACGCTTGTGCCATCCGACATCCCCTCCAGAAGATTCCCGCACGGTATGTGCAATAATTTGTGCAATCAGTGCAAATTAACGGCTTAATATTCTTCCAATATCTCGTTTTTATTTTTCTATATAGAAAGATAATAATACGTTTTTTCCATACTTACAAGTACTTACTCTATAGAAGTAAGTCTAAAAAGTTTTTGTGCATTATATTGATATGTAAAATTATTGCATTTTGAAACGAATATTCTTTATATAAGGAATTATAATCATAAAATATGCAATACAATTATCTTGTTTGTTTATTTATCAACTATTTGTATTATATAAAATAAAATAACTTCAAGCTGGTATTTTGATGGAGCCGATGTTGAACATATTTGAAAAAATATACAGAGTTTCGATCCGTACCGCACGCAGACCTTCAACGGCGGTCTCACCTTCATA
>CAJMOS010000123.1 GCA_905215015.1 uncultured bacterium | reverse complement strand
CTTGACCGTCTCATCCTGGTGGTGCGCAAGTCCCTGAGCACCAACAAGCTGTACGAGGAACACGAGCGGCTGAAAAGCGAGCTTGCCGAAATCAAGGCGAAGACCAAATACGGAAAGATCATCGGCAAGAGCCAGAAGATGATGGGGCTGATGGAACTGATCGGCCAGGTGGCTCCCAGCCGCGCCAGCGTGCTGATCTCCGGTGAGAGCGGTGTCGGCAAGGAACTGGTCGCCACGGCGATCCAGGAGCTCAGCGACCGGGCTGACAAGCCTTTCATCAAAGTCAACAGCGGCGGTCTGAGCGAGACCCTGCTGGAGGACCGTTTGTTCGGACATGAGAAGGGGGCCTTCACCGGCGCCATCTCCATGCACAAGGGGTACTTCGAGCAGGCCGACGGGGGAACCCTTTTCCTGGACGAGATTGGCGAGATTCCCCTATCCACGCAGGTCAAGCTGCTGCGCGCCATCCAGGAGCGCACCTTCGAGCGGTTGGGCGGGGAGAAGAGCATCCAGGTGGATGTCCGTTTCATCTGCGCGACCAACCGCGACCTTGCCGAGGAGGTGAGGAAAGGAACCTTCCGCGAGGATCTTTTCTACCGTCTGAACGTGATCCATCTCGAGGTACCGCCGCTTCGCGAGCGCAAGGAGGACATTCCCCTGTTGATGGCGTCGTTCCTGGATACCTTCAACCAGGAAAACAACAAGCATATCGAGGGGTTTTCCGATGAAGCCAAGCGGGCCATGTTTGGCTACGACTGGCCGGGAAACATCCGCGAATTGCGCAACGCCGTGGAGAGTGCCGTTGTCCTTTGCCGCTCCCGCGTGATCGGTCCCGACGACCTGCCGCCGGCGGTGACCAAAAGCAGGGATGGCATGCAGGTCAGCATCCCGGTGGGTGTGACGTTGGACGAGGGCGAGAAACGGCTGATCGTCTCGACGCTCGACTACTGCAAGGGAAACAAGACCAAAGCCGCCGAGGTGCTGGGAATCGGACGCAAGACCCTGCACCGGAAGCTGCAGGAGTACAAGATCGAGGACGGCGACGACGCATGAGGGAGATGCGCTCCATTTTCGGCCCCGAGGGATTGCTCTCCAAGGGGATCGACGGCTTTACCTACCGGAGCGGGCAGGAGCAGATGGCGTGCCTGGTCAGCCAGGCCTTCGGGCAGGACCTTTTCGCCATCATCGAGGCCGGTACCGGCATCGGCAAGTCCTTCGCCTACCTGGTGCCCGCCATGGAATACGCCGGCCAGAGCCGGAGCAAGCTGGGGGACCATGACAAGCTGCGCACCGTCATCGCCACCGGAACCTTGAACCTGGTGACCCAGCTCTACGACAAGGATGTCAGCCTGCTCCAGACGCGCCTGGGCTATACCGCGGGCGTCTCCATGCTCTGCGGGCGGGGTAACTACCTTTGCATCCGGCGCTGGAAGGAACTCTTCGACGTGAGGGACACGTTGAACCCGGCCCAGAAACGGAGCCTGGAGAAGGTGGGGGACGAGGTGGGCAAGGATGGGGCAAGCGGACTGCGCTTCCGTCTGGAAGAAAAGGTGAGCGACGCCCTCTGGTCCAGTATCCGAGCCGACAAGGACCTTTGTCCTGCCGGTTCCTGCCCCTACATCGACGAGTGCTTCTTTTATCAAGCGAAGGCGGAGGCGAAGAAGGCCGATATCGTGATCACCAACCATTCCCTGCTGTTCAGCGACGCCAAGGTCAAGCATGACGCCAGGGAAAACGAGGAAAGCGGGGCGGACCTGGTCCTGCCCGCCTTCCGTCATCTGGTCATCGACGAGGCGCATGGCATCGAGGATGATGCCGCGCGCTTCTACGCCATGAGCTACGACCCGCTGCTTCTGGAAGGGTTGCTCCGCCATCTGGTCACCGGGGGAAGGGGTTCCGCCCCATTGGTTCCCCAGCTTGCCGATCTCTGCGATTCACCCCGGTTGCCCAGGCGGATTTCCCAGAACATCAACGAGCTCAGGGAACTGATGCTGACCGCCAACGAGACGCTTGTCGCTTCCCTTGGAAGCAGGATAGGCGGTGTCGAAGGGGAGGTTCCGATTGCCAAGAAAGGGGATTTCCCCGAAGTGGTATGGAAGAATCTCGCCAAGGTGGAGGAAGGTTGCGCCGACCTGGCAGGCGACTTGCGCCATCTGGCGAAGGCCTGCGGGGGCGCCAGGCAAGCCGAGGACGTCGTGGCGCAGGTGGATGCCATCGCCACCCATATCCAGGAGATGGCGGCAAGCCTGGACGAACTGCCGAAGATGGACGAGGCGGACCCCGACGAATTCATCCGCTCGGTCCTCGTCCGCCATGGCCAGAGGCAGGACTGGGCGGTGCTGGACATGGTTCCCTTCTCGGTGGCCAAGCAGCTGCGGGAAGATCTCTATGACCAGATGCGTTCGATTGTATTCACCAGCGCGACGCTCGCTGCCGGTACCAGCGGGGATTTCTCCTACTGGATGCGCCAGAGCGGTCTTCTCGGATATCAGAAACGACCTTTGGCCGGCGGGGCTCCGGTATCCTTTCCCTCTCCGTTCGATTTTGACCGCAACATGCTGATCCTGACCGTCCGCGGCGACAGCGCCATGCCAAGCTGGCAGGCCGGTTCCCACCAAACCTACGACGAGACGGTGGCCCGGACTGTCCTTTCGTTGATCAAGGTGGCGAAGGGCGGAGTGCTGGTGCTGCTTGCCTCCTACAGCGACCTGTACACCTTGGTCAAGGCGTTGGCGGTCGCCAAGCCGGGGGCAAAAGAGAGCTACCGGGTCAAGGAGACGGAACGCACCTTGCTGTTCCAAGGCCAGGTTCCGCGGGGAAAACTGACGAAAGCTTTCCTCGAGGATACCGACAGCGTGCTGTTGGGAACCCACTCCTTCTGGGAAGGGGTGGATATCCCTGGCCCGGCCCTTTCCATGGTGATCATCCCCCGCATTCCCTTCCGGAACGTGCGGGATCCCTTCATGGTCAAGGTGGACGAACTGGCCCGTAAGCGCGAGGCGGAAGTCAAGGCCGACAAGACGCTGACCGACAGCCAGAAACGGAGCATCATCTGGAAGGAAAGCCCCTTCTCCTGCTACCAGGTCCCCTATGCGACGCTGATGCTGCGGCAGGGAATCGGACGGCTGATCCGCACGAGCGAGGACCGGGGCGTGGTCGCCCTGCTCGATGCGAGGCTGGAACGGCTGAGCTACGGGAAGACGATGCAGAAGGCCTTCCCGACCAAGGCGAGGGCTGTGGCGGTGGAGGAGATGGCGCAGGCCGCTTCCCGCTTCTTTGGGGCGTCCGGATGACCGAAGAACAGGTGTATCAGGTATTTGACGTGGGAGGAGCCCTTTCCAAGGGCTTCCATGGCTACGAGTACCGTGACGGACAGCTGCAGATGGCGCTCCAGGTACGGGAGGCCTATGAGCGGAAGGGAATCCTGGTGGTGGAGGCCGGTACCGGCATCGGCAAGTCCTTCGCCTACCTGGTTCCCGCCCTTTTGCATGCGCTGGAGCATCCCGACGAGCGGACCGTGGTCGCCACCAGCACGATCAACTTGCAGAAGCAGCTCTATGAGAAGGATATACCGATGCTCTTCAAGCTGCTTGGCACCGAGTGCAAGGTGGCCCTTGCCGTCGGAAGGGGAAACTATCTCTGCCTGAGACGGTTTCTGGCAAAGCGCGACGAGTCGTCCCTGCTCGCCCAGGATCCCACAAGCGACCTGGGCCGGTTGACCGACTGGGCGCGGCAGACGGAGAGCGGGCAGAGGAGCGACTATCCCTATCCGCTTCCCGGAGACCTGTGGGGCGACATCAACAGCGACGGTGACCTGTGTCTGGGCTTCAAGTGTCCCTATTTCACCACCTGTTTCTATCAGAAGGCGAAACGCCACACCAAGGAGGCGAAGATCATCATCAGCAACCACCACCTGCTGTTCAGCGACGCCGCTTGGCGGTATGAGAACCAGGAGGAGTTTGACAGGGACGGGATCCTGCCTGCCTTCAACCGGCTGATTCTCGACGAGGCCCACAACATCGAGGAAAACGCCACCAGTTACTTCACCGATACCTACGACCCGAAGGAGCTGAAGCGGCAGCTTTCGATCATCCAGCGTCGGAGCGGCAAGCACCCGTCGCTCATCGAGCAACTGGTGGAATACGCGCCGGTGCCAGCCTTGGCCGACAGGATCCTTGACGATATCGCCTTCCTTGGAGGGGCTGTGGACACCCTCGACCAATACCTGGTGCAGCTCTTCGCCAAGAACGACTACCAGCCTTGTCTGGTGACGGTCGAGCAGCAGGCGAGGCTGGCGACGTTCGCCGATGTGGCGAGGCCCGTCTACGAGGCGACGGGCAGAATGGCTGCGAAGGTCAACCAGTTCATCGAGCAGAACCATGCCCCCGAGGAGCTGGAGTTCCGGCTCAAGGAGCTGAAGGTGCGTTCCGAAAGGGTCAAGGCGATGGGGAATGTGCTCTCCCGTTTCTGCGATTTTCCCGCATGGGGAAGCGACATCCATTGGTTCAACCCCGAAATGGGCAGGGACAAGAGCCGGCGCATGCAGATCATGATCACTCCGCTCAACATCGCCCCTTTGCTGGTCAACGCCCTTTTCAAGAAGCAGGACACGGTGGTCTGCACCAGCGCGACGTTGAGTCTGGGAGAGGGGTTCCAATACTGGGGGAGCAGGGTGGGCCTGCCCTATGATGAGGAGCGCCCGTTTGCCACCGGCATCTATCCGTCGCCCTTCGACTACAAGCGGAACCTGTTGCTGCTGACCCCTGCCGACGCGCCCGAGCTGGACCGTTCGGATCCGGAGCCCTACATCCGCTATATCTCGGAGACTGTCTTCCAGAGCATCCTCTCCAGCGGCGGCGGAGCCCTGGTGCTTTTCACCAGCTACGCCATGCTGAAGGCGGTGCGGAGCAAGATCGAGCCCCGCTTGCAGGAAGAAGGCCTGCATGTGCTCTGCCAAGGGGAGAGCGACCGCTTCTCGCTCCTTCGCTCCTTCATCCAGGACCAGGATTCCAGCTTGATGGCGACCTCTTCCTTCTGGGAAGGGGTGGACGCTCCAGGACAGACACTCCGGCTTGTCATCATCGTCAAGCTTCCGTTCCAGGTTCCGTCGGACCCGGTGTTCAAGGCCCGCTGCGACGCGATTGACCGGGATGGAGGAAGCGGCTTCATGCAGATCGCCCTTCCCGAGACGACGATGAAGCTCAAGCAGGGTTTCGGACGGCTGCTGCGCAGCAAGGACGACAGGGGCGTCGTCCTGGTGCTGGACAGCCGGGTGATGAACAAGGCCTATGGCCTGGGCATGCTCCGCTGCCTGCCCGAGTCCTTCCATCCCGAGACTACCAGCGGGACGATCTGCGAGCATATCGAGAACTTCTTGTATCGGGATTGATGTTGCATGGCGATGGGTTTTGTTGCATTGTGGTGCTTTTTTCTCCAAATACGGAAATGGTTCTTGACGCATCGGGCTGTTTTGTTGTGACCTATGTTGCATCATTCCCTGTATGGAGGAGAATATGATGAAACATGTTGCGATGACTGTTGCTGCCGCTCTGCTTGCCTTGTCCGGGCTTTCCGCGCAGGCCACCCGGGAGACGCTTCTTCCCGTTCCGGTCAAGGTGCTGATCTTGCCGAAGTTCGAGGTAGGGGAGATGACCGGGGATTTCCCTGGCGAGGCGCAGTACTACTACGACGCCTACTGCAAGGGTGGCGATGCCTACGAGATCGAAGGCGGGTTCCAGGGCAACAAGCTCTACGTGAAGGACGGGGTCGCCCTGTACGTGACGGGCATGGGAAAGGTCAACGCCGCGATGAGCCTTGACCGCGTGCTGAACGACAAGCGTTTCGATTTCTCCGACGCCTACGTGCTTGCGACCGGTTGCGCCGGCGCCAACTACGAGTACGGGGTGATGGGGGATGTCTTTGTGGTCACCAGCATCATTGACGGGGACCTCGGCCACACTGCCGACGCCCGCGACCTTCCGGAAACCTACGAGACCACCTGGTTCCACGACGGCGGATACGATTCCTCTTCCTACAAGTTGCTGGACCAGCAGCTTTGCGACAAGCTCTATGGCTTGGTCAAGGACGTGAAGATCGAGACCACTCCGAGGACGAGAGCCTTCATGGCAGCGGCCTTCGACAACGCTCCTTGGGCGACGAGGGATCCGAAGGTGCTGCGTGGCGCCACGGTCAGCGCTGACAACTACTGGAAAGGCGAGTGGAGCCACAAGAACGCCCTGAAGATGGCGCAGTTCTACGGCACGCCCGATCCCTACGCCACCACGGAGATGGAGGATATCGCCATCGCCGTCGTGCTGGACCGCATGGGCAAGCTGGACCGGCTGATCGATCTGCGCGACGCGGTCAACACCGACGTCTTCATGAACGGCGCCAGTGCCGCTTCGCTCTGGGATGAGGACTTCGACGACCAGCTTTCCAGCGGCGACTCGGTCGAGGCGGCCGACATCTTCAAGACCGCCATGGAGAACAACTACAAGGTCGGCAAGGTGATTGTCGACGCGATTCTTTCCGGAAGGCTCTGACCGGACCTGCGCATGCAACAAGAGCCACAGCATCGCGCCGTGGCTCTTGTTTTTCCTATCGGATCGTGGAAGGGACTCAGCCGAGAATGGCGAGAATGTCGTCCATCTTCAGGATAAGATACTCGTCGCCATTGTCCTTCACGGAAACGCCGGCATACTTGTCGTGCAGGATCTTGTCACCCGGCTTGACCAGCATCTTCACCTTTTCGGTGCCCTGTCCAACGGCGACAACAGTACCGATCTGGGTCTTTTCCTGAGCGGTCTCAGGGATGTAAAGGCCACTGGTGGTCTTCGTTTCCATGGCCTGAGCCTTCACCAACACTCTGTCTGCCAACGGTGTAATTTTCATAGCTATCTTCTCCTCCAAATACGTTATATACGCTTGCATGTGATACACAACGGAACGCCTATCAGGCGTCCGCGTTGTAATATAGTAAATAGATGCCGAAACGGCAACAGGAAAGTGCGAGGCTGTTTTTGTTTGTCGTTTGGCAAAAGTGTGAGTATATTGCCTTACGAGGATAGGAAAATGTCGGCAAATGGTGGACAGCTGATGGTGGTTTCTGAGCGGGTGATGGCGGAAAGCTATTACCGTTTGGCCCGTCAGTACGCCGCGCGGAACGCCCTGCTCGAGGCTCTTCACTGCATGGTGGAGGCCTTCATGGCGCGTTGTGGAGAGACGCACTCTCCAGACCCGCTGTGGCTGGACTTCTATCAACGGCAGTTCAAGCGCTATCTTGTGGGCAAGCGCCGGCTTTGCTGCAGCCTGCCTGAGGGTGACATGATCCATGATTACCTGAAGGATTGCTACGAACAGATCCGCTCCGACCTCAAATCCAGCGAGATTCCCTTCAAAGGGGATATTACGGCCTTCCTGGACTCCCGGCATGTGGATTTTCCCTATGTGGAGATCGACATCGAGTCGTTTTGACCCAAAAACAGGTTGCTGAGGGAGCCGGCGTGTCAAAACGACCCGCCTGAAAGGCTCCTTCTGCCTTTTTTGGCCTTCCTTGCGGCATTCTATGCAAATGGGCTTTGTACCAAAGACAAGTTAACTATCATATTTGCAACAAGTTACAGAAATTGGCACAGCACTTGTATTTCCTCCGGTGTACGGAGGATTGAGGCTATGAGCGACAGCAATGTGTTGAACGCCAATGTGGCAAGCGATAGTT
>CAJMOS010000122.1 GCA_905215015.1 uncultured bacterium | reverse complement strand
CCAAAGCGATCTTGGCATAGGTGTTCTTGACAACGCGGTAATTGTTCTGCTCTTTCAGAAGACCCTTGCGGATCTTGGTGAGCTGCTCGACGGTCATGCCGCGATAGTCGGTGAAGATGAAGCTGTCGTACTGGGCAAACTCATCCTTCAACGCCTTGACGGCGGCTTCCTTTTCAGGAGTTACACGAGTCTGATAGTTATCCATAATTCCCTACTCCTTATCTGACCGCGTTCAGCAGGTTGGCACTTTCAATCCGCACGCCCGGTCCCATGGTAGAAGAGAGCGAAACGGAGACGATATAGTCGCCCTTGGCATCAGACGGCTTCTTGCGGACAATCTCGTCAACGACAACCTTGGCGTTCTCGGCGACCTTGCTGGCGTCCATGGAAACCTTGCCGACGGCAAGATGAACGACATTCGTCTTGTCGGTGCGGTACTCGGTTCTTCCGAGGGACAGCTCCTTGACGGCCTGCGCGACATCGAAGGTGACGGTGTGGGTCTTGGGGTTCGGCATCAAGCCCTTGCGGCCAAGAACCGGACCGAGACGGCCGACGTCCTTCATCATATCCGGAGTGGCGACTGCGACATCGAAGTCCAGCCAGCCTTCCTTGATCTTCTGGATCAGGTCATCATCGCCAACATAGGTGGCACCGGCGGCCTTGGCCTCGTCGGCCTTGGCGCCCTTCGCGAACACAAGCACGCGCTTCTGGGCGGCGAACTGGTTCGGCAGGACGACGGTGTCACGGACGCTCTGGCTCTTCTTCAGGGTCAACTTGACATTGAGCTCGACCGTCTCGTCGAACTTGGCGTACGCCATCTCCTTGACCAGGGCAGCAGCCTCGTCGAAGGTGTAGTTCTTCGAATGGTCGATCTTCTTCGCGCTAGTAAGATACTTCTTTCCGTGTGCCATAGTTATTTCTCCACCTCAACGCCCATGCTGCGAGCAGTACCAGCGACGACCTTCATAGCGGACTCGATCGTGTTGCAGTTCATATCGTCCAGCTTCTGCTTGGCGATATCCTCGAGCTGAGCCTTGGTCAGCTTGCCGACCTTGGTCTTGTTCGGGGTACCCGAAGCCGTCTGAATACCCAGAGCCTTCTTGATAAGGATGGATGCAGGGGGAGTCTTCAGGATGAACGAGAACGTTCTGTCCGCATAGACAGAGATGACGACAGGAACAATCAGACCAGCATCGAACTTCTTCGATCTTTCGTTGAATTCCTGGACGAACTTTGGCGCGCTGACTCCATGAGGGCCAAGAGCCGGTCCGATCGGGGGTGCCGGCGTGGCTTTCTGAGCCGGGCACTGCAGCTTGATGACGGCAGTAACCTTCTTTGCCATATTTCCTCTCCTTACGTGCTACGACCTGCCTGAGTTGGCTGATAGATCCGGTCGACACGCTGGTAATAGCGCCCACCATACGGTAGGGCTCCCACGACTTGGAACATAGGTTCCAAGTGAGTGTCAAATACGAAACGGACGTATGTAAAAAATCGATACAAACACAAGCAGAGTGATGGACGTCCCCCACCACTCAGACTTCATCGTCCTTCACCACCTTGAGGAAATCGACCTCGACGGGAGTTGAACGACCAAAAATCCCCACGCTGATGCGCAGGCTGTTCTTCTCAAGGTTGACCTCGTCGACCACACCCGTGAAGGACTCGAACGGACCATCGATGATCTTGACGTGATCGCCAACCGCGAAGGTCTGTTTGGGTCTGAACACCTGATCGGCTGGAAGATCGCCGGTCTTCTGGAAGATGCCCTTCACCTCTTTCTCGGTAAGAGGCACCGGCGGCTTCAGGCGGTCGGCATCGGCGGTCAGGAATCCGGTCACACCGTTGATGCGGGTAATCTGGAAGCACCAGGCTCTCCAAGTGTTCTCGGGAAGGTCCAGCTGGACAAGAATATAGCCGGGGAGAATCTTTCGCTTGGTTTCCTTTTTCACGCCATCCTTCACCTCGTAGACGGTCTCAAAAGGAACTTTGGCGTCAAGGCACACCTGGGCGAAGCCAGGATCAGTCTCACGCATCTTCTTGATGATGCGTTCGATCTTCTGCTCATAACCCGAATAAGTGTGTACGACGTACCAGCCCTGTGCCATATCTCAATCCTATTAGACTAGAACAACAAATAGACAAGCTTGAGCAGGACGAAATCGACCAGCCCAAGAAATACTGCCACCAACACGGTGGAGATAACAACGACTTTTGTTGAAGAAGCGACATGCTCTTTCGAAGGCCACACGACCTTTCTCAGCTCGGTGCGGCAATCCTTGAAATACTGAACCAGTTTCTTCATCAATGTCTCTCCTTGGGGAAAAAATTCGAGGAGCAGACAGGCCACGAGGGATTCGAACCCCCAACATCCGGTTTTGGAGACCAGCGCTCTACCGTTGGAGCTAGTGGCCTATTTGCTCCTCGAAAGGTTGCTTATTTAATCTTCGCTTCCTTGTGCGGAGTATGCTTGCGATCGAACGGGCAGTACTTGTTGAACACGAATTTCTCCTGGGAGTTCTTTCTGTTCTTCTCGGTCGTATAGTTCTTGCGGCCACAAACGGTGCACTGCAGAGCGATCTTCTCGACACTGGTTTTCTTCTTCTCAGCCATAGCTCTATGCTCCTCGGCGAAACATCACCATAAAGAAGAGCCTTCGAGCGGATTTGAACCGCTGACCCCCACCTTACCAAGGTGGTGCTCTACCAACTGAGCTACAAAGGCATTACACACAAACATCGCGCTTTCTGTAAAGACGCACTCGTTACGTTACCAAGGACATCTTTCTTTGTCAATACGCTCGAGATGGGAATTCCCGAACTTGGAGCACGACAACAACCATAGCAGAAAACCGGGCCTCTCGTCCACTCTTTTTCGGCCAAACCGCCATCAGGAAGCTTGGCCGCGCCATCAGAAGAGACAAATCCAATCCAACCTTCCCCAACCTTCTCTCGCGTGCGGGTACAGATAATGGATACGGGGAAGACCCGTAAATTCCCGAGCAGGCAACTCGCCTTTTTTCGTCCTCCTTGCTATAGTGCTTGCTAGAAAGCTTTTGAAGGAAGAATCATCCGTGAACAAACAGAGCAATACTCGTTTTGGAAGGAAACCGGCAGACATCGCGCAGGACTTTGCCGAGCACCTGAAGTACAGTGAGGACGCCGACGTCTACCACACCTCTCCCGAGGGTCGCTACAACGCCATCGCGCTGACCATCCGCGACCGCATCATCCAGCAGTGGGAAACCAGCAGGAGAACCCAGCGGGCGCAAGACTCCAAGCGCGTCTATTACCTTTCCCTCGAGTTCTTGATGGGAAGGGCGATGACCAACAACATCATCAACCTCGGCTTGGAGAAAGAGGTCCGCGAGGCGCTCGCATCCCTCGGCTACACCTACGAGGAGCTGGCCGACGTCGAGCCCGACGCAGGACTTGGAAATGGAGGTCTGGGACGGCTCGCCGCCTGTTTCATGGACTCTTTGGCTACACTGGAATACCCTGCCTATGGCTACGGAATCCGCTACAACTACGGTATTTTCCGCCAGCAGATCGTCCACGGTTACCAGGTCGAGCAGCCTGACGACTGGCTCCGTGACGGGAATCCCTGGGAAATCCAGAGGCCGGACACGGTCTATCCCGTCCAATACGGCGGCAAGGTGGAGATGATCCAGGAGAACGGCCGGGACTGCTATAAGTGGATTCCCGACGAGCGGGTGCTCGGCATGGCCTACGACACTCCGATCATCGGCTATGGCGCCAAGACGGTCAACACGCTCCGCCTGTGGTCGGCCAAGGCGACCGCCGAGTTCAACTTCAAGGAGTTCGACCAGGGAGACTACACCCAAGCCGTCCGCGACAAGATCCAAGCAGAGACGCTCAGCGAGGTACTCTACCCCAACGACACGCTCTACCTGGGCAAGGAGCTGAGGCTGAAACAGCAGTACTTCTTCGTCACCTGCAGCCTGCAGGACATCATCCGCCGTTTCAAGAGACATCACAGCGACTGGAGCCAGTTCCCCGACTGCGCGGCCATCCAGATGAACGACACCCACCCCTCGCTCGCCGTGCCGGAGCTGATGCGGCTATTGGTCGACGAGGAAAACCTGGACTGGGATCCCGCATGGGACATCACCGTCCGCACGCTGGGCTACACCAACCACACGCTGATGCCGGAAGCATTGGAAAAATGGTCCCTGCCGATGTTCGAGAAGCTGCTTCCCAGACACCTGCAGATCATCTACGAGATCAACCGCCGCTTCCTGCAGAAAGCAGTCAGCTTCTTCCCGATGCAGGGCGACAAGCTGGCCAAGGTGAGCATCATCGAGGAATCCAGCCCGAAGCAGATCCGCATGGCCAACCTCGCCATCATCGGCAGCCACAGCACCAACGGCGTCGCCGCGTTGCACTCTGAGCTGCTGAAGACCAAGATGTTCCCCGAGTTCAACCTGATTTTCCCGGAACGATTCAACAACAAGACCAACGGCATCACCCAGAGACGCTGGCTGCTTGACGCCAATCCGGCCCTTGCATCCCTGATCACCAGCGCCATCGGCGATGGCTGGATCACCGACTTCAGCCAGATCGGGCTCCTGAAGCCGCTCGCCAAAGACCCCTCCTTCCTGGAGCAGTTCGCCAAGATCAAGCAGCAGACCAAGGTCGGCGCCGCGGCATTCATCCGCAAGGATTGCGGCCACATCGTCAACCCGGACATGCTCTTCGACACGCAGGTCAAGCGGATCCACGAGTACAAGCGCCAGCTGCTCAATATCCTGCATGTCGTGCTGCTGTACAACGACCTGAAGAACCATGGCGAGATGACCAAGGGCATGACTCCCACCACCTTCTTCTTCGCGGGCAAGAGCGCTCCCGGCTACGTGAACGCCAAGCTGATCATCAAGTTCATCAACAATGTCGCCAAGGTGGTCAACTCCGACCCGGAGACCCGTGACCGGTTGCAGGTCTTCTTCCTGCCAAACTACCGCGTCACCCTGGCGGAGCACATCATCCCCGCCAGCAACATCAGCGAGCAGATTTCCACCGCGGGAACCGAAGCCAGCGGCACCGGCAACATGAAGTTCATGATCAACGGCGCCCTGACGATGGGAACCTTGGACGGTGCAAACGTCGAGATGGCCGAAGCGGCAGGCAAGGAGAACATGTTCATTTTCGGACATACCGAGGAGGAAATCGCAGCCTTGGCCGGCAACTACGACCCTTGGGAATGGATCAACAAGGACGACGGAATCAAGGCGATGGTCGAACTGGTCCGCAGCGGATTCTTCAACGTCAACGAGCAGGGAATCTTCGACCCGCTCTGGTCCAGCCTGCTTGACCAGGGTGACCGCTACTTCCTCTTCGCCGATCTGGCCATGTACCGCGACGAGCACAGGAAGGCGCTGGAACTCTACCGCGACGACCAGCATGCCTGGAACGAGAAAGCAGTCCTGAACATCGCCAGCAGCGCGAAGTTCTCCAGTGACCGTACCATCGACGAGTATGCCAACGAGATCTGGCACCTGAAGAAGTGCCCGGTCCCCCAGAACACGACTGTCGAGACGGCATTGCTCAACGCAAAGAGCCTGAAACACTAAGTCCAGTTTCGAAGAAGCGGCCGGCTCCTCAAACGGGGCCGGTTTTTCGTCGTCAGAAACGGGCAAGGACCTTGCCCAAGAGTGGAGCAAGGGCGATGGCGGGAAGATAGTCTCCCGCCTTGGTCTTGCGCAGACCAAGCAGGTTGCAGGACACCATCAACAGCAACACGCCCCCAACAGCCCCCATTTCGTTGATTCCCTCATCCCCGAGACGGGGTTGCAACCAGCCGCCGAAGAGGGTGAAGAAACCCTGATAGAGCGACAGGCTCAGGGCGCTGAAGGCGACACCCGGTCCATAAGCGGCTCCAAAGGCAACCGCCATGCAGCCATCCATCACCGATTTGACCAGCAACAGCCGATAGTCGTGGGAAGTACCTGCCTGGATCGAACCGACGATAGCCATGGCCCCAGTGCAGAACAATACCGAGGCGGACAGAAAGCCTGTAGCGAAACCAGAGGCTTCCCCCCCCTTTCGAGGTCAGCTCCTGCAGACGCCCACCGAGATGAAGGACCCGGTCCTCAATATAAAGCGCAGTCCCGAGGAATCCACCGAGAATCACGCTGGACACCATCGTCAGATAGGATGCGCTCTTCATGGCCATCCCGAGTGCGATGACGACGGTGACAAAGCCAGTGGACCCGATGACGATGTCTTGGTAGGACTCCTTGATCCGGCGATGCAGCAACACCCCGAGCAGGGTGCCTGCGATGACGGCAATACAGTTCACATACGTGGCAAGCGTGTACGCCATCGTAGCGCAAAGACCGGCAACACTGAAAGAGTGCTATACTGTGCCCATGTACGCGATCATCCTTGCCGCCGGACTTGCTTCCCGCGCCGGCGGAGAAAAACTTTTCTGGAAGACCGAGGGCAAGCCACTAGTGGTCCATGCTGCAGAGGCGGCCCTTGGAGCGGGGCTGAAGACCATCGTCGTCACCGGCTTCCAGGGCGGGCGGGTCGAGTCACTGCTTGCCCCTTATCCCGAAATCACCATCGTCCGCAACGAACGCTACGAGAGCGGACAGCTTTCCTCCATACAGGCAGGGGTGCAGGCACTCCCCCACCCGGATGACTTCTTCATCGCCCTGGCCGACATGCCGCTCGTCAGAAGCAGGCACTACCGGGAGTTGGCAGGGGCATGGGACCACCGGACCGATGGGATCCGTCCGATAGTGGACGGGGTCGCCGGCCACCCGGTGCTGGTGAAGGCTGCCCTGATTCCCGCCATTCTGGCCGCCGGCACAGGAATGCGGATGAAAGACGTGCTTGCCTCCTATACCATCACCCTCAAGAAAAGTGACGACCGCAGCTACGTCACCGACGTCGACACGCCCTCGTCCTACCAGGCGTTGCTCGACCAAGAACACCAGGACTGACAGACACCCCACAAAACAAAACGCGCCGGCACCAGCCCAATGCTGATGCCGGCACGCTTGCGACCTGGAAATCGGTCAGGAGATGGTCACCTCTCCGGTGGAACCCACGCTCAAGTGGATGGTGGAACCCTCCAGGAAGACACCTTCAAGCAGCTTCTCAGCAAGCGGGTCCTCCACATAGTCCTGTACTGCGCGGCGAATCGGACGCGCGCCATAGGCGGGGCTGTAGCCTTTCTTGAAGACCAAGTCGACCACCTTGTCGTCCCAGACGAGATGCAGGTTCCTGCCCTCCAGCCGCTTCTTCAGCTCCTCAAGCTGCAGCGTGACAATCGAGCGGAGCTGCGCGTCTCCAAGGCTCTTGAAGACCACGATTTCATCAATACGGTTGATGAACTCGGGCTTGAAGGCGGCTCTGATCGCCTCCATGACCCTCGCTTTGCCTTCGGCGAAGTTGGTCGCTCCGAGCAGGTCGGCCGATCCCAGGTTGCTGGTCATGATGATCACCGTGTTGGTGAAGTCCACCACTCTTCCCTGGCCATCGGTCAGACGCCCGTCGTCAAGCACCTGCAGGAGGATGTTGAAGACATCCGGGTGGGCCTTCTCGATCTCATCGAACAGGATCACCGAGTAGGGGCGGCGGCGGACCACCTCGGTCAGCTGCCCGCCTTGGTCATAGCCGACATACCCCGGAGGCGCTCCAATCAAGCGGGATACCGAGTATTTCTCCATATACTCGCTCATATCGATGCGGGTCAACGCCTTCTCGTCGTCGAACAGGAAACCGGCAAGCACCTTGGCAAGCAAGGTCTTTCCGACGCCGGTAGGACCGGCGAAAAGGAACGAACCGAGCGGACGATGGGCGTCGCCGATTCCAGCCTTGTTCCGTCTGATGGCGTTGGCGACCGCCTTGATCGCCTCCTCC